>JAKLEH010000009.1 GCA_022703155.1 Patescibacteria group bacterium | reverse complement strand
CGACCGCCAAGAAAAAAACGGTGGTTAAAAAGGTCGTGAAGGCGAAAAAGGCAAAGATGTGATGTTATTTCACAAAAATTGAAGCTTGCATCGGTCGTTCCCGAAAGCAAACTTTCCCCCTTGACGTATCAATCTAGGCATTGCATAATGCGGTCCCGGTTCGGCCGGGATTTTGTATCGCACTTTCAAAGGAGACGAGATGACCGAATCGTTACGTTGCGGCCAATTCGTAAAGTACGCATTGCCTCAGCACCGCAAGGAGGGCGTGGCCCTGACCGTGGCCCAAGACGACTACGTGTCCAAGGCCAAGGCGCTGCCCAAGCTGGTCATGCCGACCGGTGCCGCCTTGCCGCTCGACGCGTTCAAGAGTTGCGGGGGCAAGGTGTTGGAAGCTTTGCCGCACAACCATCCGGAAGCCAGTTTGGCTATCGCGCGCTTTTTGGCGCCCGAAGGTTTTTTCTACGACCGTCAACCCGTGGTCAGGACCTTCTACCACGAAGACTGTCTGGTGGCTTATCTTCGGTCCCAGGGTCCGAAGGTCAAGGTGCTGCCGCTCAACCCCAACGTTTCGGCGAATCGGCGCAACAGGTTGCATGCCGTGCATACGTTCAAGCGCATATCCGAGTTGCCCAAGGACTACCGCAAGCCGCGCCAAAGCGGTTTTGGCAAAGGCGACTTGGTGCGCCATCCGGAACACGGCTTGGCGGTGCACCTGGGGCCAACCGTGCTCTTCGAGAAACCGTACCGCATGTGGCCCAATTCCAAGGCGGATTTACGCTTCGCGGACTGGGTGGCTGTGGCAACGGTCGATACGCCCGGTTCGTTGTTGCGCGCCGATTCCGACAAGTTGGATTTCGACCGCGACCTCCAGGCGTATCCAGAACCTGAGGCCGGTTTCGGACCCAATAGTCTGGATTTGCCGCACGATTGGGAGCGTCGGAAGTCGCATTGCGCCAAGTGCGGATCGGACAGTCTGCGGTCGACCAACTTGATCGGTTTGGGCATCGCGCGTTTCTGCGACGATTGCACTTGGACCTGTCTGGTGCCCACGGTCCGCACCACGCTGCGCACCATCCTCGCCGCCGAACAGGAATTCCGCCTGTCGTGCCTCGCCTCCGCCACTTCCCTTCGCGCCTGAAAAGGCGCTTTTTCTATTACGCCGCATAAATCAAAAAAGAGGCGTAATAGTCCGCCGTAGTTTCAACGAAGGCGGATTCGATAAAGTCGCATCAATCCTTCCTCCTTCCTCCTTGCTCTTACCGCATGTTATGCTGTCAGGCATATGGCGAACACATTTTCCATCAAATCCATCCATGCCCGCGAGATATTGGATTCGCGCGGCAATCCTACGGTCGCGTGCCGCGTCACTTTGACGAACGGCATCACGGCCCAATCCAAGGTCCCGTCCGGCGCGTCCACGGGATCGCATGAAGCGCTGGAATTGCGCGACGGCGGCAAAAGGTACGGCGGCAAGGGCGTGCTTAAAGCGGTCAAAAACGTCAACGAAAAAATCGCTAAAGTCCTCAAGGGCGTGGACGTGCGGCGCCAACAGGACATCGACCATGTGATGTTGGAGTTGGACGGAACCAAAAACAAGTCCAAGCTCGGGGCCAACGCCATCCTCTCGGTCTCGCTCGCCAGCGCGCATGCGCATGCGCACGCCCTCGGCCAGCCGCTCTGGAAGACGCTGCGCCGCATTTACAAGTTCCCGCACGCGGCCGGCTTGCCCATCCCCACCATGAACGTGCTGAACGGCGGGGCGCACGCCAACTGGTCGCTCGACATCCAGGAATGCATGGTCGTGCCGCAACAGAAAAAAATGTCCGAACGCGTGCGGGCCGGGTCGGAAATCTTCCAAACGCTCAAAAAGATGTTGGCCGAACGGGGCTATCCGGTGACCGTGGGGGACGAAGGCGGTTTTGCGCCCAAGTTCAAGAACGTGGAAGAGGCGTTCGACACGCTCATGGAGGCCATAAAAAAATCCGGTTACAAGCCGGGTAAAGAGGTCGGGCTCGCGGCGGACGTGGCCTCGTCCGAGTTCTATGACGCGCAAACCGCGGAATACGTGTTCAAAGCCGAGGGCGGCCGCCGGTTCACGGCCGAGAAGCTGCTGGACCGGTATTTGGCCTGGCAAAAGAAGTATCCGCTCGTGAGCATCGAAGACCCGTTCGCCGAGGACGATTGGGCCGCATATAAAGGTTCGTTGCCGCGCTTGGGCAAAAAATCGCGCGTCGTGGGCGACGATTTGTTCGTCACCAACCCGGAGCGCCTCAAGAAAGGCATCGAGGATAAGGCGGCCAACGCCATCCTGATCAAGCTCAACCAAATCGGTTCGTTGACCGAGACCGCGGACGCCATCATCATGGCGCACAAGAACGGTTTCGCCACCAGCATCTCGCACCGCTCGGGAGAAACGGACGACACGACCATCGCGGATTTGGCCGTGGCGTGCGGCAGCGAATACATAAAAACCGGGTCGCTATCCCGGTCCGAACGCGTGGAAAAATACAACCGTCTAATGGAAATAGAGGAAACGGAAATTTAATCTTCAATTGTCATCGCGAGCGGAGTCGGAAATAGCGTGCATGCCCGCCTCAGGCGGGGCAATCTATTGGTTGCTTCGGCTTTGACTTATCGCCTCGCAATGACAAGAACTATTCGTTTTCGGACGCAGGCAATTTGCCGATCAGGCCTTCCAGCTCTTGGATTTTTTTCTGGTCCAGGTCGTTGAGGATTTTTTTGACCTCGGCGTGGTGGTCCGCGACGATTTTGTCCGCTTGTTTGCGGTAATCCTCGAGGATTTCGCGGATTTTCTTTTGCTGCTCTTCGGTGAGGGGCATAGGCGAGAAAAGTCGGAAGTCGGAGGGTCGGAAGTAAGGCCTCCGACTACCTGAAAAACGACATCCGACATTCGACTAAATTTCCCCCACATGTTACCCTCGCGGCCATTGAGTGTCTATGGAAGGACGGCCTAAATACCATATCCGCACCTACGGGTGCCAAATGAACGCCAACGATTCGGAAAGGTTGGGCGCTATTTTGGATGCCGTGGGCATGGAAAAAACCGATGACGAGGCCGCGGCCAATCTGGTCGTGTTCAACACCTGTTCGGTACGCGAACACGCGGAGGAACGGGTTTACGGCAATATGAAACGCTTCACCGAACGCCGCGCCGCGGGTGACGACTTGTTGGTGGCTTTGACCGGCTGCATGGCCGGGCGCGACAAGAACGGGGAGTTGAAGCGCCGTTTGCCCGAATTGGATTTCGTGTTCCCTACGCCGCGCATGGTGGATTTGCCGCGTCTGATCGCCCAAGAGCGTCCGGCTTGGTCCATCGGCGGGGACATGCCCGAAGATTATTTGCATGTGCACCCTTCCAGGCACGCCGCCGGCCAAGCGTTCGTGACCATCCAGACGGGATGCAACCACTTTTGCTCGTATTGCGTGGTGCCTTACGCACGCGGTTTGGAAAAGAACCGTCCGGCTTCCGACATCCTGAACGAGGTCAATTTACAGGCGGCCAACGGCGTGGCTGACGTAGTTTTGCTCGGGCAGGCGGTCAACGCGTACGCGGCGCCTGACCCGGGCACGTTTTCCGCGGCCAATCCTTACCAAGACCATTTCGCGGCCTTGCTGTGGGAGGTCAACCAAATCCCGCAAATTCAGCGCGTGCATTGGACCGCGGCCCATCCGCTCAAGATGTCGGACCAAGTCATCCACGCTTTGACTTTGCCCAAGCAAATCAATTATCTGCACCTGCCCGCACAGTCCGGTTCGGACGAAGTGTTGCGCCGCATGAACCGCAAGTACAATCGAACACAATTTTTAGACATTATCGCCAAGATCAAAGCGTCGCGTCCGGGAATCGCTTTGGGCACGGATCTGATCGTGGGTTTCCCGGGCGAAACGGAAAAAGACCATGAGGACACGTTGGATCTGTATAGACAGTGCGATTTCGACATCGCGTACCCGGCGCAATACAGCCCCAGGCCCGGCACCTTGTCCGTGCGTTTGTTCAAGGACGACGTGCCTGCGGAAACCAAAAAACGACGTTGGCAGGATGTGCAAGGTTTGATGGAACAGACGGCATTGCGCAAAAACCAGGCTTATATGGGCAAAACCACGCGCATGTTCGTGGAAAAAGTGTCCGGCAAAACGCTCTTTGGGACCAATGACGAATTGAAAGCCGTAAGCGCCACGGCGCCGGCAGGGATGGATGTGGTGACGGTCGAAAAATTGCCCGGTACTTTCATGGACGTAAAAATCGTCCAACCCATGACGTGGTTGTTGCAAGGGGAGGCGGTTTAGTCCATCGGGTCCGTCAGGTCCGTCAGCTGGATCCAACCTGAAAGACCTTATGGACATGATGGACCTGAAAGACTACATTCGGTTCAAAAGTGCTATAATGTTTTCGATATGCAAAAAAGCAGGATTATGATGGTTTTGGGTTTGGCCACGCTCTTGCTTTTTGGCTGGGGCTGCGCCCGTCGTGCCGCCAAAACGCCGGAATCGTCCGTTCCATTCGACGGTAAACAAGATGTGGTTCTGGACGGGGATTGCAGCCAGGCCAAATACCAATACGCGTGTTTTCTTGACAATGCCGTGGCCAAAAGCAATCCTGACCTGTGTGCGCTGGCTGGTGCGGAAAAACGCTTGGCTTGCGTCGAGGCGTACGAGGAAATCACGGGTGTGCCCGTGGAATGCAACGTCTTGGCCGATCCCGGTTTCCGCAACGAGTGCATGATGGTTTTAGGTTCGGTCACTTCCAGAAAAGGCAATTTGAAACCGGCCAACGCCAGCGGCACGGGAGGCCTTTTGGACACGCAAGGCTTAAAGGTTGAACAACGCCAATAACCAAACCCTATGCCCCGCAACGCGGATAAACCGGGTCAAATCCTCAGCACGAGGCGCGCGCCCCGGGCGCTTGTGATTGTGGGGCCGACCTCTTCGGGCAAGACGTCCTTCAGTTTGCGCGTAGCCCAAGAGTACGCCGGCGAAATCGTGAACGCAGACGCGCGCCAGATATACCGCGAAACCACCATCGGCACGGGCAAACCGCCTGGCAGGCGGGGCAAATACGAAAGTTTCAACGCCTACTTGGTGCGCGTACCTCACCAATACGTGGCCGAAAAGTTATGCGATCCGTTGACCGGAGCCTGCCAGTTTCCGGCCGAAATCCCGCATTACTTGATGGACTTTTTGCCTCCGGAGAAAATCATGACTGTGGCCGAATGGCGCGAACGTGCGCTTAAGGCCATTCGAGGCATCGCCGGCCGCGGGCATTTGCCCATAGTGGTCGGAGGCACGGGCCTGTACGTTTCCGCTTTGGTCGACAACTTCTCCATTCCCCAAGTGCCGCCCAATCCGGCGCTGCGTGAATCTTTCGAGCGCCAGCCGCTCTCCAAACTCACGGATTTATTGCTCAAGATGGATCCGTCGGCGGCCGGGGTCGTGGACCTCAGGAATCCGCGGCGCGTCATCCGCGCCTTGGAAATCTGCACGTTCACGGGCAAACCGTTGGCCGAGCAGCGCACCAAACGGCCGCCGGTCATAGACGCGTTCATGGTCGGATTGCGATGGCCCAGGGAAACGCTGCACAAACGCATCGACGCGGCCGTAGATCGAATGATGGAAGAAGGCTGGCCCGAAGAAGTCAGGCAATTGCACAAGCGCGGACTCTCGTGGAACGCGCCGGCCATGACCAGTATCGGTTACCGCGAGATGGGCATGTATCTGCGCGGCGAACTCATGCTCGAAGATGCAGTGAAACGCGCCAAAACCGCGACCCACCAATACGCCAAACGCCAAGAGACTTGGTTCAAGCGCGACCGGCGAATCCATTGGGCCAAAAGCGAGGAAGAGGGGATGGAACTGGTGAGAAAATGGATTGAAAAAAACAACAATTAAAAAGTCGCAGTCGCAGTACGCAGTTGTGGGACGGTGTCCCTACTGCGACTGTGCACTGCGACTGTTTTATAAACCAAGTTGTTTTTTAATTTCCTCTTCCGCCTGTTGCGGGTTGCAGCGGCCCTCGGTTTCGCGCATGATTAGGCCCACGAACCATTTGAC
Organism: Patescibacteria group bacterium; assembly: GCA_022703155.1. Taxonomy (GTDB): domain Bacteria; phylum Patescibacteriota; class Patescibacteriia; order 2-12-FULL-60-25; family 2-12-FULL-60-25; genus MWCR01. Next base: position 30,340 of record JAKLEH010000009.1, on the reverse strand, counting down.
GAGTTGGGTCTTGCCCGCGCGGATGGCCGCCACCTGGTCCGGATTGGCCTGCAGGTTGCGTTCCACGATGGTCAGGAGTTCGTTGCCGCCCACGCTCTGGCCAAGGTTGTGGGTCTCCATCAGGTCCGACGGGTCGCCGCCGGTCTCGAGCATGAGGAGCAGGAGTTTTTGCCCGTTGGCGCTGTTGATTTCGCCCTTGTCCAATAGGCGCACGAATTCGGCGAAGTTCTCCGGCGTGATGTTGCAGTCCTTGAGCGTCAAATTCTTTTCGACCAGGATGCCGGCGAGTTTGGAGGTCAGCCAGCCGCCGACCAGACGCGACATTTCCGTGCGTCGTTCGGCAATGACGTCGCCGCCGCTCCGGTGTTCGTCGTCCGAAGCCTCAAGCCAAGCCGCAAGTTCGCCCATGGCCTGCTCCGCGTACTCGTCCCATTCGTTGGCTACGAGCAAAGCGGCCACGTTCGGCGCGAACCCGTGCTCCTCGTGCAAGCGCTGGCGTTTGGCCGAGGGCAATTCGGGCAGGCGTTGGGCCATGGCCTCGCGCACGCTTTGCAGGTTTTGCGGAGGCAAATCCGGTTCCGGGAAGTAGCGGTAGTCGGCCGACGTCTCTTTGGTGCGTTGCTCCAAAGTCTTGCCTTGGTTCTCGTCCCAGCCGCGGGTGGATTCAATCGGAGGAGTGCCGGCTTCGAACAAAGCCTGTTGGCGTTTGATTTCGAATTCAATGGCGCGTTCCACGGCCCTGAAGGAGTTGAGGTTCTTGATTTCCGTGCGTGCGTTGAATTTGGGCGAAAGGTGGTTGCCGTTCGCGTCGACTTCCATGAGCGATATGTTGACGTCGCAACGCATCTGGCCTTTTTCCATGTCCGCGTTCGAAACTTTGCAGGCGCGCATCATGGCGCGGAGTTCCTGCAGAAAGCATTTGGCTTCGGCCGCCGACCGCAAATCCGGCTCGGTCACGATTTCGATGAGCGGCGTGCCGCCGCGGTTGTAGTCCACGAGCGTGGCCGGACGGCCGCCGATGCCTTCGGGCGCGTGGAAATTCTTGGCCGCGTCCTCCTCCAGATGGGCGCGCGTGATGCCGATGCGCACGCTCTCGCGGCCGGGCAACGCCTCGTCGGTCGGGATTTGGATTTCGACCGCGCCGTCCAAGGCCACGGGCAAGGCGAATTGCGAAATCTGGTAGCCTTTGGGCAAGTCGGGATAGAAATAGTTTTTGCGGTCGAAAGCGCTGCGGTCCGGTATGGCGCAGCCCAAAGCCAAACCTGCCAGCACGCCTTTGTCCAAAGCCGCGGCATTGAGCGTAGGCAAAGCGCCGGGCTGGCCCGTGCAGACCGGGCAGATGGCTGTGTTGGGCGGCGCGCCGTCGTCCACGTTGGGGCAGGCGCAGAACATCTTGCTTTTGGTGTTGAGTTGGACGTGGATTTCCAAGCCTATGATGGGAATCATTTTCATAGAAAATCTTCAAACAACAAACAGCAAACAGCAAAAAGTCGGATTGTTGTTTGCTGTTTGAAATTTGGATTTTTCGTTACGCCGTTCGCTTGAACGCCCGGTACATTTTAAGTTGGAACGCGAAGACCAGGGGCATGAGCGCCATTTGCATGACGCCTTCGAACACATTGGAGACGAGAGTCGCGGAGACGTTCAGGGCCAGTTTGTTGCCGATGGTCGCGTTCATAACGGCGATGAGCAACATCACCACCAGCTGCAGCAACACGCCCACGCTCAACCCGACGGTCAAACCGAAGAGTTGGTTTTTCCAATACACGCCCCACCAACGGTTTTTGACGATGCGTGCGGATTCGGCCAGGGTTTCCGACGAGACCTTGAAATGTCCCTTGTTCGGCGTACCGGCTTGCGCGTAGCCGCCTTCCAAAAACAGGACCGGCAGGATGAACGCGTATTGGTTGCCTTTGAAGACGGCCCAGACCATGGAGGCGAAAAACAAAGCGATAAACACTCCGGCCACCATGAGCATGGGAATGGCGCCCGCGGCCAGGATGCCCAGCATGTTGGGCGACGACGTGCCGCTCATGGCCGAAATCCCGATGCCCGCGATGGTCACGATGACGAGCGAAACCAGGATGGCTGCGAACATGGGTCCGACGGTGATGAGCATGGTCAGGAACGCGGTCACGAAATAGGGCAAGATGCCGCGTTTGGACAGTTCGCCTTCATCGCCTTTGGGCGCATTGCCGGATTCGCGGGCCGAAATTTCCAGGAAAAGCTTGATGGACACCCAGGCCGTGAACACGGCCAACGCCAAGACCACGAAAAAGTGCACGATCGCATACGGCATCCAGATTACGGTCAGGGACGCGGATACGCCCGTGGCCAAAGCCAGGTACACGTACCAGATGGTGGTTTTGGATGCGGGTTTTAGGTCCGCGTAGGCGAATTTGAAGCTTTCTTTGATCAAGCCCCAGGTGCCGGGCAATTTTTTGTCCGCGGGTTTGCCGTCGTACATGTATTTGAGCGGCTCCAAAAACAGCATGCCGACCAGGAAGTAACCCATCCACGGCACCAGGACCCAGAGCGACGCCCAAGGCGTAACCTCCACGTCCGCGGCCGTGCGCCAAAGGCTGACGACCATGGCCACGAAGATGGCCAACCAAGCCAGTCCGGCGATGCCCATGGTTATCCAAAGGCTTTTGACGCCAAACATGCCCATGACGGCCACGACCATCAGGGCCACGACCGGCCATACCAAGGAAGCCAGCATCCATAGGAGGATATTGCGGAAACGTTTTTTCGCTTGTTCGGGTTGCAACATATGTAAAAGTGGTTTGGAGCACCCGTTGTCATTTAGACTGGAGCGAGTCAGCGAACGAAACGGAGAAATCCCTTTTGCTTGACGGCGGTCCGGTCGAAACCACTAGGTGCAAAAAAGCTGATTATGGCTAAAGCTTAGCAAAATCGGCCAATTTTTGCGAGAGCATGGTTTGGGCGGCCGCGGCCATGGCGTCCATGGGCAAATTGCCGTCCAATTCCACGATGTCCGTGCCGGCTTGGCGGAACGGGCCAAGCACGCCGTCCGACAAAAAACGGATGGCCAGCCTTTCCTGGAACCCGCGTTCCTCAAAAATCACGTTGTCCTGTTTGTCCGTGCGGCCTTCCAAACGGGCCATGGCCGCGGCCGCCTCGGTCCGCACCAAAACCAGCAACGTGGGGGCGAAGGCTGTGCTTTGGGCGTTGCCCGACAGTTCCAGCAGCCTGGCCGTAGTGAGGGTCGCGTCCTGAAGCGGCTGATAGGCGAGCGAAGAGCCTACGCCGCGGTCTTTGAATACGATGCGGTCCGGCCGGTTTTGCAGGAACGGGATGATGACGCGCCGGAACAGCACCAGACGGTCGAGCGCGAACGCTTCCGCCGTTTCCAGGCCGGTGTAACGGATGTCGTGCAACGCGCAACGTGTATCGTGTAACGTCTGAGGGGTGGCCGTTTCCAGCGTTGCGCGTTTCGCGTTACACGTTACGCACTCCCTGTCCTCGTGGCGCGCGATGATTTCCTGCCGGATGGCGTCGCCGGTCCAACAAAAACACGGCTCGGCAGCCATGAGCGCTTGGGCGTCGCCGATGTCTTTAAGGTCGGGCAGGCGGTGTTCGCGCTCGCTGAATTCGACCACGTCGAAAATTTTCAGCCCGCGTTCCGTGGCCCAATCCTTACAGGCCTTAAGGATCGTGGATTTGCCCGAGCCGTCAATGCCTTCGACTACGAGCAGGGGGCCGTCAGTTGGTTGGCGGGTGATCATAGTATGGGTATATTAACAAATGGTTGATGAAATATAAAAAATCGAATGACCAATTACCAATAACCAATCACCAATTGCCAAATTGACACTTTTGGAAAATATAAAAAACTCCGTTTTTGGTCATTGGTTATTGGAATTTGGTCATTCCATCAGAACCCCTTGGGTTTTTCCCCGAGCGTGCCCACGCTCGTGCCCGAGAGGTCCACGCGGATGAAAGAGGCGAGCAAGGGATGGGCTTCATCCAGCGTGCGCCAGATGTTTTGGGCGATGCGACGGTAGGAAGGGTGGCCTTTTTTGCCAGAGCGCAATTCGATGAAATGGAAGAGTTCGCGCAGGTTCCAACCCACCACCATGCGGCGGCGGTAGGCCATGGGCACCACGTATTCGGCTTCGCACTTGAGGCCGGCCGAGAGGATGGCCTGGTGCAGGTCGCGTGCCGTGTCCATCACGTCGGCGAATTCCTTGTCCTTGCCGATGTCCGCGAATTCCTCTGGCATGTCGTAACCCAAATCCGTGCCCAAAGCCTGGTTGCTGGGCGAACAGATGCGGTGTCGCTGGATGTCGCGCCACGCGCCGTAGTCCATGACGATTTCGTGCTGGAACCAGGCGTTTTCGAATTCGCGCGGCGGGGCGTCGTGTGGGCCGCGGTTTTGGACCGCGGCTTTGAGTACGGCGTCGCGCTTCCGCGAATCGCGCGCCAAGGCGTCCATGGCCACGGAAAGCGGCAAGCGCGCGTATTTGGCGAGCAGGGTGGAGGCGATACGCAGTTCGGCCGCCGCGTCGTCGCAGGTGCAGACCACGGGCCGCTCGGACGTGGCCACGGCATGGTCGCTCTCGGACGCGCCGTCGAGTTGCGGCGCGCTGGCCAAGATGTCGTTTTCCAAATTCGTCTGGTAACCGTTCGGGTCGGCGTATTTGAGCAAGGTGGGGAACGGAAAGTGCTTGAGCGCCTGGTCGTGGTCCAGGTGCGCGAAACCTTTAAGCACGCCCTTGACCTCTTCGCCGATTTGCCTGGCCAACGAATCGGTCGACGAGAGGAGTTTGACGATGGCGCGCTCCCAGACGCGCGCGTTGGCCGTCATGCCGAGCGAGGTCAGCGAAGCGGCCGGCAACAGATAGCGCGTCCGGTCGCACACCATGGCTTTGAGCGTGGCGTTGTAAGCCGCGTCCGGCTGGTCGGCGGGTTGCGGATGGCGCGCGCGGAAGTAGTCGGCGAACAGGGGATAGCATTCGTCGTACAGGCCGTAGAGCGCGTCGAACAGGCCGTTGACGTTTTCCATGAGCGGATGCTGGACCAAAGTTTTGGGCACGCCCACGCGGTCGCGGGTGAAGACCTGGTAGCGCGAGGATTTTTCCGTGAACGACGCCAGGCGCGCGTCCTCCAAAATTTTGACGATGACTTGGGGCACGTTCTGGAAGGCCACGGACGCGACCGCATGCTCGGCCACGGACGCGTGTCCGTAACCCACGACCCATTTTTCGTGGAATTCGGCCGCCTTCTCGAGCGATACGTCGTCCACGTTCTGGTCGAAAGGCGTGGTGGAACGCGAGCATTTGGCCACGGCCACGGCCAGCTGTTCGGGCGTGGGCCGCAAATCCGCCACTTCGCCGTCTTCGCGTTTGGCGCGGATATGATTGAGCCAGTACACGCGCCGCGCGGCCGGGTCTTGCGGCTGCACGAGTTTGGCGGCCTTTTCGGGTTTGTCGTTGGTCATATTCGTCCCTCCGTAGTCGTTAAAAATTGGCTATACCTTGGCACGCGGGCAATGCGCGCGCAAACAAAATGTCAAACCCCAAACCGTGCATAAAAAAATACGCCATCGCACGGTGTCGATGGGCGTTGGGGACTGGGGTTTAACGTTCGTAATGTTTATAAAGTGTATAAAGCCGTGTGCAGTTCAGTCTATTTTACGAACTTTATAAACTTTACGAACCTTACAAACCTTACAAACCCCTTGAACGTCAGAGTCAGCCGGTCGAACCGAACCCGCCGCGGGAGCGTTTGTCGGCCGGGCCTTCCTCGAATTCGGCCTTGACCACGGGCACGATCAAGCCTTGGGCCAAGCGGTCGCCCTTGTCGATGGATGCCGGTTGGAGGCCGGGATTGAACAGCGAGAGTTTGATCTCGTCTTCGGGGCCGCAATAGTCGCCGTCGATCACGCCGATGCCGTTGGCCATGAGCAAACCTTTCTTTTTGAACAGGCTGGAACGCGCGGAAAGTATCAGGACGTGTCCGGGAGGCGTGGCGATGACCAAACCCGTGGGCACCAAAGCCGAGCTTTGCGGGGCGATGGTCAGGGGTTCGGCGGCCGCCAAATCGAACGCGGCCGAACCCGGCGTTTGGTAGGCCGGAATCTCCACGTCATCGCGCAGGGGAGTGATGCGGACGAGCATATTTTTGGATGTCACCCTGAACTTGTTTCAGGGTCTAATTTAGAGCGTTCTACGCACCATGTTGGACGCGATTAACAAAGATGCTGAAACAGGTTCAGCATGACGCGCTTTGCCTTAATCCCGCAACCAATTCCTCAATCTGTTTCTCCAGCGCGGCCAGGTCGCCTTCGTTGGTGATTTTCTTTTCCGCTTGCGCGGCCACGGCCGCGATCGTGGCTTCGGTTTCGCGCTGGCTCATGGCCAGAAAGTCTTCCCAAGTCATGGCCGCTTCGTCGGGTTTTTCGCCGCGTTTTTTGAGCCGTTCAAAGCGGGTTTCGGGCGAGGCCGAAATTTCAATCAAGTGGAATGAAGGGTTTTTGCGCAAATCCTCGATATCCTCCGGCCTGCGGATGCCGTCGACCACGATCAGTTCGGCGCGTGACTCGTCCACCTGTTTTTCCATGGCGTTGGCCAAAGCGTCCTGTCCGAAGGTTTGGCGCAAGGTTTGGGAAAGTTTTATCAGAAAATCGCGCGACGGCGGCAAAAAGAGGCGGTTGAGGATGTCGTGCAGGATGTCGCCAAAGGCGTAGACCGTGGCGCCGTGTTTGAGGCGCAACGTGTTGGCGGCCGTGCCCTTGCCCGAACCGGCTTGGCCTACGAAACCGAGGATGATTTTCATAGTTGTGAGTTTCTAGTTTCTAGTTTCGAGTATGACAAGATTATCGTCCATGTATGTTTTAGTCAAAAAGCGCCTTGCGGCGCTTCTCGAAACTCGAGACACGAAACTCGAAACTGTTTAGGCGAAAGCCGACGCGTCGACGTTCACGCCCGGGCCCATGGTCGTGGCCAAAGTTACGTTCTTGATGTATTGGCCTTTGGCCGAAGCCGGCTTGAGCTTCTTGATGGCGTCCATGAGCAGGTTGAGGTTTTCCAAAAGTTGCGCGGCTTCCAAATCCGTCTTGCCGATGATTTGGTGCACGATGCCGCCCGCGTCGTTCTTGAACGCGACCTTGCCTTTCTTAAGGTCTTCAACCAGCTTCTTGACGTTGGGGCCGACGGTGTCGGTCTTGGGGTTAGGCATCAAGCCTTTGGGGCCCAGGATTTTGGCGAGCTTGGCCAACTTAGGCATCATTTCCGGCGAAGCCACGGCCACTTCGAAGTTGATTTTGCCGGTGGTGGCGATTTCGTTGATCAATTCGTCCCCGCCCACGATTTCCGCGCCCGCGTCCTTGGCGTCCTTTTCCTTATCCGGTCCCACGAAGGCCGCGATCTTTTTGGACTTGCCCAATGAATTCGGGAACACGATGGTGGCGCGGATGCTTTGGTCGCTCTTTTTGGGATCGATACCCAAACGCACGTGGGCTTCCACGCTGGATTTAAACTTGGTCGTACCCGTCTTCTTCACGAGCTCCACGGCCTCTTGGGGCAGGTACTTTTTTTTCTTGTCCACCAATTTGGCGGATTCCTGATAGCGCTTGCTGTGCGCCATATGTTTAGCAGGGTGAGATTATTGGTCCGCACCCCGTGGTCATTCGGCCTTCGCTTAAGCTAAGGCCGACGCTGGCGGCCCGACAGATGTCGGACCTCCCACTGAGTTAGTGCCGGCATAATAGGTCATTTTGACCAAATGGTCAAGATATAAAAAGACCCTCAACTGAGGGTTTATTTAGACAGAACGGCGTCTTTTTTGCGGTTTTGCCCGGAGGCCTTTGGGTTTCTTGGTTGGCATGTCCGCGGGTTTTAACCAACGTTCGCATTCCTCGCGGAACAATTGGCAGAGAATGATGGGCAATTCGTCACGTCGCGATACGTGGGTGGCACCACCCCTCTTGAAACTGTCCGGTTCGAACGCTCCGACCGTGATGAGCGGAAAGCGGCGAGCGATGAACGCATGGATGTCGCGGATGAGGTGCAGCTTCCTGTACCAAGGACGTTCCGCGTCCGCGACCTGATCCACGGCCACGATTCGCACGTGCGTTTCGTGGCGCAGGATGAATAAGCCTTGGGCCGGAGTGGAGGCTTGGATGAGCGGCGAGGCGCCGAAATCGTCCAGGCGCACTTGGGTCTCGAACGACGAAAAATGGAAGAAATGGTCATCGTGCGTGAAAATTAGAATCCGCGGTCGGATGAGCGTGATGGCTTCCATGGGTTTTCGGTCTTTCTGGTCGTCGCGAAAACGATTTGAAATGTGCGTTGCGGATTGGATTATCACGAATTTGGGTTAGGGTCAAGATTTGACGCGCATGCCTGGTTGGGATAAAAAAACCGCGTTCCTTCACATCGGGCTTCGGGGCGTCGCTTCACCGCGGACGTCCTTTCGCCCGAAACCACAAATCCCTCTTACGTCGCGTTGAACGCGAAACGTCGTATACGTGCGACCGCTGAGGGAGAGGAGAGCGGACTATGGGTATTCCGGTAAACAGGTTGCCTCACGATGACATCCATCCCTTTTTGCATGCCTTGGGCAAAGCCGGGTGCGACGACCGGATGGTCGAGCAAATCAAGAGCGAGGAGAAAGATGCCCTGTTCGTAGTCGCGAGCTTCTTGCTCCGCAAGAGGCGCTATATCACCCCTCCGGCCGAACAGATCGCGTTCATCCGCGAGATGAAAAGGCTGATGGGATGGCCGATTTCCGAGGACTCGTTGCGTGCGGCCACCAAGATGGCCATCGTGTACGATCCTTGTGATTTGAGGCGTGTACCGGTCTTGGTACCAACCTTCTTTCGACGTGGCGAAGGCCAAGGCGATGCGGGCCAGGACAAACACGCCTGCATGCGGCAACATTTTTTTCACGCTCTCATCCACAGTAGATTGTTATGGCCTTGGTTCGACCAGATTGGTGTCCAGGTGAACGACGAGGAATTCAATGACTACTTCGTCAAAACCCAATTCGGCTATTGGGACTATTCCTTGGCCTGGTATTTCATGGATCTGACTGCGCGCAAGGGTGTCGACCTGCACGACGTCACGGATCATGAACAGTACGGATTGTTGGCTTTGGCCGCGGCGGCCATGCATCCCATCTGGGTACTGGGCATGAACGGCGAAGACATCCCTTACGTGTGGGTACACGGTACGCCTTTGGGCGTGGGACGTGCGGCGCGCGAACAGGCCTGTATCTACTGCGAGCACATGGGTCCGGTGATGCGCGTGTGGTTTAGACGGCGCGATGCGCGCAAACCCTATCCGGATTTCTGCGTGCCCAAAGTGGTCGATTGTCGACCCGTGGCGGAATGAATCCAAACCCCGACGAACTCGTCGGGGTTTTTTTTGTGCGATTGCGATGAGTTTGCTTAGGGGATAAGATGAAACCATAACCACAAAAAATTTTCGTGCATATGCGCAACAGCGAAACCAAAATAGGAATTCCCCAACCGCAAAAGAGGAAAACCGAATCGGACGAAGCCACTAAGGTGGGAATGGGCATACACACTGGTAACAGCCTAACAGAAGGCGAAGTTCGTGCCTTGGAGCGCATGCGGAGTCGCAAAAAGGACGAGACGCAGATTCTTACGCCCGATGAAGTGGGGGCGATCAGGAAGATGACCGGGATGGGTTCGCCGGACTCCAAAAAACGGCCAACCGTGGTTCAGCAGGATACGCCCGAGGTCGCGAGAATCAGGCGCGAATTGAAAAAGTTCGAGGAAGGCAGGCCCACCAAGATTGCGGATCGCGTGGATAAAGGCGCTTCATATCGAAGTCACCCCCACGTGCCATCGAAAGACGACACCCAATTGATTGATTTGGCTGAATTGCGAGCGGGGCTGAAGGGGAAAAGCAAAAAACAATCTTCAAAAAAAGAAAAACCCGGACTGCTGTCCAGGTTTCTGTCATTATTCAAGTGATCCGCGTCACGCCTTGGCTTCGCGGTCTTTCTTTTGGTCCTTGCGCACCGTGATCCAGTGGTACAGGAAGAGCGGCAAACCGACTACGAAGAACGAGATGTCGCGCACCGCGTCGCGTTGGTTGCGGATGGCGCGTGCCTCCTCCTCGCTTACTTGGGTGTCTTCGCAGGACTTGAGGCGCATCTGATATTGTTCGTCGGTCTCCTTGAGGCCTGGGTCTTTGTAGATGGTCATGGCGCAGGAGGGCTGTTTGTATTCGTTCAGGTCAGCCTTGGGGAAGACCCAGGTTTTGAGGCCAAGGTTCACCAGGTCCGCGACCGAAAACACGACCATCAAAAGGCCGATGAGGGACACGAGATAAAAGTATACCGTCTTGATGATGGCGGCTTTGTTTGAGGGAGGGTTCATAGTTTCTTCGTTGGGTTCGTCGCGCAATAAATAAATAAAACCGACCACGAGCGCTAGGCCTAGGCCCAGTATAAGCAGGGATAACATGGGCGATAAGGCGATAAATGGATTCATATTAAAATCATAGCACGAGTTCGGATGGCGCCAAAATTGTATGTGTCCCACCCTTGACATTTTCGGTGGGATGGGGTATCAAGTCTTGTGTTCGTTGGCCAAATTCAAGGAGGCGGTGTGATGGCGATCGCGTCATGTCCGGGTTGCGGGGCGATGTACGAAGTGAGTGGTCCCGGAGATTGCAAGTGCCAGTTGTGCGGCACGCGGTTTACGGTCAAAGCCGAACGGCGCGGCAGTGACAACGACAGCGCTTTCCGCGACGTGGGGTTGCCGGGTCTGGATTGGCTCGAAAGGCTCTTACGATAAGCTGGATTCTCCGGCTTTTTTTTCTTAAACAAAAATCCCGACCGAGGTCGGGATTGTTTGCATCTTGAATTCTCTCGTCCCGCGTCGCACGTCCCGCGTCCCTGGGACGTTGCGACGTTGCGACGAGCGACGGTCTTTATTCCTTAACTTCCAAACCCATGTTCTTGGCCGTGCCCTCGACCTGCCTCATGGCCGCTTCCACGGACCGGCAGTTCAGGTCCGGCATTTTTCTTTCCGCGATTTCGCGGATTTGCTTGCGTGTGACTTTGCCCACCTTATCGGTCAACGGCTTGGGAGAACCCTTTTGGATGCCGGCCGCTTTTTTGAGCATGTCGGCCACCGGGGTCACCCTGAGTACGAAGTCGTAGGTGCGATCTTCAAAGACCGTGATGATGCAGGGAACCACTTCGCCCATGCGGTCGCGTGTGGCGTCATTGAATTTTTTGCAGAATTCGGCGATGTTCAAACCTTGGGGACCCAAGGCCGTACCGACCGGAGGAGCCGGGTTGGCTTTGCCGCCTTCGATCTGCAGCTTGATGTAAGTCTTGATCTTTTTGGCCATATTGCGTTAATCCGTCATGCTGAATTCAGTTCAGCATCTTGGTTATTTATCTAGATCCTGAAGCAAGTTCAGGATGACGACGGTCTTTAACCGTAGTCTTGCGTCGTTGACGCAGGCGCGCCCGGCGAGAAGCGATTATGCCGCCATGAAGGCGACCGCCAGGTGCGCAACGTCTGCGACGTTGATTCGTCCCGCGTCCCGCGTCCCTGGGACGATGCGACGTTGCGACGAGCGACAAACTATATCTTTTTGACTTGGGTAAAGTCCAATTCGAGCGGAGTCTCGCGGCCGAACATGCTGACCAGGATTTTGACCTTGCCGCGCGCGCCGTCCACTTCGATGACCTTGCCTTCGAAGCCCTTGAACGGGCCTTCGCCGATTTTGACCGGCATGCCGATTTGGATGTCGATGGTGTAGGCCGGCTCCTCGTGCGTGCCGATGCGTTTCATCAGATACGCGACCTCTTCGTCCGAGAGCGGGGAGGGCGTGGTGCCCGTGCCGATGAAACCGGTCACGTTGGGCGTGTTGCGCACCACGTACCACGAATCGTCGGTCACGACCATCTCGACCAGCACGTAACCCGGATATATCTTTTCTTCCACCATCTTGCGCTTGCCGTTCTTGATTTTGATCTTCTTTTCGATGGGCACCATGACGTTGAAGATCTTGTCCTGCATGCCGAGCGATTCGATACGGCGCTTGAGGTTGTCGGCCACGTTCTCCTCGTAACCAGAATACGTGTGGATGGCGAACCAGCGTTTGCCTAGGTCTAAGGTTTGTTTAGGCATAGTGTTTGTGTTTTAGAAGTTCGGGGTTTGGGTGTCGGACTTGGGCTCGTTGGCTGGCGTCTCGATGGGCTCGACGTTCTTGAAATCCACGGTGGGTTGCACAGCGGCTGGTTGCGTCTGGTCCTTGGTTTGGACCTGGACGTCGTCGATGTCGATGGTGTTGGGGACCGTGGCCGGAACCTCTTGTGCCGGGGCGGACGATTTTTTGTTGGCCAAAGCCGCGGTCACCAGGCGGGAGAGCCCTACGTCCATGACGCCGAAGAAAATGGCTACGGCCAAGCTGGCGCCGATGACCAACACGGAGTAGCGGACGGTCTGGTCTTTGGAGGGCCAAGTTACTTTGCCCAGTTCGTTTTTGGCCGAACGCAGGTAGTCGATGGTGGCATTGATGATATTCATAAATTCTTTTTAAAAAGCCCCTTTCCGAGGCGCTTGGATGGTAACACGCCTTGGGCCGTTTGGCAAGGCGCTTAAGGAAATCAAAAAAACGCCCGGTTTGGGCGTTTTGTTGAGTTTTTGGTTCATTGGCCGTTGATCAGGGCGCGGGTCGCCGGGCCTAAAATGCCGGTCGGCAGGGTGAGGCCTAGGGGTTTGAGCACTTGGTCCGCATGCGCGGCCTGGTAGCGCTTCAAAGCGTTCTGCGTGGCCGGGCCAAAGGTTTGGGTTTCGTTGCCCGCCGAACCCGGACCGGAAGCGGTCAGGGTAAAGCCTTGGGCATTGAGGAAACGTTGCAATTCACGCACGTCCGTGCCGTTCATGCCAAATTTAAGCGTGCGGTTGAAGGTGAAGCGGGGAGCGCTGGCGATGGTGGCAAGTGTGGAGGCGGGCGGCGTTTGCGACAGCGGGGGCAAGGGATTGGCCGGCGCGTTACCGTACTGGATTTTGGCGCTGACCGCGGGCGAGGCCTGGCCCCAAGCGCTGTAGAATTTTACGTACACCGTATGTTCGCCGGTCGCGCAGGCGGAGGGGACGATGGCGCCGCCGGCTTGCGCGCACAAGTCCCAATTCAAAGCCGAGGACGGCAGGGGCAAAATCGAAGCGCCGGAAAAATCAGCGACATTGGAAATGGCGAAGGATTTGGCCGCAGGCACGCGCATGCCCGCGTCGGTCACGAACGTCACTTGCACCTGGCGGCTACCGGTTTGGGCCGCGCCGCCGTCCAGCAGGATTTTGAAACCGCCCTCGGGTTGGGCCGGCGGCAAAAAGGCCTCGGGCGGCAAACCGCCGCCGCCGTTGGAACTGCCAGTGACCGTGAACGTGCTGGAGTTCGAAGTGAGGCTCAAGGCCGGATTGTAAACGGTAAAATTCAACGTGCCGTTGCGCTCCACGTCCGATTGCCCGATGTTGACCGAAAGCGAAGTGGGCGAGACGTATGTCGTGGGCCGGTCCGAACCGTTGACCCGGCCTTTGGAATTGGGCGCGAAACCCGTGCCCGTGATCGTGACCGCGATGCCGTTGCCGCCGACGCTCGTGGAATTGGGGGTGAGGGCGGTGATGGCGGGCGGACTGGCGTCGAAATATACGGCCAGCGTGTTGTCGGCTTCGTTGGCCAAAGCCAAATCCAATTTGCCGTCGCGGTTGAAGTCTCCGAGCGCGAGGCCGAGCGGCGTGGTGCCGGCCGTGGTCGTCGAGGGCGAGTTGAACCACCCGTTTCCGTTCCCCGTGTAGACGGAAAATTTGTTGGCCGTCGAATTGCTTACCAAAATGTCGGTTTTGCCGTCTTGGTTTACGTCGCCTGACGTGATGGCTTGCGGGCCCGCATCCGTGGCCAAGTCGGGCGTGGCGTTGAACGTACCGTCGCCATTGCCCGTGAATATGCTCATCAAATTATGGCGCGGTTTAACGATGGCCAAATCCCTGTTGCCGTCGCCGTCAAAGTCGTCGCTCGTCACGGATACCGAGCCGCGGGTGGTTGGAGTATTGACGGTCGCGTTGAAAGTGCCGTCGCCGTTGCCGCTTAAGAACGATACGCTGCCCGTGCCGTAGGGCACGAAGCATCCGGCGCACGAATTGGTGACCACCAGATCCACGTTATTGTCGTTGTCGAAATCGCCGACGGTCACGTCGGTGCTATAGAGTCCAGAGGCGTAAGGCGTAGAGGCGGCGAACGTGCCGTCGCCCTTGCCTAAGGCCACGTCCACGCCGCCTACGAAATCGGCCATGGCCAGGTCCATGCTGCCGTCGCCGTCAAAGTCGTAGGCGACCAAGCCGCGAGGCTCGTTGCCCGCCGCGCTCTCCGTGCCGTGGAAGAAATTGCCCGTGCCGTCCGCGCGGTTCAGGAAAACGCTGACCTTGTTGGCGCCGTCGCACGAAACCGCCAAGTCGGTCCAGCCGTCGCTATCGAAGTCCGCCGCCGCCATGCCATACGGCCGGGAGCACGTGGAATCGTTCAGGTTGTTGGTCAGATTGCCGAGGCCGTCGTTCAAGAAGACGGAAATGGTGTCGTCTCCCGCGTTGGAAGTGGCCGCGTCCAACTTGCCGTCCCTGTTCCAATCTCCGGTGACGACTTTCCAAGGATTGACGCCCGTGGAATAGATAGTGGCCGAACTGAAAGGCAAGGCCCAGGCTCGTACGGGAAAGAGCGTTACGGCGAGCAGCAAGCATGCACCGTAAACCAAAAAAATGCGCGTTTTCATATTTTGCCTACATTATAATCCATTTCGTGGATTGTTTGTGGCCGGAGTGTGGATAAGAGCGCGAAGCGCGAAGCGCTGATCCCGGGTCCGATAGTCCGAGGGCTCGGTCCTATGGTCCGAAGCGCTAAACACTAATCCGAATCTCGAATCCCGAATCTTGAATCCCGAATCTTGAATCTTGAATCTTGAATCTCGAATTTTGACTCCCCTTGTGCCGCTCTCCGGGCTCCGGGCTACATGCTCGACCTTGGTTTTAGACAAACCGTCCGGTAATGCATATACTGTTGTGGACATCGTCCCACGTCGCACGTCCCGCGTCCCAGGCTTAACCTGACGGACCTGACGGACCTGAATGACCTGACGGACAAAATAACACGCTTATGACCTTCAAACTACTGTTTTCGCCCGGCAAGATCGGGAAACTTAAAACCAAAAATCGTCTGGTCATGCCGTCCATGGTCCGCGATTATGCGGACGAAAACGGCATGGCCACCAAGCGCTACGTGGACCATATCGCGCGCATCGCCAAAGGCGGCACGGGCACGCTCATCCTCGAAGCCAGTTACGTGAGTCCGGAGGGCCGGGGCTTCAAGAACGAACTCGGCGCGCACAGCGACGCTTGCGTCAACAGTTTGCGCAAGCTGGCCAAAGCCGCGCACGAACACAAAGCCGCCATCGGCATCCAGTTGTACCACGCGGGCCGGCAGACCAATCCCGCGGTCACGGGCAAGCAACCCGTGGCGCCTTCGCCCATCCAGGACCCGACCGAGCCCGAAGCGCCGCGCGAACTCAAAATCGACGAGATCAAAAAATTGGTCAAAGCCTACGCCAAAGCCGCGGCGCGCGCCAAAAAGGCGGGTTTGGATTTTGTGGAACTGCACGGGGCGCACGGTTATCTGATAAACCAGTTCCTCTCGCCGTTCACCAACCAGCGCACGGACGATTACGGCGGCACGCCGGACAAACGCTTTTTGTTCCTGCAAGAAGTCTATCAAGCCGTGCGCGCGGCCGTGGGCCCGGACTATCCGGTCACGGTGCGGCTTTCGGGCGACGAATGGGTGGAAGGCGGACTCAAGATCAAAGACACGGTGGCCATCGCCAAGCGTTTGGAAAAACTGGGCGCCGACGGCTTGCACATCTCATCCGGCAATTACGCGTCATACGCCCAGGGCAAGATGATTCCGCCCATGGCCGTGGAAGACGGCGTGCTGTTGCCGCTGGCGGCCGAGGTCAAGCAGGCGGTCAAGATTCCGGTCATGGCCGTGGCCAAAATCCGCACGCCAGAACTGGCGGAAAAGGCGCTCAAATCCAAAGCCGCTGATTTCGTGGCCATCGGCCGATCGCTGCTGGCCGACCCGGATTGGCCGGCCAAGGCCAAAGCCGGCAAGCACAAGGACATCATGCATTGCATCGCGTGCAACCAGGGCTGCATCAGCCGGCTGTTCGCGCAACAGGACGTATGGTGCACGGTCAATCCGGCGTGCGGGCGCGAGGGGTTGTTCGCCAAACCCGTGGCCAAAAAGAAGAACGTGCTGGTCATCGGCGGCGGCCCTGCGGGTTTGAGCGCGGCCAAGACCCTGGCCCAGCGCGGGCACAAGGTGACGCTCGTGGAACGCAACAAAGAATTGGGCGGCCAACTGCACGCCGCGTCACTGGCGCCGCACCGGCAGGAATGGGAGACGTTGCGCAAGGACCTGATCCGCGACGTCAAAAAACTTAAAGTCAAAATCCAGACCAACCGCGTTTACACTTACGAGGACATGAAGGCCGGCAAATACGACGCGGTCATCGTGGCCATCGGCTCCATGGCCATGCGTCCGCGCATCCCGGGAGCGGAAAACGCCAACGTGGTGGTGGCGCGCGATTTGTACGAAGGCAAGGCCGAGGCCAGAGGCAAGGTCGTGGTGGTGGGCGGAGGCTGCATGGGCGCGCAGACCGCCGAATGGCTGGCGGCCAAAGGCCATGCCACGACCATCGTGGAGCTGACCGACGACATCGCGCTCGAAGCTCCGGTGGACGACCGGATGCTGCTGCTCGGACGGCTGGAAAAGCTGGGCGTCAAACCCATGACGCACACCAAAGTCCTGGACATCAAACCCGAGGGCGTGCGCGTCAAAAAACCGGACAACCAGGTGACGGTCGTGCCTGCGGACACGGTGGTCATGTGCATCGGCGCCATTCCCAACGACACGCTGGCGGCCAAATTGCGCTATATAATGAAGGAGGTCAAAGTCGTGGGCGACGCGGTCAAGCCGCGCCGCGTGACCGACGCCATCGCCGAAGGCGCGTTGGCCGCGTTGGAGATATAAAATGTTAATCTCGACCCCTCCATTCCTCCCCTAATAGGGGAGGAATGGAGGGGTCGTTGTTAAAATTAAGTTTAAACAATCCGGACCGCGTTTGTCCGGCCGTTTTCGTCCCAGTCCATTTTCCATAACGAACCTTTGGGCATGTCCAAAGCGTGGATGTTGTCGAACGTTTGGCCCGTGGCTTGCAGGATGTAGGCCACGAACGGTTCGCGATGGCCCACGAAGAGCAGGTTCTGATTGGGGAATTTTTGGCGCGCTTCCTCCACCACGCGGCCCACGCGCGCGGCCAAGTCCTCCAATTTTTCGCGCCACGGGATGCGCGGCGGCGTGGCGTAATAGCCCGAATCGTGCACCAGGTGGTCATAGTCCGTGCCTTCCCAATCGTCGGTCTGCCAATCGCGCAACCGGTCGTCGAACAGGATTTTTTCCACGCCCAAAATTTTTGCCGCGATTTCGGCCGACTGTTGCGCGCGCAGGTTGGGGGAGCGGACTACGGCCGCGAGCGGAATTTTGAGCGCCTTGAACTTGTGCGCCGTGTCCTCGATCTGCCGCCGGCCTTTTTGCGACAACGGAAAACCCGGCAGGTTGCCGTACCACACGGCCTCGGGATTTTCCACGTCGCCGTGGCGCAAAAAGAAGACGCTGGCCATCTCATTTGTCTTCAAATCCAAAATCTCGGCGCTCGAAGTCGGATTCGAATTTTATGCCGACATTTTATCACATATGAAGGATTCGCGTGGCCGATGGCGTTGGAGGCGACAGGTTTGACGAACCTCGATTTTCATGGTATATAAGAAGTAAGTTTATGAATTGTCACGTCTGGTTTACGTACGACTCGACCGGCTTGAAGCAGATTCAAGCCGTCCCGTGTTTTGCGTATTCCCAGGCGTGCCAGGGATCCAAGCCATAAGTTTTTTCGCTTGGATATCATGCCGGCCCGGGAATAATCCCGGGTTTTTTGTCCGCCACAACGGGCGAACAAGAGTGTCGAAAACGTTTCGCGCCCTTTTGAAATTGCAAGAACACGGCAAAGGAGAGAAGCATGCGACCGACGACCGTTTACACCCTCATGCAGGCCACGCGCGACTTCTCGGTCATGTTCATCGGCACCACGTACGCGCCGTTCCTCAAGAGCATCGGGTTGGACAACGCCCAAATCACCATCGTGAATTGGGCCTTCGCCTCGCTCATGCTGTTGGCCCAAGTGCCGACCGGCCTGTTCGCGGACAAGTTCGGCCGCGCGCTCTCGATCAAGATCGGCCTGGTCGTGCTCATGCTCGGCCACTTCGCGTATTTCTTCGCCACCGGATTTTGGTCCGCGCTCGTCATCGAAGGCGCGGTCGGGTTGGGGTTGGCGTTCGTGGGCGGCGCTGACCAGGCGTGGCTCGTGGCCTCGCTCAACGCGCGCGGCCAAGGCAAAGACGTGCAAGCCGCGTTCGGCACGGCCAATTCCGTAAGCTTCACGGCGTGTCTGGTCTCCGGTTCGCTCGGCGCCCTGATCGGCGCCCGCGACTTCCGCTGGCCATGGATCGCTTGCGGCCTCACGGGCATCCTGCCGGTTATCCTGACCGTGGCGTTCATGCGCGAGCCGCCGCCGTCCGCGTCCGCGCCGCCGCCGCCAGACCGGGGAAACAAGACGGTTGATCCCAAGGAAGATTTGGCGCGTTTGAGCTGGCGCTTGTTGCGCGGTTCGTACGACCTCAAGTGGAGCCTGGCGGCCATTTGCGCCTTGGCTTTCGCCACGCCGTTCTTCCACTACTGGCCTTTGGTCTTCCGCGACCAGGTCGGGCCGTACAGCATGGCCGTCTTGTGGCTGGCGATATATTCGCCCAAGGTTTTGGGCGCCGTGAGCATGCGGCTGTGGAGCCACAAGCTGGCCAACGGGCGCGGCATCCTGGCCCTCTCGTGCGCGCTGGGAACCGCGGGCCTGGGATTGTTCGCGGCCGGACGCTCCGTGGGTTTGGCGGCCCTGCTCTTGGGGACCTTGGCGTTCGAGTTCGCGCTCGGCTACTTCCAGCCGTTGGCTTCGGCCTTCGTGCAGCGCCGCGTCGTGGAAAAGTGCCGCGCCACCTACGGCTCCCTGCAGTCCTTGCTTTCCGGCACTTGGTCAGTGGTCGTCATGATCGGCATTGCCGGAGCCATGGCCACGCGGCCGGATACGGTGGCATCCATCAAGGATTTGTGGTGGCAAATGGGTGCGCTCATGTGCGTGGCGGCCGTGCCCGTGTTCCTGTTCCGGCCCAAGGGCCATCAACCCTAACCCGCCCCGGTGCCGCAAGACGTCTGACCTCAAGAACCCATTCGGGTTCTTTTTCTTTTCCACGTCATCCTGAACTTGATTCAGGATCTTGTTCGATTGTCGACAAACGAGAGGCGGAAATCGGTTCGGCATGACGGATTGCGGATGGGGCGGTGTCACGTTGATGACGGGTTGGCGCCCGGTAGAGACGTTGCATCGCAACGTCTCTACGGCGCATCGCACATGTGTTATAATGCCCAACGATATAAACACCCCATGCTTATGAAGTTTTTCAAATACGTTTCGGCCATGGCCTTGGCCATGGGTTTAGCCTTGCCCGTAGCTGCGGCTACAGGCCCGTGGAGTTGGGAAGACATTTCCGCCAAGATTCCGGTCAAACGCGACGGTTGGCGCGTGACGGCCGTGGGCCATTTTGGCATGGATTGGTATTTCACCAACGGCAAAGCGTTCGCCAGCGGCGGCAAAGTCTGGAAGCTGTGGGAAGACGGCAAGGTCACGGAAGTCACGGGCTCGCTCAAAAAGGCCGGCCTCACGCGCGTGGACAGCATCGCGTCGCGCGCCTCGAGCATCAGCTATCTGCAGACGGACAATGAAGGCGTATCCAAAGCCGCATCGTGGAACGGTTCGGCCGTGGCCACGCAGGACGAATACGAAGACGACGAATTGGCGGGTGCGAGCGACGAGCTGTGGCAAGGCGTGGAAGACATCAAGCTCACGGCCGGCAACACGGACAACGGCATCCTCATCGGCACGGCCGAGAGCGGCGAGTCCGTGGCCGTGTTCCGCCATCTGGCGAGCGGCCAAGTGCGCGACCTGTCGGCCGAGTTGGCCGCCCTGCCCACGGACATCAATTGGGACGACGCCATGGCCGCGTGGAACGGCGCTTCGTGGATGATCCTGGCCAACCACGACCTCATACGGTTTGACGGCGAGAAGCTCACGAACCTGGGGCGCACGCGCGACAAGTTCACGAGCGTCACGGCCAAGACCGACGGCACGTACCTGCTTGGCGGCGGCACCACGGACAAGCTTACCAAAGCCAAACTCGTGCGCGTGACCGAAGAGATGGCCGAGGCCGCGCCCGTACAATCCAACATCACCATCGAAGGCGCGCCCGAACTTCCGGCCCAACAGCCCGCGGAACAAACCATGACCCCGGCCGCCCCTGCCGTCACCACGTTCCTCTGGTCCATCAAACCCACGGCCTTGGATAACGGCAAACGTATGCTCGTAAGCTCGGCCGACGGTTCGTACGGCGTCACGGCCACCAACGCTAACGGCCTCAAGAAACTCGAACTCTTGGTCAACGGCACGGTCAAGAACACCTGCGAAGCCACGGGCAAGACGCAAATCTACTGCCGCATCTACCTCAAAGCCGCGGATTACGCGGGTACGGCCAAACTCGACGTGACGGCCCGCGCCACGGACGCGAACGACGCGCAGGCCGAAGGCGCCAACGAGACGTTCTGGACCGAGTAAAAATCGAAAAACCAAAAACCTCCCCGACCACTGGGGAGGTTTTTTTATCCATCAACAAAACCCTCCAACGTCATCCTGAACTCGATTCAGGATCTCGATTATTCACCGTCAATTTAGATGCCGAAGTAAATTCCCGCCTTAGGCGGACAGGCGGCATGACGATTGCCGCCGAGGTCGAGCTGAGCTCGACGAAGGATGGAGGAATCCCTTGCGCCAAATCACCACGACCGGGCGAGGGTGCACGCCTTCCGTGGGAGTCGCTTTTCGTAACCGAAAAGTAACCCCCGTCTTCGCCAGAGGCTTCGGACGGGCAAAAAAAGGTTTTGGGGGTCCGCGATGCCCTCTCGCCGCTATCCGCTTGCGATTTTTCTCTCTTACCCGCCACGGTTACGCTACCCCCCAAACCCCCTTGGAACTTCGAACCGGGGTCCCCAGCGGTTTTGCCTACTTTTGCCGCCAAAAGTAGGCCCCGCCGGAGGCGAAAGCTTTACGAATTAAGATTCCCGCGGGAGGCGAAATGTTTTTACGTTTATCCACTAGACGCAAAAGGCCATATGTTCTATTTTTGTTCTATAGAACGATATGCGCCAGCAAATCCACGACCTCATCCTCTCCATCGAACCCTGGGACGACCTCGAAGCCCTGCAGCGCGCGGATACGCTCAAATGGATCCGCAGCGGGGCCGAGATTTTCCGCACGCAAAAACCGGCCACTCCGCCCAAACACCTGGTCGCGTACTTCGTGGTCGCGGACCCGGTACGCCACCGCGTGTTGTTGGTGGACCACGTCAAGGCGCAAAAATGGCTGCCCACGGGCGGGCACGTGGACCCTGGCGAACACCCGCGTGCCGCGGCCGCGCGCGAGGCGCAAGAAGAACTCCAACTCAAAGCCGAGTTCCTGTATCCGGACCCGCTCATGGTCACGCAAACCCTCACGGTCGGCCTCACGGCCGGGCACACGGACGTAAGTTTGTGGTTCGTGGTCAAAGGCGATGCGCGCGCCGCGTTAAAATACGATGCCCATGAATTCAAATCCGTCAGATGGTTCGGCTACGACGAGGTTTTGGCCATGGACATCGAGCGCCTGGACCCGCATATGCACAGGTTCATGGGCAAGTGGGGGAGTTGGGTGGCGGAGGGGGTGAAGGGGATGAGGTAGCGTGAAAGGCAAATGAAAAATTCCCCGTTAACCGGGGAGTTTTTTCAATTAGTCTTTTTGGAGGTGACAAAACCGATTGCGAACATTGCGTAAAGTTGCCTCTTTGGAATTTTCTTGCGCCCAATTATTTTTTCCATTTCATCATGCTCGGTCGTCGTCTTATCGTCGATTTGTTTTGAAATGAATTCCTTTATGGCTTCAATCAGCCCGTCCGGCTTGAGAAACGGTCCGTAGTCCTTATGTTCAACGTGCATTTTTTGCAGTTGTTCGTGATTCGCGATTTTATCGGTGAATGCCTTTTTGAATTCCTCGCTGAATTTTTTGCCGTCTGTTTCGCTTTCGATCAATTTGGAAATGCGCTTAAACGAATCTTCATCGATTACGATTGGCTTATAGGCCTTACCCGATCCCACAAAAGCGCAGGCATACCATTTTTTGCCTGGCGTAATTATTTTATCGTGCGGATTGAAATTTATTAACGCGACGGTCATGTTGCCGGTTTTGAATGGGTGGCGCCGATATTTGGAATCCGATTTTTTGCCCGGCGGGCTATTCAATTCTTTAATTTGAAAATCATTAAGGTTTTCAATGGTTTCAAAGATCGGATTTTTCAGTTTCGGCAAATCAAACGCCGAACGTATCTCGCGCGCTATTGCCGCACTCATATGAGGACAAACCGCATTTCCGATTTGTCGCCATTTCACGCTCTCGCTGCCAAAATACTGGTAAGTAATGGGAAAACCCATTAATGACGAGGCCTCCCTAATGGTCGGTAAACGATATTCGCCATCGCCGGTTCTGCGCGTTTCGGATTTATAGAGAATTGCCTCGCGCGTGCTGGCGGATCGTGTAGCCATAATCGTCCTGCTCGGTCGATTTTCGTCTTCCGGAAAGGCCATCTTGCCCATAAAAGGATGGTCGATTTTTGCGCGTTTTGCGGCCTGCCATTCTATTTCATATACTCCAGTGTCATAAAAATGGTCAGTAATTTGGAACAGTGGCAGTTCCAAGTTCGGGTAATTTGGGTCAACGCACAATTTGTTGCTGAATTCGCTATTGGGTGGCGGCAGTTTTTCTTTGATATCGGCCAATGCGATGTGCTTGTCGTGGGTTTTTTTAGGCGCTAAAAACTTACCTTTATTCGGACCAAATAGAATTTCGCCACAAACAAAACGTTCTCGTTTTTGCGGTGAACCATAGTCGGCCGCGCACAGTATTCCGCCGTTTTCGTCATGCGAGGCGCGCAAGGCTATGCCGTTCGGCTTCTTGCCGATTGATTCCGAAAATGATTTTAACCCCAGGTCCGCAAAAGTGTATTCCTGTTTCACGTAGTTTTTAGAATTCGGCACGTTTTCCATGTACCAGATTTTCAATTTGGAATTTTTTTTGTGTTTTTTGTAAGCCACTATGCGCAAATACGTTTCAATCAGCCGGATACCCAAAGACTTGTCGGCTTTGCCGGCGTTATTTGACATGGAGAATGAAACGCACGGTGGACTGCCAACAATGATTTCCGTGTCGGGTATATTTTCGTCTATAAAATCAGGTTTGCATTTTTCGAAAATCAAAATATCCACCGGTTCATCTTGAAGACCGTGGTTGAGGTTATGGGTTTTGACAGCCGGCGCCCAATTATCGATACCCTGGACTACCTTGATGCCATATTGCCTGAAACCCTCCGACCATCCGCCGGCACCGCAGAAAAAGTCTACGGCTCTGAGTGCGTTTTTATTGCTGTCCATAACGATCTGTTGGTATTAGGTATGGCTGAGGTAAGGGTTGTCATTGGACTTTTTATCCACAACGTCTACAATGTTAGCATGAACTCGAGTTACGATCAATCTGATCCGCAATCCATATTAGCTTACGCAAAAAAACTAGTTGGAAAGTCTTTAAAATCGGCTGTTGGGGATAAGTTAAGAGTTAAGCGCAAAGGCAAGGGTGGCGTTGGTCAGGACGTTGAATCCTGTTATTTTGGTATCAAGAACAGCAATGCCGCTGAACCTGATTTCAAGGAAGCGGGTGTAGAATTAAAAACTTTCCCACTGAAAAAAAATAAAGAGGGCGGTTATGTTGCAAAAGAAAGGATAAGTTTGGGGATGATTGATTATCACGATTTAGTAAATGAAAAGTGGGAAACGAGCGCCCTACTTAATAAAAATTCGTTGTTGCTACTGATAGCGTATTTATACGAAAGAGAAATTATTGACCCTTGGGACTATGTTTTTAAGGTTGCGGCTCTTTGGCGTTTCCCAGAAACAGATTTGAAAATAATCAAAGACGACTGGTTAAGGATTCAAAGCAAAGTACGCAGCGGTAAAGCGCATGAACTGTCGGAAGGCGATACTTTGTATTTGGGTGCGGTTACAAAATCGTCCGATTCGACAAAACGCAGAAAACAGCCGTACGGTACGGTTACAGCGAAACCGAGGGCTTTTTCTTTGAAACAGAATTACGTGAATATTGTTTTGACTAAAATTTTCGGCGTTGAAAGCGCGAAAACAATGTCAGCGGTTATAACGGATTTAAAGTCTTATTCGGGCGGTGAATCTTTTGAAGAGCTGGTCATTCGTCGATTCCAGCCTTACGTGGGACTGACGCTTGATTCACTAACGCAAAGGTTTAATGTCAATCCGAGGGCGAAGAATTTTGCCGCAATAGTTACCAATCGGATACTGGGTGTCAAAACCAGGAAAGTTGAAGAATTCGAGAAGGCCGGAATAACGGTAAAGACTATTAGGTTGAATCGTAATGGCAAACCAGAAGAGGCGATGTCTTTCCCGTTTTTTCATTTTAAGGAAATAATCAAAGAAGAATGGGAATCTTCAACCCTACGCGAGATGTTAAGCGGGAGATTTTTCTTTGTTATTTATAAAAAGGATGAAAGAGGTAATTATAGATTGCATAAGGTTAAGTTTTGGTCGATGCCTATCACAGATTTGGAAGGCAGCGTAAGGGGGGTTTGGGAAAATACACGGAGGTGTATAATAAACGGATTGCTGGATGGTTTTACTAAGACCTCGGATGACATGGTTGCGCATATTAGGCCGCATGGTCGCAATGCAGCCGATGTTGATGAGTTGCCGAGTGGCAAAAAAACGACTAAAAGGTGTTTTTGGATAAATTTACATTATTTAAAGGAACAGATTTAGATATATGGCGGGTTATATTTTTAATTTTGACAATATCAATGCGTTGATTCGTTGCTTGAAATTTGGTGTATATGCGACTAGGAACTTCACGCCAAAAAATAATAAGTGGCTAAGGCCACATGAAGGGACTTTTGCAGACTATGCCAGCATGAAGGAGGACGATGATGTGTATTTTTTTATTAAAAGGAAGATTTTTGGGATTGGAAAACTTGTGAATATTGGACGGGATTGTAAGTATTTCAATTTTCCTGGAGCGGGCCAACCAAAAGTTTATGACTATAAGAGCGTAAAACCCAAATTATTATGGGATGAAGGTCGTCTAAGCGTTGGTCAACGGATGGTTTGCTTTTTCAAGCCTGGGCCGTGCTTTTTTAAAGAAGGTATTGATATGGACGATGCACTGTCTTTTGATCCAGGCGCTTTTAGGATGTTGAGGGCATTCTGGAAGCTTTCATTTGTTAAGTTCGGCGATGAAGAAAATAACGCTTTGAAAAGTGTTTTATTAAAGCGCAATGAAGACGCGAGTGATGTTTACAAATGGCCATTTGATGAGAAATTGCACGAGAGGATTGCCGGTCAAATCGATGATGATTACGAATTCAGTACCGCGCCAATGCTTAAGGCATGTGCGGACGGTGATTCGCTGGATCATGAAATGGCCATCGAGCTGGACCTTGTCGCACAGCTTTCGAGGAAAAAAGCGAAAGCTTCTTTGGTTTTTGGGGGTTGGGATTATCTGACTCACCAGGTAGTCGCATCGCCTTTTAAACCCATTGATTATATGGACAAGATGGATGTGTTCGGATATCGCTACGTCAAAGGACATCGACCTATAATTTCAAAATATCTGGTCATTGAATTGAAAAAGGTTAAAGCAAAAAGCGATGATTTAATTCAATTGATGAAATACGTAGATTGGATAAGAAATGAGTACTGCGGTGGCGATTATTCCATGATTGAAGCGTATTTGGTGGCTAAGGAGTTCGGCGCAGAAGTAACCAGCCGATGTGATTCCATGTCATTGCGTAGCTATGTCGTCGGCATGAAACCACCGGTACAGAAAGAATGGTCATCTTTGAAATTGGTGAAATACGTATACGATACGGAACAAAGTGAAACTGTATTTAAAATTATAAATTGAAGGTTTTTGTTACTGCGCAATAGGTTTGTTTAACACAAACCTATTGTCGGTCTAGCGTAAACCATTTTTTTATATGGCTTTGGCAACCAGGGGCTGAGTTACTTGGTATCCATTAAGAATATGATTCTAAGTTATTTAAAAACCCCTTTGGAGGGGCTAGTTGAGGTTTTCGGCCGGCAGCGTGAAGGCATAATGCCTGGAAAACACGGGTACGTCGGCGATGCAGGTTCTTTTTCCGTTGCGCACCAGCGTGATTTTGAGGCAAGTCACGCGGGCTTCGTTGTGGTAGAAATGGATCTCTATCTGGTTTTCGTTTTGGGACATTGTTACCTCCTGGTTTTATTTATGCATCAATCTTTTGGTTTGTCAATCCGCCGACATTGGGGTGGTTAAGCGGCAAACCCTTCAAACAACTGTTTATCAGGGGGTTGACAAAACCCTCTTTTTTTGCTAGGTTGAAGCAATCGTCCTCTGAATAAAAAAACTCGCAACCACATATATAGGAGCGCCAAATGGCCAAGAAGAACGCCAAGTCGACCGCCAAGCCCGTAACCGCAACCGTGGAACAGCCCATGGAACAGCCTGCGGCACAGGTTGCCGACCAGCCGGTCGCCGAAATGAAGTACACGGCCATGGTCACGGCCGGACAAGCCGAACTGGAGAAGGCCGGCACGATCAAGGCCGCGCTGGACGTCGCGCGTCTGCTCGACGATCCCATGTTCGCCCTGCCCGAGAAGCACGAGCGTTACGGCGTGTCCGATGCCCGCGAGCGCGCGTTCGATGCGCTCTGCGCGTTGTTCGTGCGCGCCGGCCTTACGCCGCCGCCGCTCGAAATCGGGTTGGTGCGCGCCTTTTTGCCCACGCCGCCCAAGGAGCCTGACGAGAAGTTCGCGGCCAAGGCCGTGGACCATGTCAAGCGCGTGTGCGCCACGCGGCTCAAGGACGCGTCCGAAATCCTGCCCTTGGCCAAGGCTTTGGGCGCGTTCGAATGCACGTCGCGCTGGAGCAACGTGGACGCCAAGGGCTTGGTCTGCCTCATCAATTCGCGCCTGCTGGCCCTGGGCCTGGAGCCTTTGGTTCCGGATTACGCGTCCCTGGGGCTGGAGACCGCGTGCGACGAGGCCGTTCCCGCGCGCAACGTGCGCGTCGTGGCCGTGGACGACGAGCTTGAGAGCTTGCTCAAGACGGCGCTGGCGCTCATCGGCTGGCCGCGGGTGGAGACGGTCCTGTACCGCTACCCCAGGCCGACCGGCGACCAGCCGCGGACCCCGGAGTCCAAGCAGGCGGACCTCAAGCGGACGGCCGAGGCCGTGGCCGCGCTCAAGCCCGACGTGGTGCTCATGGACGAGGGCTTGTGCGGACCTTTCGAGGGCCACGAGCTCGTGCCGGCCATCCGCGAGTTGCTGCCGGACGTGCGGTTCGTGGCCAACACGGGCGGCTCTCCGGACATGCTCAATGAGGTTGGCGCGCGCGGCAATTGCGAAAAGGGGCGCACGCTCCGCGACGTCTGCGCCGCCGTCATCTCGTGCCGCTGAAGCTTAAACGACTTCGGCGGTTTTTTTATTTCCCCTCATTTATGAGGAGGCGTCAGCTGAGCTGAGCTCTGGGTTAGGGGTGGTGTCACATTGGTATTTAATTTCAAGTCCGCTCTTTCGCCTCCCGCGGACAGTTGACTCAGAACTTCATAAACAACCTTTGTCATTCCGAGGAGAGCCCGAGGAATCCCTTGCGCCAAATTGTCCACGACCGGGCGAGGGATTTCTCCCTACGTTCGCCGCCCGCTTCACTCCGGTCGAAATGACACGGGCCTTTTGGCAACTCAAAGACCCCTCCCAACCTCCCCCATGAAAGAAACGTTTGTTATCATTCATCGGGACGGTAAAACGGTTTAAATGCTATACTTATCCCATATGACAAACTACGAATGGTATGCGCAATTGGCCAAACCGAGCTGGGCTCCGCCGGGTTGGTTGTTTGGGCCGGTGTGGACGGTGTTGTACGCGATCATCTTGGTCACGTTCGGTTACGTGACTTGGCTGGCGTACAAGCGCAAAATAAAACCCTTGGTTTTGTTGCCGTTTGCCCTGAACCTCGTGTTCAACCTGATTTTCACGCCCATCCAATTCGGTTTGCAAAGCAACGTGTTGGCCGCGGTCGACATCCTGCTGGTCTTGGGGACTTTGGGCTGGGCCATGGTTTCTGTCTGGCCCAATAAAAAATTGCGCTGGGTGGCGCTGGCCAATGTCCCGTATCTGCTGTGGGTGTGCTTCGCCACGGTTTTGCAATTGACGGTCACGGGCATGAATTGGGGAGTGTGACTAACGTAAGGAGGGGGTGAGAGGTGGGAGTGTTGATAACTTTTTGCGTTGAACGGCGTTAAAGGCGCTTAAGTGGTATAATGTTACCGCTATTTTTATACACTTAATTTGATATGCGAAAAGCACTTCTATCTTTGGTAACGGGTGCCGCGTTTTTGGCGTGTCTGGCCTTGTGGCCAACGCCCTACGCGCACGCCGCTACCCTCATCACCAACGGTTCGTCGCAAATCGGGAGTTTCCCGGTTGCGGATTCGGACCTGCCCGAGACGGGTTGGCGCATCGACACCAGTTCCGTCGATGACGCGACTGTGACATCGACCGCCCCGAATTTCGAGGGGCCGTCATACGCCACGTTGGCCGACCCCACGGGCTGGACCAGACTGATCAACGACAGTTTCGACGACGATTACGTCCAAGTCCCGTTCGGTTTCAGCATAAACTTCAACGGCACGGGTTACACGAGCACTTTCGTGGGCACCAATACCTATGTGACGTTCGGGACCGGAGCTTCGGAATACAGCGACTTGTCGCCCTCGGTTCCGCCGTACCCGGCCGACCATATCTGTTCGGACGACAATTCTTACCAACGCGTGTATTACAAGCTGGATGATGCGGACACGTTGCGCGTGCGCTACGAGGGTACCGACAGCACGAGCGGGAGCGTGGGGAGTCCGGGAATCGTGATCGAATACGTTTTTTATAAGAACCAGTCCTACCATGACGTGTTCATCGGTCGTCACGACCGCTGCGGCAGTTATTTGGCGCCGACCGTGACCAAACTCGGCGGTAGCGTCATCGGCGATTATTCCTTGCCAGCCACGGAACCGGGCTCACCAGAAAACGATCGCGGCGATTTGTACGCGGACCAATTGGTCTTTTCCACGGACATCGCCACCAGCAGCCGCGGCGCCATTGAAGGCAACATCACGGCCATAGCCAGCGGAGACACGCCGCGCTATGTGTGGAGCGGCAGCACGTTAAACATTTATTCCAGCTCGACGGTCACTTGGCCCGAGGACGTGATGCTTCAGGTGACTTCGGCCGCGGGGTACACGGCTTACAATATGTTGCTCATCGATGCGGACGACGAACCGCCGACCGTGACGACTTTGGGCGACGGTTCGGCGGATTACGAATTGCCCTCGACATGCCCGTCGGTGGCGTGCGATCGCGGTGACATTTACGGCGCGGCTCTGGTCTTCAGCGAGAATTTGAGCAGTGACAGCAAAACCGCGGTCGAGTCGGCCATCACGGCAGGCGCCAGCGCGGCTCCGCGCACTTACGTTTGGAACGCCAACCGCGTCAGGATTTACGCGACCGAACCTGTGACTTTCGCCGAGGACGTATATGCGGACTTGACCGACGAATACGGCAACACGGCCGCGCATCAGAAACTTATCGATTCCGTGCCCCCGGCGCCCACCCAGGTTTGGGTGGATGACGATTACAGCTCCGGCAACTCGGGTGGGCATGAATGGGATTACAACGCGTTCGACGATATCGGGGCTGCCCTGAATGCGGTGGCCGAGGGCGGCGTCGTCAACGTTCTTGCCGGAGACTATGAAGATGACAATTATACTATCGATAAAGACGGCGTTTCGCTCGTGGGTCCCACTTCTGGAGATCCGGCAACCATCACCACGGATTGCGATTACTCCCTTACTTTGAGCGGAGTCAGCGGCGTGACCGTGTCCAATCTCTCTTTCCTGCAGACCGACGGCGGTGCCGTGGATGACAGTTAT
>JAKLEH010000008.1 GCA_022703155.1 Patescibacteria group bacterium | reverse complement strand
ACGAGCCCACCACCGGCCTGCACTTTGACGACATCAACCGTTTGCTCCAGGTGCTGAACGCTTTGGTGGACAAGGGCAATACGGTTTTGGTCATCGAACACAACATGGACGTGGCGCGTTACGCGGATTGGATCATTGACATGGGTCCGGAAGGCGGCGCCAAGGGCGGCGAGTTGGTTTGCGAAGGTACGCCCGAAGAAGTGGCCAAGAACAAAAAGAGCACCACGGCCAAATACCTTAAAGAGGCCATGGGTTAAAAAAAATCCCGACGCGAGTCGGGATTTTTTGTTCTCGTTACCGTTATCATTCTTGCGTCGCGTCCAGTAACCGGGTCCCGGAAATCGGGCGCCGTGTTTCGTTTAGCGCCGCGGTATGTTATTCTATTGCGGTATGAAATTCCGCATCATCGCTGGCTTAACGGTTTTGGGTTTGGCCTTGGGGTCAACGCCGTCCTGGGCCGCCATCAATATCAACACCGTCTCCATCACCAGCTCCAAAGACACGGTCACGGCCGACGGCATCGACCAAGCCATGGTCAGGGTCCGCGTGTCTAACGATAACGGCCTCCCGGCTTCGGGCGCCGCTGTCAAAATCTACTCTTCGCGCGGAATCACGGACGAGATGACGCCCGCGGGCAGCGTGTCCACCAACGCCTACGGCAAAGCCGAATTCATGGTGCGCTCGCTCAAGAACGGCCAAGCCACCATCACGGCCGAGGTGAACGGCCAACGCGTGGCCGCCACCTATACCCTGACGTTCCAAAACGGCCTGGACATCGGTTTGGCCCCGGGCAGCCTGATCAAAATCCCGAGCGACAACGATCCCAATACTTTTTCGGATACGGCCGTTTACTATTTCGCCTCGAACGGACGCCGTTACGTGTTCCCCAACGACAAAGTGTACTTCACTTGGTATCCCTCGTTCGACAACGTGCGCGTCATCTCCGTCGATGAAATGACCAAAATTCCCATTGGCGGCAACGTCACTTACCGGCCCGGTTCCAAACCCGTCAAATTCCAAACCGACGACAAGGTATATGCGGTGTACAAGGGCGGGGAACTGCAGTGGCTCAAGACCGAAGACGTGGCGCGTGGCATTTACGGCGACAGTTGGGCCTCCAAAGTGGACGACATCAACGAAGCTTTTTACGTGAATTACCGTTTTGGCACGCCCATCGGCGGAGCGTCTGATTTCATGGCCAAGACCATTTACGACAAATACTCGACCATCGAGATAGACAAGGGCATCGGCCAGTGAGCGGTCGTCCCACGTACGATGAGGTACGGGGGACCTGGTACGGGGTACGAAAAATCCCGACGAAAGTCGGGATTTTTTTAGGCTTTGGCCTCGGCTTTGAGTTTGGGCTTGATTTCCTTGAGGCGCTTTTTGGAGTGGCGGATGAAGCCGATGTTCTTGCGGCGCGCCTTGAATTGGTTCACGAATTCGACTTTGGTCAGGGTGGGCAGGGCGAGCGGGAAGATTTTTTCCACGCCCACGCCTTCCGAGACTTTGCGCACGGTCATGGTCTTTTGGTTGCCGGCGCCGCGCACGTTCAAAACGATGCCTTCAAAGACTTGGACGCGCTCCTTTTCCTCGCCTTTGGGGTTCTTTTCGCGGATTTTCTGGTGGATGCGCACGGTCATGCCCGTGCGGACGTCCGCGGGGTTTAGGGTTTGGTAGGTCTGGCTGGACATATGAAGATGGCGGTAGGTTAGCGGAAACAGCGCGGTCCGTCAAGGTCGTTCCGTCGTAGGGGCGCCGTCTGATGACGTTTCAGCGGCCAACCGTTCGTTTAGCGCTTTAAAGACTTTTTCGGCCGAGTGTTCGGGTTTTTCCGTCCGGGTCACGTCTAGATACAGGTCGTAATGGGCTTTGTCCAGATAATCCAGGCCGTAAATAGTCTGGTAGCGGCGCGCGTCCGAGGCCATGCGGTTCTTGACGATTTCCGCGGCTTGGTCCAAGTCGTCCGGCAACGCCTCGTCCGGGCGCTCATGTTTGGATTCGAGGATGCGCCGCGCGGCTTCCTTGGGGTCGCAATACAGAAAGACTTTGAACGAATGGGGGATGAAGTGCCACGAGAGGCGGCCTTCGATCACGAAATCCTTTTCCTTCCGTCCCAATTCGCGCTGATAATCGTCAACGCTCGTGTCCGTGGTCTTATCCTGTTCGCCGAGCGCGTTCAGCTGGTCGATGGTCAGGCCGCGTTCCATGGCCATTTTGCCGCGTAGCCCACCGACCGAATAGAACGGCACGTTGAGCCGCTCGGCCAGGAGCTTGGCCAGGGTCGTCTTGCCCGAACCGGGCACGCCGGAGATGGAAATTATCATAGGGGGAGATAGTCGGAAGTCGGAAGTCGGAGGTCGGAAGTACAAAAGGGAGCACTCTTCCTGTTTGGTCATTGGTCATTGGCGATTGGTCATTCGCATGCCCGGCCGTCACCTTTCGGCGATTGGTCATTCGGTCAATTTGGCCGTCACCCTATCGAATTCCTTGTCGGTCGGCAGTTCAAAATATTGCCTTTCTCCGGTTGTCGGATCGTCGAACTCCAGTTTGACCGCTTGGAGCAGCATGCGGTCGGTCTTGATGGGCTTGATGTCTTTGCGCAAGTACAGGTTGTCGCCGACCACGGGGCAGCCGAGCGCGAACAGGTGGGCGCGGATTTGATGTGTGCGTCCCGAAAGGATGTTCAATTCCAGGAGCGTTGCGGTTTTGAAATTGCGCACGGTCGAATAATGCGTCCAAGCCGCTTTGCCGCCCTCGTCCGACTCCGGGCGGGCGGCCATGCGTCCGCCGCGGCTTGAGCGCGCGATTTTGAATTTGATGTCGCCTTGGTCTTTGGGCGGATGGCCGTAAACCAAAGCCACGTAGGTCTTGCCCGTGGAATGCGTGGCGAACTGCCGTTTGAGCGCGTCGAAAGCGTCTTGGGTCTTGGCCACGACCATCAGGCCCGAAACTTCGCGGTCCAAGCGGTGCATGATGCCCGGGCGCGTGGGGTCTTCGCCGACTTTGGCCAGCGGCGGATGGTGCGCCACCAGCCAATCGACCAGCGTGTCGGTTTCTTCGTTGGCCGTAGGGTGGACCAACATGCCGGCTGGTTTGTCGAGCACGATCCAATCCGGGGTTTCTTTGATGATTTTGGGAGCCGCGGGGACATGGTCCGATGGTCCGATTGCATTGCGGTCCGTTAGTCCGAGGTGACGGGTGTTTTGGGTGCGTTTCGGACTGTCGGACCCGGTGTCGGACTTTCGGACCGACGCCCTAGCCATAGGCTCAAAAGACACCGAATCGCCTTCTTTCAAAAAAGTATGGACCGACGCCGTTTTGCCGTTGATCGAGCCCGCGCCGTTTTTGAGTTCCTTGGCGATGGCACTGCGCGTCGCGTGCGGGATTTTTTCGGTCAAAAAAACGTCCAAGCGTTTCTTGGCGTCGTCAAACCCCACTATCCAAACGTTTTCCATATCACGTCAATGTTACCTTAGGCCCGTCAAAAGAAAAAGCCCCACTTTGGGGCGCGAACAGAGTAAAAAGAAAGGTGCGTAAGCCAAGCAGGTGGCTGGGGCCCACCCTCCCGGCGTTCCGGAAGGGTGGTCAGGATCGCGTCTGGTCCGTCTCCTGGACCTGGGCCTTGTCTAACTGGATTGCGGCCGCAGGCTTGCTCGGCGGATTGCTGATGCGGTCGTACTTGGCGTCCTCGCCATGGTCTCTGATGGCAGCCGCGTCGATGGCGCTCTGCGATCCCATGCCCTCCCAATGCGTACGAGACTTCCTGCCGTGTGCCATTCCTGCCTCCTGGCGTGGTGGGGAACTGCTAACCCGTTCCTGGGGTGATTTCGAGAATACAGTCGTCAGGACAACGTGTCAATAACGTGACAGTGGGTAAAAGGTGTGGTCTGAAAAAATATCTGACCCTAGCATGGCCAGCGCGACGCGTCAAGGGCCGGATGTCAGGCGGTCGCTTTACATTCGCGACTTGCCGCACTACGGGCATGAATGTATTATGGTGTCGCTTTACGGGCGCTTAGCTCAGCGGTAGAGCAGATGTCTTATACACATCGGGCCGTAGGTTCGAATCCTACAGCGCCCACCACGTAAAAAACCGCTCCCTTATTGGCGGTTTTTTACGTGCCAGTTTTCATCGCGGCTTCACGTGGCGCGTCTGAACATGTAGGATTGTTTTTGATGTAATTATGCTTTTCGGCGCCCACGTATCCATTGCCGGGGGAGTGCATAACGCCCCTTTGAACGCGGCCAAAATCGGTTGCGAAGTTTTCCAGATGTTCACGCGTTCGCCGCAAGGCGGCCCGGCGCCTAAGCTGACATCGGAGATTCTGACGGCATTCGCCGAAAATTGTCGTGCGGGTCAGTTTAAGGAGTGGGTCGTGCATACGCCGTATTACATCAACCTGTGTTCGGCCGACGCTAAATTGCGCGGCAATTCGGCGCGTATCATCCGCGAGGAGCTTGAGCGCGCCA
This sequence comes from Patescibacteria group bacterium, assembly GCA_022703155.1. GTDB lineage: Bacteria > Patescibacteriota > Patescibacteriia > 2-12-FULL-60-25 > 2-12-FULL-60-25 > MWCR01. The sequence goes on along the minus strand of JAKLEH010000008.1, from coordinate 32,571 downwards.
GTTCGCTCGGAGCGGCTTTCGTCATGTTCCATCCGGGCAGCGCCAAAGACGTGGGCGAAGCCGAGGGCGTCAGATTGGTGGTCCAAGGTTTGAAAAAGGTCATGGACGGCTATGCGGGCACGACCAAGCTGCTGGTTGAGATTTCGGCCGGAGCCGGCATGATCGTCGGCGATTCGTTCGAAGAAAACGCGGCCGTCTTGGACGGTTTGGGACACCCCGAAGTAGGCATCTGCTTTGACACGGCACACGCGTTCGCCAGCGGTTACGATTTGCGCGACGCGGCTGCCGTCGAAAAAACGTTAAAGGAGTTCGACCGCGTTATCGGTTTTAAGCGCCTCAAGGTTGTGCATGCCAACGACTCCAAAGTCGAACTTGGTGCTCGCAAAGACCGTCACGAACACATCGGGCAAGGCTTCATCGGCAAAAAGGGTTTTGGGGCCTTGGTCGGACACCCCAAATTGAAAAACGTGAATTTTTACCTGGAGACGGAACCTGACGGCGTGGCGCAGGATTTGGAGACGTTGAAGAAGATGCGAAAAAATAAACAAATGTAGAGACGCCATCGGATGGCGTCTCTACGGAAGGTTATAAAATTACAACATCGGCTCAATGGAATCGTTGGGATCGTGGTTGATGCCGCCGGCCGTCATCCAGGTCCAGCGCACGATGGCATCGCCGGGTTGGGCGTTTTGCACATAGGCGCGCGAAACCTCGTCGTGCGCGTAACCACAACCGATGTCGCGTCCCGTCGTCTCTTTTATTTCGCGCATCAGGCGTTCGCGCTCGGCTTTGGCGATGATGCTGGCCGCGCCCACGTGCCGGTGCCATAAGTCGGCTTCGTTTTCCGCCTTGAGCGAATTCAAATCCGGCCAACCCGATAGGTATTGCAGGAGGCTGCGGAAGGGCGCGGTTTTGCGCACGGGCGCGTCCACCATGATTTCGGCCGGCGCGTTCGGAAAAGCCGCGTGGAACTGGCGGATGAGTTCGGCCATGTATTTTGTTTCCAAGCCGTTAAGCGTCACGGAACGGTTGCGGACGGCTTCGTCGATTTCCGGCGGATGTACGACGGCCAGCGCGTGCCAGCATCTCTCTTTGAGCGCTTGCGCCAATTTGTCGCGTTTTTCCGGCGGGATCAGTTTGCTGTCCGTGACGTTATGGACCGCGCACCACCGTCGGTCGCGGTCCGTAAGCGCGCAAATGCCGATTACCAAAGGTCCGAGCACGGGACCGCGTCCGGCCTCGTCAACGCCCACGTAACGAAAATCGTCAGCCGATGGCTGTTTGCGGGGAGGCAGGATTCTTTTGGTTTTTTTCCGCATAAGCCAAAACCACGCGATGGGTCACCGGGCGTTCTATTCGGCTTTGGGCCTTTTAGGCAGAAAGATTCCCACCAAGACGCCGAGCAGCAAGACCGCGGCGCCGCCCAAGGCCGCGTCCATGGCCGTAATGCCCGCGTTGTCCGAAGTTTCTGGTTTTGTCGGAGCTTTTTCTTCTTTCTGGGCCTCGGCTGTAAGGTTTGTTTTGTCGTCGTCGGTCAAAGCCTGGCGTTGTCCGTCGGTCGCAGGTTGTGGCGGCGTGCTGGTGGCGGCCACCGTCACGTCGTCGTTGGCGTAGTCCGGAATTTGTACCGTCATATCCGGGGTCGTGGACTCGGTTTTTTTGGCGTCCGTGGAACTTAACTTGAAGTGCAGCCTTCCGGGATTGACCGGCAAAGTAAGTTCATGGGTCGTGGAGGCCGTCGCGTTTTCGAGCGTGGTGCCGTATTGGTCCGTAGGTCCGTAAGCCACTTTTGCGGTGGCGGGCCGATCGGTTTTCCAATTGATTTTCAGGCGGCCGTCGTTGATGGCGAGCCTGATGTCCGTAATGTTCGGGCCTTTGATGAGGTCCGGGGATATGGCCGGAGGGTTGAAGGGCAGGGGCTTGAACGCGCCGGGGTCGCTGGGCGTGCTGGTGGCCAACGGCACCTTGGGGAACTTGGGGGCAATGGGCGCGATGTCTTGCGCATCGCCCTGGTCAACGACGGTTTCGATGGCCGCTTTGCTGTTGTCGTAGGTTTTGTTTAGGCTGTCGGAAGGCGAAGGCAGCGCGGCGTTGGCGGCCGTGGCGAACGGAAAGGCCATGACGATGGCCAGAATGGCTGTGGGATTGCGCATATATGGATGAGGTTATCGCTTCCAATGTATCACAGGCCGTAAAACCCCGGAAACCCAAAATCCCCAAACGTCAATAGCCTGTCCCCGAGCTTGGGGCGCGCGGTCGTGTTATGCTTTCAGCCGTATGAATCCATTCGAATCCTTGATTGGCCAATCCGAACAGAAAAGGAAGATGGCGGCTGAAGTGCGTAAAGCCGGTTTCGGTCGGGCGATGCACACGGAACAGTATTCGTCTTACCACACCGAAGGCGAAAAGGTGGCTGACCATTACCGGTTTGTTTACTACGTTTTGACTTCTATAATACTCGATAGAAATCCGCAAGAACTTAAACTGTTACCGGTTGAGTACAAAGATGCGTTGCGCGATTTGGATCCGTCGGTTAAACGCACCGTTAAGGAATTCCCGACTTTGATGCGTTACATCGTCATGACGCACGACATCGCCAAACAACCGGAAAGCTTAACGATCAATCCAAAACTGTTCACCTTGCCCGAAGGCGAAGATTCGGGATCGCTCGCCGGCAGGTATGCGGCGCGCCGCCAAGCAATCGAGGCGGAAATCGCGGCCATGGAAGTTAAGCGCAAGGAATTGCAGACGCAAGAAAAGGCGGCCAAAAAAGATCCGCAAAAATTGGCGCCGCTTAAGGCCGAGCGCGAAGCTTTGGCCGCGGACATCGAAAGCAAAAAGAACGAAATCGCCATGGCCACGCGCAAACTGTACGACGATTTGCTGGCATCGGGCATGGGCAGCAAGGCCATCAACGAACGTTACGGTTTGGGCGCCGGTTTCCATTTGCACGAAAAGGCGTCTGCCGACATGATCCGCCAGATGGACATCCCCGACGACCTCAAGACCCTGTTGTCAAAATTGGCCGAGGACCACGTGACGCCGCTTAACGCCTTTAGCGATTTGACCGTTGAGGACAAGCGCGGCCGCAACAAGGACGGGTCGTACAAGAAGTCCGAAGAGCGCGCGTGCGGCGAACTGTTCCGCGACAACTACAAAGGTTATTCGGACGTCGAGGTGCGTTTGTCGACCGCCATGGCCGCGTTGGACATTTTGGGTTCCGTGCCCAAAGGCGGAAAACCGGATTTGACCGTGGTCAGGCGCATGATCGCTGGCAGGCGCGAAGGTTTTGTCATGGACGGCGTGGACGGAGATTTTCCGGAAGCGTTCAAGGAATATATGGCCGCCAACCATCCGGAATTGGTGGGCAAGGATTTGGCTAAGGCCGACCAAAGCGAACGCGATGCGTATCGGCAAGCCAAGGAAACGGTGGAAAGGTCCTTGCGCGACAAATACGTGAGAATTTACGCAGAAGCCGCGGCGCGCGAGTGAACCGTTTGCCGTCCGCCGCTTGGCTTGTTACACTCGCCGCATATGGCGGGTGTTTTAATAATCGGCAACGGTTGGATCGGCAACCGTTTGCTCGACAAGTTCCCGGACATGCGCATGTCCACCGAGATTTTCGAGACCACCAAGCAGATTGGGGCCATGTTGGAGCGCGAAGAACCGGACGCGGTCATCAATTGCGCCGGCGTCACGGGCTCTCCCAACGTGGATTGGTGCGAGACGCACCAAGTCGAAACGGCCGTGGGCAATGCGCAGTTCCCGGTCATGCTGGCCCAGGCGTGCGCCGAACGCGGCACGCACCTGACGCATTTGGGCAGCGGTTGCATCTTTTACGGCACGCCGCCCCAGCCCGAGGGTTGGAAGGAATACGACTACGCCAATCCCGTGGCTTATTATTCCAAGACAAAATACGCGGCCGACTTGGTTTTGGGCGGCATGGAAAACGTAGCCGTGGTGCGCCTCAAGCTGCCCATCGACCGCATCCCGTCCAAGAAGAACACGGTCACAAAACTCGCGGGTTACCCCAAAGTCGTGGAAGTCGTGAATTCGGTCACGGTCATGGACGACCTGTTGGACGTTTTCCGCGCGGTCGCGGACAAGCGCGCCCAAGGCATCTTCCACGCCGTGCATCCCGAACCTTTGGCCTGGCGCGATCTGATGCGCTGGTATGAGGAGATAGTGGATCCGTCGCACACTTGCGAATTCGTGTCCGAAGAATCGCTTATGGCGCAAGGCGCGATCCAAAAACAACGCTCCAGCACCGTCCTCGCCAACACGCGTCTGGCCGAATTCGGCATCCATATGCGGCCGACCGAAGTCGCGGTCAAAGAGGCGTTGGTGAAATACAAATTGTCGTTAGATGCCAATCCGTCATCCTGAACTAGATTCAGGATCCATGTTAATTGCTTACAAACCATCGAGATGCCGAATCAAGTTCGGCATGACGAAACGGTTATGCTCGACCTGCCCAAACTCCAAAAAGAGATTTACGACAACAAGGTCGCCAAGGGTTTCAATACGACCAACATCGAGCAGGAGTTCTGTTTTATCCACGAAGAGACGTCGGAAGCCTATCGCGCGTACCGCAAGAAGTTGCCGGATTTGGGCGAGGAGCTGGCCGACGTGGCCATCTACCTGTTGGGTTTGGCGCAGTTATTGAACATCGACTTGGAAAAAGAAATCGTCAACAAAATGGAAATCAACAAGAACCGCGTGTATAAGATGGTGAACGGGGATTTGACCAAGGTCTAAAACCGGGACCCATGGAAAACGAAAAGACTTTGTCGGACATCATCCAGGAAGCCGCGGACGAAGGCCATGATTTGCGCTTGGTTGAACGCATCAAATCCGGCAAGGAGGCCACGGTTTACCGTGTCGTGTTTGACGGACGCGGGTTGGCCATGAAGGTGTATGCCGATCCCGAACGGCGCGCCTTCGATAACGCCGGCGCGTACCTGCAGAACCGTTTTTATAAAACCCGGAGCCATGCGCGCGCCGTGGCCAAAGGCGGCAAATTCGGCCAAAAGTTGCGTCACCAAAATTGGATCAAGCGCGAATTCTATCTTTTGGAAAAGCTACACGAACGTGGCGCCGCGATTCCGGAGCCGGTAGCGCTCATCGGTCCCTCGATTCTCATGGAGTTCATAGGCGATGAACAGCGCGCCGCGCCTTCGCTGACCGAGGTTGAGCTGACAAAAGCGGAAGCCGAACGGGCGTGGCGCGACATCGTGCGAAGCGTGAAGTTGTTTTGGGACGAGGGCGTCGTGCACGCCGACCTGTCGGCGTTCAACGTTCTGTGGTGGCGCGACAAACCAGTGATTATCGATTTCCCGCAGGCCGTGGATCGTCGGACCCATCCGGATGCGGAGTCTTTGCTGCGCCGCGACGTGGGGAACATGGCACGATATTTCAATAAATATTTCGCGATCGACGAAGCGGCCATTTTTCAAACGATGCAAACGAACTCGTGAATATGGGTCGGGGCGCGTTTGGCGGACGCCGTTTGTGTTGGCGGTTTTTTTAAAAAAACGGCACAAGCTGCTTGGGTTTGCTGAAACCTACGGAAAAAAGTAAAATGTCTGCATATGGAAATCGAAACGCAATCAGAAACGCCATCCAAGAAAATTCCTTGGACTCCGGAACAGCGTCGGAGCCGTTTGTTCTGGGTGACCGCGGCTTTGGTGGTGGGCATCGTGGAATTGCTATGGATGATCGCGTACCAATCCATTAACGAAACGGATTTGGGTTTTGGCGGAGTGGGCGGCACGGCCATGATGATTCCGGTATGGATCGCCGTGATGTCCATGATGTTCGCGTATGTGGTCAAACGAGGTTCACCCAGCCAAAAACAGGAACAGGCCATGAAAGCGACCATCGTGCTCTTGATGGTGCTTATGGTTTCGAGCGCGGGTTTGGCCGTGGCCCTTGGGATCATCTAATAAAAAATCCACACATGACAGTTTAGGGCGGCGCTGCGCGTAAACGCGGCGTTTTTATAGTTTCTTGCGCGATGCGTCGATCTAAACGGCGTTTTTTGTCAATCCGCGGACCGTCGTTTAAACTATGGCCGTGTCCGATATCCTCGATCCGCGCCACGAGGCGTTGGTCGAGCACTTGTTCCAACGCGTGCTCGTGGTTTTGGACATGCCTGGCTTTGAGTTGCGTCCGCTCAGGCGGCGGGTCAGGGGAGTGGGCAAATTGCGGTCGTTCGCGTACGGTTATACCCGCATCGGGGAAAAGAGCGTGACCATCGACCTGTACACGCCGCGCACCTGCAAACCGCGCAAATTGGACGCCATCCTGCGCGTCGTGTGCCACGAGCTCGCGCACCACCAAAAACCGCCGCGTTTGTACCGCCATTGGTTCAAATTGGTGCGCATGATTCACCATCCGCCGTTTTGGACGCAATACCGGCGCAACGTTAAAAAGCTGGAGGAAGATGAAATGTTGAAGGTGTATTTTAGAATTTAATATTCCCAATACCAAACGAATAACCAATTACCAATGACCAATCACCAAAATAGTTGCCTTCGGCTTTCGGGATTAGACGGTACCGCTTTCGGCTTTGGATATTGGTAATTGGTTATTGGTCATTCCAAATAATTATGAGACTCTTCAAACTCACCAAAAAAACCTGCGTCACTCCCGAATTGTGCCGGCTGTGGCTTGAGCCTGCGGACAGTGAGCCCATGTTCGAATTCAAAGCCGGGCAGTTCGTCATGGTCCACGAATTGGACGACGAGGACGTGTCCGTGAACAAGCGCAGTTATTCCATCGCGTCCGCGCCGTACGAATCCACGGGCCACATCGAGTTAGGCGTCAAGTCGCAAGGAAAAATGTCGGGCATGCTGTACGCGGCCAAGGTGGGCGACGTGTTTGGCGTACAGGGGCCGTACGGCGTATTCGTTTTGCCCGAAGGCGACCAGCCCCTGGCGCTGTTCGCGGGCGGCGTGGGCGCCACGCCCATCCGCTCCATGGCGCGTGAACGTTTGCATAAAAACCCGGACGCTTCGGTGGTTTTGTTCTATTCGGGCCGTACGTTGGACGATTTGATGTACCACCAGGAATACGTGGCGCTGGCGGAAAAACATCCGGGCTTAAAGTACGTTCCGGTTTTGACCCGCGAATGTCCCGAGGGTTTCATGGGCGAATGCGGGCGTTTGGGCATCGCGACCCTTAAGCGGCATTTGGTTGACGCGGCCGAACGGCAGGCCATGATCTGCGGTCCGCAGGAGTTCATGGACACGGTCAAAGGCGCCATGGTCGAATTGGGTGCGGACGTTAAGCTCTTGCATACGGAGAGGTATTGAATTAACCTTTACTCATCATTAACGTCATCCCGAACTCGTTTCGGGATCTAAACACACTGTTCAAGATGCTGAAACGAGTTCAGCATGACATCGACTGAAGTATGAAAACATCGCGCGTAGCATTGGTCGTCGGCGGGCTGTCGCTCGCCCTGTTCGGTTGGGGTTGTAACCCTTTCCAGGCGGCCCAGGACAAAGTGAACGAGAAGATTGGCGAAAAGGTGGCTGAAGGCATTTTGGGCAAGGCCACGGGCGCCGATATCGATCTCAACAACGGAGGCGAGGACGTGACTTTCACGGACAACAAGAACGGCGGCACGGCCTCGTTCGGCGAAGACGTGAAGTTGCCGGACGGTTTCCCGTCGAGCGCCATCCTGTACCCGGGCGCCAAAAATAAGGGCGTGACCATGAACACCAAGGACAATGTGGCCGTATGGGTCATGCAGGAGACGGCCGATGACGTTAAGAAAGTGGCGGATTGGTATGCTTCGGAAACCAAGAGCAAGGGTTGGACGGAGGATTCCAACATGAACCTCGGCGGCAGCGCCTTGGTCTCTTGGAGCAAGGACGGCGAAAAACTCGGTTTGAGCGCCACGCCGGGCGAAAACGAGGAAGCCGGCAAAACGACCCTCATCGTCACCTGGACCGAAGAGAAGAAAGCCGACGCGACCTCTGACGATTCGGGTTCAGACGCCAGCGATACCACGGCCGGTGAGGAAGCTACGGAGTAAGGGGTTTTGATCGGTCATTTGAATTCGGGAATTCAAAAATCCGGCTGGTGCCGGATTTTTGTAAATCGCGTTCAACGCGATGGTGGGCGTGCCTGGAATCGAACCAGGGACCTTTACATTATCAGTGTAACGCTCTAACCATCTGAGCTACACGCCCAAACATTCGTCAAATTTCAAACAACATACGTCCGCCTTTGGCGGAAACGACAAAAAACAAAAACGGTAAAGTCCAACAAATCCAACGGAGCCTATATTAGCCCGAGGCTTGGGATTTGACAAGGGGTATTTGCGGCATTAATATTAGGCCTACACATGGGCTTGTCAGAGCTTGAAATCATAACGCGCCTTTCCCTCGCTGTCTTGCTTTCCGGAATCATCGGCATCGAGCGCGAAATCCGCAAAAAACCTGCCGGGGTGCGCACCAACGCCCTGATAGGTTTAGGCGCGTCATTGATGACCATGTGCGGCCTGTACGTCACTGCACAATGGGGCGGCGTAACCGATCCGGGCCGTATCGCGTCCATCGTGGTACAGGGCATCGGTTTTCTGGGCGCGGGCGCCATCATCCAATCGTCCGGCGCCGTCCGCGGTTTGACCACGGCGGCCACCATGTGGGTCGTGGCCGGCATAGGCATCGCCTGCGGCCTCGGGTTCTACCTGGCTGCGGGCGTGGTGACGGCCATCGTATTCGTGCTCTTGGCCATTTTCGGTCCGGTCGACGCAAAGCTCATGGGCCACGAAGAACACGAGCAAGAAGGTTTGGTGAAGTTGGCCATCAGCGCCACCAAAACCAAACTCAAGAAAAAATAGAGACCGGCGTTTGGGTCCTGCCGGACTTTAGACCATCGACAATCGACTAAACGCGCCGAGGTAGCTCAGTGGTAGAGCGAAGGACTGAAAATCCTTGCGTCGCGAGTTCAATCCTCGCCCTCGGCACCATCGCGTTCAGCGCGAACCGCAAAGCCCCGCAAGGGGTTTTTGTTTTAGTGAATTTTTGCATGCCAGAGGTTATTGGTTTATCATCGATTTATGAATCGAAAACTCCAAAACAAACTCGTCAACTTGGTCGTGTTCCCATTGGTTTTGGTCATGGCGTTGTATTTCGCTTATCGGATTTTAGATGTCGTGATTTTAAAGAGCGTGGATGGCTACATGACCATGCGTTATCCCGACGGTTCCACGTCAACCGTGGATTTCACGCAATGCAGGATGACCGAGAATATCTCCGGAAACAAACAGCTGGCCGTATACAACGATCAGGGCCGCGGTATGGTTTTTGAAAATACGAATCAGGGTTCGGCCGTGGCCGTTTTGATGAACGCGGGCAAAAAAGACGAACTATTGGGTAGCGGCAAATGTCACCTGCCGGTCACGGATTTGTCGTTGGCGTATTTTAGCCTGCGACGCAACTTCAGGATCGTCCAAAGCTGGAAAGGCTCGGTCGCCGGTGAATGCGATACGGAAAACGGCAAGGTCGAATTCTGGGTGAAGGTCCACGCGTGCCGCTAACCAAAACCCGTTCGATTCCCGCCCATCCAATAAAAAGAACCGCCCCGATGTTATCGGAGCGGTTCTTTTTGGAGCGGGTAGCGGGAATCGAACCCGCCTCTCAACCTTGGAAGGGTCGCATAATAGCCACTATACGATACCCGCGGATTTTAGTCGGAAGTCGGATGTCGGAAGTCGAAACGACCGACCGACCCATCCAACGCGAAAAGAGAATATCAAAACCCCGCGGAGCGCGCAAGGCAAAAATAAAAAACCCGAGTGAGGGTCGAAGAGTCGGGGGTGGCCTAAAGGTGCGGGGGATTGGCCGACGCGCTGTTGGACGCCGGGGGTTTAGGCGAACGCGGTGGAGCGGGTTCGTACGGGACGGCCACCACGGATTGCGCGCGCGGGGTGGAAGAATACGGATTATCCGGCCCGTTGGCCGGTTCTTCGCCGGGACGTACGGATGGCCGGACGTCCATCGGTGCGCACCGCAGCAGCCCGCTTATGCTAATGAACCAAAGAACGGCAACGCCGCGTCGGACCAGATGTCGCATTTCTCCCTCCGTGTTGGGCAAAAGGAGGTTATCAGGCCTTGGGCCGAGGGGCAAGGCCGGCGGTTGCTTTAGCGGTTTGTTTGTCGTAAGATGGTTTGCGCGATATGCCAGGCGAAGGTTTGAGCAACATCCAAATAGACGGTGAAAAACTCCTCAAGGTGGAGGACGTTTTGGGCATGGAAAAGGCGCGGGCCATGGCCTCTGACCTCAAGGTCAAGTCGTTCGGCATGCTGACCAACCTGCTCAGCCGCCCCAAGGCCGAAGACATCGAAATCGTTTACGAAGAAAAGCGTTTTGAGGCTTTTTGGCGCGTGGTCGGTTCGTCGCGTTTCGAATACAAGCGCCGCAAACGCTACAACGTGCCCGTGGAAGGCGTGGTGCAGGACGTGGAAGTTTTGGGTTCGGTATTGAACGCGGCCGCGCACAAATCGTTTGAGCTTGAAGGCGTGGAGCGATGCGTCGAAGAGTATCGCGAAGAATCGATCGTCAACGCCCAAAACGGCGAACCCGGAGACTTCGCGAAATATTTGGTTTTGCCCAACAAGCAAATCGCGTCCACGGACGAACTGACATCCGACGGCACGCCTATAGTGGCGCTCGAAGCAAAACCTGCGTTTTTGGTGCGCAAGACCGTGAACGCGCTCATCAAACCCATCCAAGCGGATCAGATTTTGGACGAGAAAATCGCCATCACGGAATTGGCTTTGTATTTCGTTCCCGTCTACACCTTCGAGTTCCTTTGGAAGTCGAAAGACAAACGCGCCATCATCGCGCTCGACGGCGCTACGGGTTTGCAGCGCCAGCAGGCCAGCAAAATCGCGGATAAGCTCCGCAAATCCTTCACCAACGACGAGTTGTTCGAGTTCGGCAAAGAGGTGGCCAACTTCGTTCCGGGCGGCGGGTTGGCTATGATGGTCGGCAAAAAAGCCGTCCAGATTTACAAGGATAATCGTGAGAAATAAAGGCATTCGACAGTTTATCGGCAAGCGGGTATTATCTCCGGACATCGAAGGGGATTCACATCGGGCCATGGCGCAGTTGGCTAGCGCGCCTGCTTTGGGAGCAGGAGGTCGTGAGTTCAAGTCTCACTGGCCCGACCATCGCGTTAAACGCGACCATCCAAAAAAAGACCGCAAGGTCTTTTTTTTGGGTGTATTCCGCGGTTCCATATTGTTGCCACGAGACGTATCTCGGGTTAATCTGACATTCTGGAAAATGGCCTATGTTCTTCGACGGATATCTGAATTTCATCGTTAATTACCAGCAATGGGGATACGCCATCATGTTTTTGGTGTCCGTTTTTGAGTCTTTGGCGCTCATCGGCTTGCTGGTTCCGGGAACGACGCTGACGGTCATTGCCGGCTTGATGGCCGCGGACGGCGATTTTAACGTCCCGATCTTGATACTGGTGTGCGCATTGGGCGCGGTCATCGGCGACGGTTTGAGTTATCTGTTGGGGCGTACGGGAAAGAATTTCGTTTGGTGCGGCCGCGAGTTGCTCTCCGCCGCAAATTTGGAAATCGGCAAGAATTTTTTTGAGCGACATGGCAACAAGAGCGTGTTCGTCGGCAGGTTCATCGGCCCCTTGCGCCCCTTGGTGCCGTTCGTGGCCGGAGCCTTGCGTATGCGGCCCGCGGTTTTTTATTTTTGGAACGTCTTGAGTGCCGTCGTTTGGTCAGTGACTTTCGTTAACGTCGGTTATTACTTCGGCTACGCTTGGAAGTCGATTGGGGCGTGGTACGGCAGGATGGGCGCCATGCTCGTCGTGTGCTTGGCCGTGGGCTTGGTGGTGTTGAGCCGCCGGTTAAAACATAAAATCGAGAAGCAACTTGTCCGTGACGACACCGGTTCGTCCACATAAAATATGCGTATAGGCATCGAGGCTAGGATGATGGGCGCGGAAAACACGCGCGGTTTGGGTCGGTATATCCAAGAGTTGGTGGCGGCCATGGCCGCCATGGCCCCGGACAATGAATACGTTTTGGTCACGCGCCGCGCCGACCATGCTTTGGCCGCGTTGCCGCACATCAAGACCGTGGTCGCGGACATCCCATGGTACGGTCTGGACGAACAAATCAAGATGCCGCGGATTTTTCGCGACCTCAAAGCCGACGTCGTCCATGTGCCGCATTGGAACGTGCCGCTCGCTTACTCCGGTCCGCTCGTCGTGACCGTCCATGATTTGTTGCTGCTCCACCAACCCGCGAGCGCCAACGCCAGCACCCGCGTTTGGCCCGTGCGCCTGTTCAAGCGCCTGGGTTTCAGGTTGACTCTGCGCCACGCCGTTTCCGCCGCCCAGCGCATTTGCGTACCCACCGAGTTCGTAAAGGACGACCTCTTGAATTTTTTTCCCGCGGCCCAAAACAAGATCGTGGTGACGGGGGAGGGGGTGACTCGGTTTCGAGTTTCGAGTAACGAGTTTCGAGTAACACAGGACCAAGGACCGAGGGCCAAGGACCGAAGTCGGTCCTATCTGCTCTACGTCGGCAGCGCGTATCCGCACAAGCGCGTGGATTTGCTGTTGAAGGCTTGGGAAACTGTTTCGGCCAAACGTCCGGATTTGGAATTGGTAGTGGCCGGGGAGATGGACGCTTTTATGCAAAGGCAAAAAGCCATAAGCGAAGAACGGAAATTGCCGCGAGTCAGTTTTTTGGGCCGGGTAACGGATGCGGAATTGTCGGCTTTGTTTTCAGGGGCTTCGGCTTTCGTTTGGCCGTCCAGTTTTGAGGGTTTTGGCCTGGGTCCAGTGGAGGCGTTGTCCACAGGTTGCCCGGTCATCAGTTCGGACGTGCGGCCCATGCCAGAGGTGTTGGGGAAAAAAGGCGTTGCGTACTTCAAAACCGGCTCCGTGGATGGTATGATTGAAGCCATAAATGAAGTGGTGGATAACCAATCGGTTTATCGGTCCCAAGCCTTGTCCGCGGTTGACGATTTGCTGGACGTTCACGATTGGAACAAGGCCGCCGCAAGGACTTTGGCCGCCTATGGCCAAGCGTTGGGGCAAGGTGAGTCGGCCACACATTTAAAGTAACGATGTCCAAGGGGGAAACGCAGCCTTCGAATAACTTGAACAGCGTGCCGGAAGGGACCGGGTTTTTTGAAGCGTGTTTATCCAAAGTCATAGAGCAGGACGGGGTGATTTTGTGCACTCCGGCCGGCATTAAAAAGGCCACATCACGCCGGGAAAAGGTGATCAAGCGGCCGGTTTTTGATTTCAAAAGCAGCATCGTGACGCAAGCGACGGAAGAAGAGGCGGAATCCTTGGACAACCAAGTCGTTTCGTGCCTGATACGCCGTCACGAACCGGCAAAAATTCACACCATTGCCGTGCAACAAAAGGCCGTGACCCGCAGTCCGTTCGTGGTTTCTTTGCGCGAGGTCATGGTGGCGCACGACCGGCCCGAACACAAAGCGCCGGTGGCCGCCCAATTGGCCTATAGCCAGTCTTTGGCCTTGCCCGCTCCCGGTTACGCGGCTTTGGTCGACGCCACGCTGCGCAGCGCCCATGAACCGAAATTGTTTTCAAAGGCCGAAGACCGCGGTGCCAATCCGACGGTGTTGAGTTTGAAGTTGGCGTGGCGCAAATTTCAGATGTGGGCGCGGGACGCCATCAAACCGGCCGTGGTCAAAGCCGAGAAAGCCGAACGGCGCATCGAACGCTTGGTCGAAAGCGAACTGGAGGAAGCGGCCGAAGTGGCCCAGGCCAAGCCCGTGTCGATGGGCCGGGCGGCCATCGGTTTCGTCTTAGTGGCCGTGGTCATGACTTTGCCCGCCCAAGCCTTGGTGGCTTACAAGCTTATCGGGCAGGACCGCGACAACGTCGAAAGCCAAAGCCGACAGGCCGTGGAGGCTTTGAGCGGGTTGGACAAGACGCAGGACATGGGCGCGTTGGCCGCGCAATTGGACCGCGCTTCGGGCATGTTCCGCGAGGCCGACGGTTTGTTGGACGCTTCGCACGGTTTGGCCGTGGCGGCCGCGGCCGTGACGCCTTCGGGTTACCGCAGCGCGCGCGCTTTGATCGAAGTGGGCGACAAGACCAGCGCGGCCGCGGGATTGCTGATGACCGGCTTGAATAAAATCTTCGAAGATCCGGGGCGCGATTTGGTGGAACGCGTCGAAGCTTTGGGGGCGTACGCGCGCGGCGCCGGCCCGTTGTTGGCCGATGCGGAAAAAGCGGCCGCGACCGTGGATCCGGACGCCGTGCCCGCGGACAAACGCGACCAGGTTAAAGACTTGGCCAACCAAGTGCATGCCGCGGCCCAAGCCGTGCGCGAGTTCGAAGCCCTGTCCGACCTCATGGTCAACGTTTTGGGCAAAGACCGCAATCGGACGTATTTGTTGGTTTTCCAAAACGACACGGAGCTGCGCCCTTCGGGCGGTTTCATCGGTTCGTTGGCCGAATTGGAAATTGACCGCGGGCGCATCGCTTCGATTTACGTGCCCAAAGGCGGACCGTATGACCTAAAAAGTCAGCTCACCGCGCGCCTTCAATCGCCCAAGCCTTTGCAGCTCATCAATCCGGTGTGGCAGTTGCAGGACGCCAATTGGTTCGCGGATTTTCCGACCACGGCCAAAAAACTGCAGTGGTTCTGGGGCAAGTCGGGACAGCCGAGCGTGGACGGCGTCATCGCCATCAATTCTTCGTTCATGCCGCGCGTGCTAAAGATCACCGGACCCATCGACATGCCGCAATACGGCAAGCGCATCGACGCGGACAATTTTTTGTTGGAAACCCAAAAGGCCGTGGAGCTGGAATACGACAAACAGGAGAACGCGCCTAAAAAATTCATTGGTGACTTGTTCCAAGCCTTGATGGATCGGACCAAGAACCTGTCGCGCGAAGAGTGGTTGAAGTTGGCGGCCGCGGCCAGCGACGCCTTGGACACTAAAGACATCCAAATCGCCATGACGCGTCCGGACGAAGAAGCGTTAATCGAAAAATTCGGTTGGAACGGCAGGCTGAAGAGCACCATCGGCGATTCTTTGGCCATCGTGGGCGCCAACATCGCGGGGCAAAAAACCGACGGCGCGATCAAAGAAACGGTGTACCACCGCGCGGACATCAGATCCGACGGCAGTATCGTGGATACGCTACGCATCCGCCGCGAACATACGGGCGGCAAAGGCGAATTGTTCCGCGGCGTGCGCAACGTCCAATATTTGCGCGTATACGTACCCAAGGGCGCCGAACTGATTTCGGCCAGCGGCTTCGAGGCGCCGCCCGCTTCTTTATTCAAAAAAACATTGGAAACCGACGGCAAGGATCCGGATTTGGCCGATATCGAAAAGACCGCGGTCCAGGCCACTGGCACGATCTGGCAAGCGACCGAAGGCGACCGCACGGTGTTCGGAGGTTGGTTGCAGCTTGACCCGGGCAGGACGCAGGACGTGACTCTGACGTACCGCTTACCCATGGGTGCCGGCGACATTTTGGCCGCTTTGGACGCCACGCCTCAAGCCGCGGCCGCGCAAGACGGCGCGCCGCGCGGCGCGTATCTCCTTTTGGCCACCAGCCAATCGGGCAAAGCGCGCGAAATGCACCATGAAGTCAGCGCCGCGGCGCCATGGAGCGCGGTCTGGGCACGCGGCCAAGTCACGGCCGCGGTTGACGAAGCGCAAAACCAAAAACAAACCGGGGCCTGGGAGGGGGTCTGGGACCGCGACCGCGTGAGCGCGTCGCTTTACGCCTTAAGCCAACCGACCCATGAAACGTCGCGATGAACCAAAAAAACGCCGCGACGAAGATCGCCGCGACGATGAAGTCGAACAGAGCTTGCGCGCCATTTACCAGGTGGAGAACGGCGATTTGCCGGATTTGACCAAATTGGAACGCAAACGCAGCCACCGTTGGATTTGGTTGACTTTGGGCGTGTCCGCGGTTTTTTTGGTTTTGGCCGCCGCGGCTTGGACGGGTTTTTTGTATTTTCAGGGTTTGAGCGGTTTTGTCAACGAAAAACTGGACTTGGCCATCGAAGGTCCGGAACAGATAACCGTGGGCCAAGAGGTCACGTATTTCATAAATTACCGCAACCCGCTCAACGAGCCTTTGTCCAACGTGGAATTGCGCATCAATTTTCCGAATGATTTTTCGGCCACCAAGAATTTGCCCGAACCGTCTGGCGCTGGCTTGTGGCGCTTGGGCGCTTTGGCCGCGGAACAATCGGGCACGGTCACGGTCCGCGGAAAATTCACGGGCGCGCTCGGCACGCTCTCCGCGGTGCAGGCCATGGCCGCGTACCGCTCGTCCGGCGCAGCCAAAGACATGCAAGCCATAGCGGCCAAGAACGTAACCTATTCGCAATCCGTGCTCGAAGGTTGGATCCAAGTTCCGGAAAAGGCCGTGCCCGGCGACCACATCGCGCTACTGTACCACGTGAAGAACACGGGCCGCGATACGATGGAAGGATTGGAGGCGCGCGTGGGATTGCCTGACGGATTCACGCCCGACGACAAGAATTTGGGCCAAGCCAAACTGGAAGGCCGGACCTACAAGTTGCCTTTGGCGCCGCTCGCGGCCGCGAGCTCCACTGAAATCAGCGTAGTGGGAGTGTTCGCCTCTGGTTTTGGCGGCGACGCCAAAGTCGTTGGCCAGACAGGCATTCTCGGACAAGACGGGAATTTTTCCATGATGCAAAAATCCGAAGCCGCCTTTCCGGTGCTGGCCGGTGACCTTTCGCTCAAGCTCGTGGTCAACGGTTCGGACCAGGCGACACGCAGTTTGGGTTTTGGCGACCAATTGCAAACGGCCATTGGTTTCGAAAATACGGCCGACGAACCGCTCAAGAACGTAAAAATCCAATTGGCCGTGGAAACCGTCGCACTGGACCAAGGCCAGGAGGTCTTGGACAAATTCCAGCTGGTGGATTTGGCCGCGGCCGCCAAAGCCTCGTCCTCGACGTTGGAAGGCAGGCGTTTGGTGTGGGACGCCAAGGCTAAAAGCGAGTTTAAGGAAATTGCGCCGCACGGCCTAGGCGAATTGGAAACGCTTCTGGCCATATCGCCGAACGCCACGGGCACGCGTCCCATGGCCGTACGGTTGACCGTGATTGCGGACATGGAGGTCGGAAAAATAAAACGCTCGGTGCAAATGGCGCCCATGGTGTTCAAGTTGCGTTCGGACGCGCGTTTCTCGTCGCAGGCCAGATTTTATACGGAGGAAGGCGCGCCTATCGGCTCCGGACCTCTGCCGCCAAAAGTCGGGGAACCGACGACGTATCGCATCGTCTGGTCCGTGGACAAAAAAATCCATGCGCTCAAAGACATGGAAGCCGTGGCCGTGCTGCCGCGCAACGCCAGGTTCGTGTCTTTGGCCACGAGCACGGCCGGGGCTTTGGCCTACGACGCGGACAAGCGCGAAGTCAAATGGGCGCTCAACCGTTTGCCCGCGAACGTGAACGGCGCTGAAGTGGAATTCGACGTGGAACTCACGCCCACATTGGCTGACGACGGACGCTTTGCGCAACTGCTGGGCGAGGCCACGTTCCAAGCCCAAGACGAGGACATCAACGAGCCGCTCATGCAAAGTTCCAAAGCCTTGACCACGGATCTGCAGAACGACGAAACGGCCAAAGGCAAAGGCGTTGTTCGGAAGGATGTGAAATGAAGTGTTTTCTCCTCCCCTTTATGAGGGGAGGTTGGGAGAGGTGTGTCGTTGTAAATTGAAACCGCCCCTAACCCCTCCTTATCAAGGAGGGGATTTTTTTAACTTCAAAACGCGCCGTGGAGTATGGCGCGTTCTTGAGTGTCCGGACCCGAGGAATCGGGCGCGGACTAGGGGACGTTGGCCGAACCGGCTCCGGACTTGATGTCCGTGACCAGCGGCGGCACTTCGTCGCCCTTGGTTCCGAGGCCTGGCACCGCGGACGGCTCGCCGAGCTTGGGCACGTGGGCCTCGAGTTCGGCTTCGACTTCCTTGCGCTCGCGAATGGAGGCATAGAAGTTCTCCGCCCTGCGGATCACCAGGACCGCGGTCGCCAGCGTGACGAGCAGGTCGTCGAGTTGGCCCAGGATCAAGACCGGGTCTGGGATGAAGTCCAACGGCGAGACGATGTACAACACCGCCAGCGTCAGGACGGTCCAGTAGACCCATCCGCGTTTCCTGTCCCTGAGCACGGCCCAAATCGATTCGAGCCGCGCGGCGACGAGCGGCAAGGCGCCGAGGCGCCGTCGTACCATCGCTTGCTTGTTGTCCATCTCGTCCTCCGTCAGTTGAATGCACCGCAGTGGTGCAGGATTGCCGCAACCACCACAATTACGATGATGAGTCCTCCGGAAATTTTGGCCATGTGTCACCTCGTTGATCCTTCAGCGGACCCGTGCCGACGGCATGTCGGTACCGGTGCGCAGTGGGGATGGGCGCGTCGAGGACCGGCGCGCCGAACCTTTGAATGTTCGAAGGTAGGGTGTGGTTACGCGGCGAGGCGGTCGATGAGCGAGGGCGAGGCCTCGAACAGGTCGAACTCGTCGGCCACGGCCGCGATGGGCGGAAGCGCCGGAATCGAGACCATGCGGCATCCGACGTTCGCGGCCGCGCGGCAGAAGTTTGCATAACCGGCGACGGCGGCCAGGACGAAGAGACAACCGATCAAGCTGACGATAGCAAGAGCTTCCATGGAACACCTCTGGTTTTGATCCTTGAGCGGACCCGTGCCGACGGCATGTCGGTACCGGTACGCATTTAGGTCCGGCACATCGAGAGTGATGTGCCGAGAAAGACCTAGTTGAAATGAACGATCCGAGGGATGAGGGCTAGGCGGCCTTGCCCTTCTTGCCGCCCTTCTTCTCGGACTGCTTGCGCGCTGCCTTGGCCGCGGATTCGGCCGCCTTGCGTGCCGCGTCTTCGGCAGCCGCGAGATCGGGGTCGACCGCGGTGTAGGTGACCGGAGCCTTGCCGACCACGCTGACCGTGAACAGGACGTTCACGCCGCTGCGCTTGACCGTGATGGTCGGGGGGAGCGCCTTGCCGGACTGCAAGGCCTGGAACAGCGCCTTGGCCGCGCGGTCGTGGTGAACCTTGGCGGCCGCAGCCTTCTCCGCATCGACGCGCGCCTTGTCCGCGGCGGCCTTGGCCTTGAGGGTCTCGGCGTACCGGGCGGCTTCGCGACGGGCGTTGAAGCCCTCGTGGTCGTACAGCGTGGTGGACACGCCGTTGATGCAGATCACGATCTGCGCGCCGTTCTCGCGGACCTTGGCGTCCTTGGGCAGCGTGCCGTTGCGGTACGCCGTGAGGAGCGTCTTCTGCGAAGCGCGGCGCTCGTCCTCGGCCTTGCGCTCGGCGTCGCGCTTCGCGTCCTCGGCCCGGCGTGCGTCCATGACCTTCTTGTGGCAGGTCGGGCACTTCTCGTGGCGCGGATCGCGGGGCACGAAGGAGTTGCCGCAGGCGCACTTCTTGACCGTGATGTGCGCGGGACGCTCGGGCGCGGGGCGGGCAGCCGGGGCGGCGACGGGCGCGGGCGCCACGACCGGCTTGGTCTCGGCCTTGGGGGCTTCTACGGCCGGGGCGGGCGTTGCGACCGGGGTCACGGTGACGGCGACGGGCGCCGGAGCAGTCGGGGCGACCGCAGCCGGCTTGGGCGCCGGCGCCTTCTTGGGAAGCTTCTTGAAGCACTCGGCACACAGCTTGTGCTGAGGGTTCTTGACGCTCGCGCCGCACTTGTCGCAGGTGTTGGCGACCACGGTGCTGACGGTGACGACGACGCTGGTGTTGTTCGACATGTTGTTTATCTCCCGGGAACAATGTCTTGCCGCTCATCCGGCAGTTGAAGGTGGAGTGGTAGGCGCATGGATGAGCATGCGCAAAGGCCGCATTTCGCGGACCATGTCTTTTGACCCAAAAGGCGATACGGCCGCTGAGGCACGTCATTCCAGTTGTGGTCTCCGGACATCCGAAATCTGTGGGACACGAGGGACGTGTAACGCGCAACGTGTAGCGCGAAACGCCGGAATCCGACGTTGCGCGTTTTGCGATGCGCAATGCGCGTTCTCGTGTCCTCGCCGAAGACCCGCATTAATTCCGTCTTTTATGGACGGAAACCCTGTTTTAAGGGGTTCGGCTTGTGCGGGTTTTTGGCGACAAATTGTCGAGGTCCGTTGATTTACGGATTTTGTTAACGCGTTAATATATCACAAAATTGAGGTTTTGTCAAGAGTGGCAAGTACATCTTAAAGATCATTCGTCTAAGTTGAGCCAAAATTAAAAGAATGGCTAATTTTAGCTAAAAATTTTAATACAAAAAACGCTTGTTTTAAGCGTTATTTTTTGCGTTTTATATATTTTGTCTAGACTCGCATGACAACTGAGAATCGCATTTCCGTCATCCTGAACTTGCCCGCCACCCATAGTCGAGCTGAGCTCGACGAAGGATGGTTCAGGATCTAGTCAATCAACTATTTATCTGGATGCCGAATCATGTTCGGCATGACGTACGGTGTTTCCGCATCCCAAGCCGCCAATTGTTTGACGGTTTCGGAAGCGTTGGGAAAACGCAGAAGCCGGCGATTGATTCCGTCTTCTTTTCGTTCGCGGCACGATGTGCGTGCGCACGGACGAATCGGTTCAGGCGGATCGCCTGCGTTTTCCCACGGCAAGGGTTTTGTGGAAGGTCCATCGGGTTATTCCTTGGGTTTGGCCACCTCGACGCCGGCCATTTCGGCGCCATCCGGGTACATGATGCACGAACGATCGGAGCGGTACGGATCCGTACCGTCGTCCGGACGCGGTTCGTGGGGCGGGGGACGATGGCTGGTCTTGAGCATCAGCCCCTTGCGTGGAGTGAAGGAACGGTTGGCGGGCTTGTCGGAATTCTGCTGGTGCATTCGAGCCTCCTTTCCCGTTTTGCTGGCCACGGGAACCGGCCGTTTGGGTATACTTGTATGATTGCACAATCCAAAGCTGGAGTCCATGCTTCTGAGGTTTGCCACTCAAGCAAGGACTTGCTATCATCGAGCCGCGCACATGACATGCGCCCTTAGCTCAGCTGGATAGAGCAGCAGCCTTCGAAGCTGACGGTCGGGAGTTCGAATCTCTCAGGGCGCACCATATGAAAAAATCCCGTGACTGGGATTTTTTTTCGCATAATTTTTTTCTTAAGCTTCCTTGGCTTCTTCCTTTCCGTTTTCCGCGGTCACCCACTTTTTGGCTTCGAGCCCGGCTTGCGCGGCCGCGATTTGCGCTTCTTGTTTCGAGAGGCCTACGCCCACGGCGATCAGTTCTTTTTCCAAAAACACGCCGACTGTGAATTCCTTGTTGTGGTCCGGGCCGGTTTCCTTGAGCACTTTGTAATTGGGCGTGACGCCCAAAAGTTCCTGGGCGGTTTCCTGGAAGCGACTCTTGGGGTCGATATACAACCTGTTCTTGAGGATGAACGGCAGGTGCGAAAGGATGTGGCGCTGGATGAAGCCTGAGGCCGCTTCGTTCCCGCCGTCCAGATAAATCGCGCCAATGATGGCTTCGATGGCGTTAGCCAAAATGTACATGCGCGCCTTGGAATCCCTGTCTTTGGCTTCGCCTTTGGACATGAGCAGATAATCCTCGAACTGCAATTGGCTGGCGATGCCGGCCAGGGTTTTCGCGTTGACCAAAGCCGCGCGCCAGTTGGTGAGTTCGCCTTCGGGGTTGCCGTAGTTTTTGTAGAGATGTTCGGTCACGATCAATTCCAACACCGCGTCGCCCAAAAATTCCAAGCGCTCGTTGTGTTCGTAGGGGAAGCCCGGATGTTCGTTCAGGTACGAGCGGTGGGTGAGCGAGGAGACGAGCGGACTTTTGTCGTGGAACGAATAACCCAGCCGCGCCTCCAGCGGTTGGAAATCCATTTGCGGTTCGGTTGTCATACGTTGCGTTGATGGTCGACGCGAACGATTCTCGCGATGCTGACGGACCTTACCCGCGTTTTAAGCCGCGTTGATAGGGTTCCGTGCGCCTCGCCAAACTCGTTCGGCGTTAGTCTTTTGACTTACAAGAATATTAAATATAGTTGGATTTATTTATTTCAAAACGTTTTCCTTCCTCATTCCTCTTTTCCTTCTTCCACCTTTACGCCCTTCCCACCTTCCACCTCAACCTTTCCTTCAGCCTTCCCTTCTTCCTCTTTCTTCGGTTTGTCCACTTCTTTGACCGAACCTTGGGCGATTTGGTCGCGGAAAATCGCGCCCAGCACGCCGTTCACGAATTTGCCTGAAGATTCGCCGCCGAAAGTTTTGGCCAATTCGATGGCTTCGTTGATCGCGACTTTGGACGGTATCTGCTGGTCGAAAATCAATTCGTACGTGCCGATGCGCAAAACGTTGCGGTCGGCCGTGGTGATGCGTTCGAGCGGCCAGTCGGGAGCGAATTTGGTGATGGTCGCGTCGATAGCCGCGCGTTGGTCCATGACGCCTTTGACCAAAGCCAAAGCAAAAGGCTTCTCATCCAAGTCCGGTGCGAACTCGGCGAGATTGCGTTCCATGTTCTCTATCGCGCGTTCGGGTTCTGCCTGGTGGAAATCCCATTCATACAAGGATTGCAGGGCCAGGGAACGCGCAAGATGGCGGTTGGACATAGGGACAAAAGAGCAAATGTATTAAGGTGCGGGGCGGCTATTCGGCAGCCGGCTTTTTGGATTTTTTAAGCAGCTTTTCAAGCTTCTTCTCCTTGCCTTTGACGTGTATGGCGTGTCCGCGGTAGGAGGTGGCTCCGGGGGCCGCACGGTGCTGGAGGTGCTCTTGGCCGGTCTTGGCGTCTTTGACCACGGCTTGTTTTTCAAGCGCAAAATGGGACGCGCGGCGGCGTTTGTGCGAGCTGGTTCGACGATGGCTGGGTAATCCCATACGATTCGGATCGGATAAATTGGTAATTTATGGGCCAAATATAGCAGAGATGCGCCAGAGTTGCAAGCCTGTGGTCAAAGCCGTTTTTTGGCTAAAAATCACTGAATGACAAAAAGCCCCGGCGGTCGGCCAGGGCTGGGGAACGGTTTTTTTGTTAGACGATGGTCTGTTTGACGTAATGGGGATCGAATTCCAGCAACTCGCTGGCATCAAACCATACTTCCAATTCCTGCCGTGCATCGTCCTCGTTGCTTGAAGCGTGGATGAGGTTCAAGACGCCGACCTGCCGGGCATCCGCGTGTTTGAAGGATACGTGCGCGTAATCCCCGCGGATGGTGCCGGGGGCCGCGGCTTTGGGTTCGGTGCCGCCTACCATTTTGCGCACCAGTTCGATGGCTTCGATGCCTTCGAGGGCGATGGCCACGATAGGCCCGGAAACCAACATCTCGACCATGAGCTTGCGGACGTGTTCGCCACGGCGGATGGCCAGGTCTTCGGTGTAATGCTTGAGCGCCGTCTCTTCGGTGGGCCAAACCATCTTGAGGCCGACGATTTTCATGCCCACGCGCTCGAAGCGGTGGAGGATTTCGCCCACGAGTCCGCGGTTGACCGCGTCGGGCTTGAGCAGGACCAGCGTGCGCTGGATGGTTTCGCAGGTGTTTGTCATACGGCGCCGAGCGTATCAGTTGTGCGCGCGTTTGAAAAGGCTTGACACGGCCGGCGTCAAAAGTTAGTTTGTTTTCTCCGAACCGTGAACCAAGGAGAAGCGCATGAGGTTTTTTGGTTCCGCCTGTCCGCCGGCTTTTTACCATTCTTCGCGCGAGCTGGGCGTGTTGCGCCGGATTTCCGAGGAATTGGACAAGGTCGCCGGTGACACGCTGGATCGGAATCGGGTACGGGCCGCGTTCGACGCCGAATGCGTCAACGTCATCCGCCAACACATGGCCGAACACGCGGCCGAAGTGTACCGGACGTTTCCCGGGCTCAAGTTCTTTCCGCCGGGTACGCCGCCGCGGCAAGTCGTGGACGAAATCCGCCAAAGCTCGTTGCTGACGGGCGAACGCCGCCGTTTTAAGCGGTTGCGCCGCTTGTTGCGCGAAGCGTTGCGCGAATTGCCGCCCGGCCTGTGCGCCAACGAGCGCCGTCGCCGCGCCGTCGAATTGCAGGAACGCGCCTTGTTCACGGCCTACGCCAAGCAGTACGGCTTGAACGGTGACGTGGACGAGTTCCGCCGTTTGTCGCGGCAAGCCATCAAGAACACCCAAGGCTTCATCGACCAACTGCTAGAGGCTTACGTGCCCATCTCGCACCGCAAACAATTGGAGTTCGCGGCGTGCGTGCGCGCGGCGCGGGACTTCCCCACGCTCATCGGCCTGGCCGGTTACGTGCACGGCAAAAATCCCAAACAGGCGTCGGCCAAGGGCGTGATTTCGCGCCGCATCGGTTTTGAGGCGCGCGTCATCGCGGTCTTGTCCCAATTGGAGTTCGAGTACTTGCTCGGAGCTTACAATCCGGAACGCGTGGACGCGGTCCGCGAAGAATTGATCGCGGTGTTCGAGAACGAGGTGTTCGATTCGAGCAGCAGCCGGCGTTTGGTGGTCGTGGCCGAGCTCGACCCCGAGCGCGCCTACCGCGTGCGGCGCAAGGAGGACGGCGCGCCGTGCCTGCAGGTGTACGACGAGACCGACCCGCAAGCGCACCAAACCGCGACCAGTGCGCGCCTGGTATTGCCGCTCGACGTGCGCGTGGCTTCGAACAACGGCAAGTCCGTGCCCGTGTTCTTCGACACGCGGCGCAAAGAGATGGTCTTCGCCAAACTCTTCCGCAAGCTGTATCGCGAACCCGAGCACATCACGGACCACAGCGGTTTCACCTTGGTGTTTTTTTCCCAGGGTCCAGAAGTGGAGATCGTGGCCGACAACTTGCGCCGTTCTATCGTGACCAATCCGGGCCAGGTTTGGGCGCAGATGTCGAATGCGGCGCGCGCCGGCGCCGTGGACCCCAACAATCCTCATTCGGCCGTGGATCGGCGCGCGGAAAAGTACATATGCCGCTGGGGTGGCATCAACCACGAAATCCAGCTCCTGGACATCACCACTTACGTAGAGTCGTTGGTCAGCCGCACCCGCGTGGCGCATCCCATCTACAAATACCTCACTCTCGTGGATACGGTGTTTCCGTTCATTTGGCCCAAGGAATTGTACGGCAAAGATTGGATGGACGCGGGCTTCCGCGATTTGCTGTGGCAGTTCCAAATCGGCCGCATCTGGACCGGTCCGGATAACTTTTCCGGCACAGGCCAAATTCACGTCTGACGGCGCCCTTCGCGCCGTTTTTAGTTACACCCTTCTCCCGATGCGCCATCTAATTATACGGCGATTGGGATCCCGACCTAACGTCGGGACACCCTTCCGTCTTTCCATCCTCCCACCTTCCTCTTCATCTTTCCCTCCCTCCCCTTGACCCCATCCTCCCGCCGCGTGAACATATGCCCGAGGATGGACCGAGGTTTCGGGACAATTTCGGTAAATTAAGGCCGGCGTCGGTTGCCCCGTGGGGCGGTCGATCAGGCCTTTGCAGCGTATCAACCATGACTAGGAAGTAGGCGGTCGCGAACCGCCTCCGCGGATTGGACTGCTTGTTTCCTGGCCCAAACGTTGCGCCTTCTAGCGAAGCTCGATTGGCATACAGCCGAAATCCTCGGCCATCCTCCCTAGCCTTGACTTTTAACCAAAAAAAAGCTAGATTTTGGCCATAACCAAACCGGTGTTTGGAGGCTCTTTCATAGGCTAACCAATGGCTCAGCGCAACCCTCAACAGGAGAAGCACCATGTTGAAGTTCCCCAAAGGGACGTGCGTGGTGCTCATGCGCCACGCCGAAACAGAATGGACGCGAGAGCGCATCCAAGCGCTCAAGCGAGGACGCAACGTTCCGGCCAGGATTCCGGACAAACAGGACGCCAACCTTTCACCTTTTGGCCGGGTTCAGGCTTACTTGGCCGGCTTGTACTTGCGGCAGTTGTTCGAGACGGGCAACGGAAAACCCCGTTGCGATTCTCTGGCCTACTCGGAATTCAAACGCGCCGAACAGACGGCCAACTGGTGTCTGCGGGCCGCCAGGTTGAATCCGCGTTACACGGCCATTTCCAAGGACTTGAACGAGCAAGCGCACGGTCTGCATCTCGATCCCGCGTTGGCGGCGTTGATTGCGCGATGTGTGGACTTGGCCAACTCCGGCACTTTGGACCCGCAGCATGCTGAACTGTTCCGCAACGTCCTGGACTCATTGGTCCAATGCCAACCCCAGCCGTTTCCGTCTCCGGTGTTCGGGACTGCGGCGGCCAACCGCGGATTCGTGGTGGGCATGCATGTTAACTGGGCCGAAGAGGTGCGGCGTTACGCCGAGCGCTATGGCGTCTATGGCCTCAAGGGCGAGGAGCAGCAGCGCGCTTGGCGACGGGTCGTGGAAGCGGCTTCGCGCAGCGTGTCCCGCAAGTTCGGGGCCCAAGCTCTGCCCAGTTTTTTGGAAGAGGAGTCCTTGAGGGAGCAGGAGCGCCGCAAGACGCTCAACGGCGAAAGCTTCCTCAATGTGGTGACGCGCGCCGAATTGATCCTGCGCCATCTCATGACGCGGACCGATTTTTACGGCGAGCGCCGCTTCCTGATCGTGACGCACAGCAAAATCAGCGTCGCGATCCGCCAACTCATCGAAGGATTGAACGACGAGGAGGTTGCGGCCATCCTTAAAGCCGAGGGCCCGCCTTTCCCGCCTTATGTGGGTATGACGGTCTATCGGGTGGTGGATGGCATGCTCCAGCGCGAGGGCGAGCCGTACCGCTTGCCGCCACAGCTTAGTGTCAATGGGCGCGAGTTGGAAATCACGGACCCCGATGACCCTGATCTGGCGGACGCGCAACGCGTCACCGGTTCATGCCTGCGACGCGCCAAGCGTAATGGCCGGTCGGCCGACAAGCCGCGCCGCGCCGCTTGGACCTTCGAGAACGTTGAAGGCCCGCGCCAAGCCGTTGCCTCATCGCATTATTCGTTACCGCCGCCGCGTGACAGCGACCGGCCGTCCAACGGATAATTTCTTTCAACCTCCGCTAGGGAGGTTTTTTGTTTCCGACCGACCTGATGGACCCGACCGACCCATATGGGTTATACTGTCCCCATGCCAACGGTTTTGGCGGAAAAAAAGGCACGGCCGCCGATCCCAACAATGGAAGAGCCGCTGACGGATACGCGCGCCGAAGTGGTGACGCCCGGTGGAGGTGTGGTTTTGGCGATCACCATTCTGTTGACGTTGTTCTTGGTGCTGTCGATACTCATGCCGCGGCTCGACGGCCTGCAACTGGTCATCGTGGCCATGTTGTCTTTGGTGTGTTGGGGCTATCTTTTGAATTGTTCGACCGAGCGTTTGCGGCTGGAGGGCGGTTTTTTTGAATTCCGTGCGTTTTTAGGTCGAGGGTACAAAATTCCGCTCGAGGCCATCCGCGGTTTTAAGCTTACGGATTTGGGCGTGAGTTTGAGCGGCAGCATGTATCTGCTTGATATTACGGTCGAAGACCGCTTGCGCCCCATCCAAATAAATTTGGGACCGTGTTGGAACAAACGCAATTTGTTGCGTTTCCTAAAATCGTTCGGACAGGTTTTAGAGTGAGTCTATGCAACCGAATCCTTTTGCCAAAACACATATGAAACAAACCCCGCGTCAAAAACCGCAACGGCCTTTTTATAAGAGTTCCATAGGCAAGCCGGAGTCCTCGGCTCAAGGCAACGAAAAGCGTTTCGTGTCATGGATTTGCGACCCGGGCAAAGGTTGCGTGCCTTACGAAAAACCTTCGTTTACGGAAAACGTGTATTGGCGCATCTTCCGCATTATGGCCGAGTTCATCGAAGGTTTTGAATTCCTGTCCAAACTGCACAACGAGGTCACGTTCTTCGGCAGCGCGCGCACCAAGCCCGACAGCCCGTATTACCATCTGGCGCACAAGTTGGGTAAATTGTGCGCCGAAGCCGGCTATTCGGTCATCACTGGGGGCGGGCCGGGAATCATGGAGGCGGGCAACAAAGGCGCGTTCGACGGCGGCGGGGAATCCGTGGGTTTGGATATCGAGTTGCCCATGGAACAGCGCCGCAACCAATACGTGACGCGCGCCATCGGTTTCCACTATTTCTTCACGCGCAAAGTCATGCTCTCCGCGTCGGCCCAAGCCTACGTTTTCTTCCCGGGCGGCTTCGGCACTTTGGACGAGGCCACGGAAATCATCGCGCTCATCCAAACCGGCAAATCGCCCAAGAACATACCGTGTATTTTCATGGGCCGCGATTTTTGGGAGCCTTTCATCGCTTGGGTGCGCGAATATCTGTTTGAAAAGAACGCCTACGTCAATAAAGAGGATCTGAACATTATACGCGTGGTGGACACGCCCGAAGAGGCGATTGAAATCATCAAGAAAACCCAGGAGAGGGATTTGTAAAACGTTAACTCACCCTGCCCTCTCTTAACGAGAAAGGGTTTGGTGTTTGGTTAACAAATCCCTCCCTCGTTAAGGGAGGGTGGCCAACGGCCAGGAGAGTTAACGTTTATGAAAAAAACCAGCTTTGAGCTGGTTTTAAGATTTCGCAACGATCCGGATCGTATTTTTCGTCGTCTGTATCGTCGCGGAAAAAAGGTACGCCGCGCCTAACGGTACATGTAGGTTAGATGCACTTGATTCGTCGCGGCACGAGATGGGTCAGCGAATTAGCGAGAGATTATCCGATCCTTCCTTTATATTTCGTTGACGGGTTCGTGGTCGGTGTGGCGGAGGTCGAGGGCATCTTAATGCTCTTCATATCAGCCGCACGTGAGTTTACCGTCACGCTAACTCGTCGAGCCGCGCGCACAGTTTTTTGGCGCTTGGGCATGCGGCGAGCAGGGCGTTGACGAAGTCTTGGAGCTTGGGGCGCGGCGTGGGCGCGTGTCGCCACGCGGCCACGATGCGTGGCATAAGCTCGCGCAGCGTCTCATCGCCCACGCCGCCGGGCTTTTTGCCGGCCCAATCGTCCAAAACTTTTTTGGGCAGGCGGCGCATGAGCGCGGGGTCGCGGCGCAGGGCGCGGAACAGGTCCGGACGTTCGCGGGCCAGGGCCAGCTTGAGTCCGCCCCGTCCGCGCTCGGCGCGTCCCAGTTTGTTCCACAGGCTGTGGAATTCGGTAACGGCTTTGAGCGTTCGTTCGGAGTCGGTGTTTTTCATGCTGGCCTCAAGAGTTTCGCGACGATTAACCGAGAAGTATGTGGCTACTTCGATATTTTTGTCGCGAGAGGGAGGTTGGCGGGCCGCGGGTAACAACATGGTAATCGATTCATCATGCATGCCCACGTCCCAAATTGGCGCGGATTTCGAATCAGAATCTACTAATCAGCCAGAATATGAATCATCCGCGGAGTTGGAGCGACGGATTGAACAGTTGCGTATCATAGCCCGCAGTTATCGATACGTCGCAAGATTGGTGGCGTTCGGCGGCAAACATCTTGTTTGAGCCAGTACGTATCGCCAAACGCCAAGAGTTACCGCCGCTCAACTGCTGGTATAGATTGACCGAAGCCGTATGTCGCGGCGGGCGAGAGTGGCGCCGGTTCAAACCGCCAAGTGTCTAATGTTTTCATTTTTTTACCGACGCAGATTGTGGATTTGTGAATGTTCCCGACGTTTCCGTCAGTTGGAAAAGGCTAGCATAAAATGGGGGAAAGTCAAGGGCGCCAACTCACCCGCCTTCGTCGAGCTCAGCTCGACTTCGGCGGGTTATTGCGCCTCGCTTTGATTGATGCGGCGCGATAAAAAAACAGACCATTCTGGTCTGTTGGAGGATGCGGTTATCGCAACGAGTCGCTTATTGCATGCGCTACTTATTGCGATGTCCGCGCTGAATGCGGTCGGTCGAATGGCAGGATAACGATGATCTGACATATTGTCCGACCGCGAGATTCACCACCCCTTTGACTCCCCTCCTACGGTAGGAGGGGACGGGGAGGTCGAGCAATCAGCCCGTCATGTCCTTGAGCGCCTTGCGCAACGCCACTTCGTCCGCGCATTCGGCGGCCAGCTTGTTCAGGAGGTCGAGGAACGGCGTGCCTTGCCCCGTCTTCTTCCACGCCTTTACGATGTTGGGCATGTGTTTTTTGAGCAGCGCGTCGCTCATCTTGCGTGCCTTGGCTGCCTTGTCGCGCGGCGGGTCGGCGGGCGGCGCGATGCCGTCCATGGAGAGCGAGAGCTCGCCGATGTCGCGTTCGTGGAGCTTGCCGGTCGCGCCGTGCGTCTGGATGCCCAGCGCCTGCGTGACCATGCCCGGCCCCTTGTACAGCTTGCCGTCGATTTCGATTTCGCGCACCAGCACGCAGCCGCCGCGTTCCTCGCCGTCTTTGCACGCCACGAGGAAGAGGAAAGCGTTGCGGTGCCGCGGCACGAAGACTTCGCCCGGCGCCATGTCCACCACGGGCTTGTACACGCCCGTGTCGTTCTCGGCTTTGGGGTAGCCCTGCGCGTCCATGATGGTCACGCGCCGCTGGCCCACCACCATTATCTTGCCGATCAGCTCCTTGCCCAGCGGCTTGAAGGTGAGGTCGAAGATGCCCATTTTTTAACGTGCCTTTCGTAGTGCCGGAGCGGTCCGGCGGGTATCGGTTGTCTGCGGCACCACCGTAGCAGAAAAGGCGGAAATGTCAACCGTTCCGATTCCCCCTCCTTTATGAGGAGGGGATAGGGGTGGTGTCAATTGCATTTTACAAAAACCACCCCGTCCCGACGTTTCGTCGGGACCGCCCCTCCTTATCCCGCCTTCGTCCCGATGCCACGTCGGGACTTCGGCGGACTAACGCAAGGATGGGTAAAGAAAAAAACAGACATTGCTGTCTGTTTGAATACGACGATCGGCCAAATTAATGTGTTATGAAAAAGTCCGCATATCCAGCCGATGCTGTTTTTGTAGCGTAGTTTTGTTTGTCGGTCAACCCATCCATACTCATCGAGGAAGGTATACAAAAAAACAGACCCTTGTGGGTCCGTTCGAGAAGCGGCGGGATGACAAGCCACTTAATGTGCTTCTGCATCATCGTCCCGCCGAAAACATCACATTCTACAACGTGGCCACGCCGCGCCGGTTGGCGCGTTGCCACATGCGCCAATCCAACCCCAGGATCGCGGCTATTTCCTCATCGGTGCGGTACAGCTTGCGGCCGGCCGTACCCATGCTCCAGATGCGTTTGATCTCGCCTTCCATGGCGCTGTGCGCGGCTTTGGTGTCGGCCACCGTGCCCGTGTCCGTCTGCACCTCGAATTCATGGTGCTGGACCTTGGTTTTGCGGATGACTTGGCGTTGCAGCTGTTTGCCGCCGCCGCGCACCATCTTGCGCCGCACGATTTCGTGCGCCAGCTTGAACGGCAGCGGGTCCGTGAATTCGGGCGCCTTGCCGTTGGGCGAAAACACCAGGCACCAGAACGAGAAGGGCTGCTCCTGGTTGTCCGTGGCGCTGATTTTTCCCGAGTGGTCCTCGCGCACCAGCATGCCCGCGCCCGTAATCTGCTTCTTCCAGGATGCGAACGTTTCGGGCGTGTGGCTTTCAACGCTCCAGGCCAAAACGATCAGGCCTTGCGCGTGGGTCACGCGCACAAGCTCCCGGATGATCCAGAGCCTTTCGGCCACGCCGTGGTTTTGCGTGAGGATGCTGGCCATATCGAGCACGAGCGACGCCACGGTGAGTTCGAACCGTCCGGTCCAGGTGGCCGGCATCTGGCTCAATTTGCCCGTGGCCGAGTATTTGCCCTTGTGCGGCGAAGCCTCGCTGCCCAGTTGGATCATGTACGGGTTGTAGTCCAACCCGATGATCGGATGGTCTAGGTAACGCTCCATGGTGAGCGGCCCGCAACCCGCGTCCAGGATATTGTCGAGCGAGAGCAATCCGGCTTGTTGCCAAGTGCGGATGGTCTTGCACAGCAGGCGCGCGATGTGGCCCGAGGCCGAATAATCCTGGATGTCCAGGAAGTGCTGGGCCAGGGCTTGTCCGCGGGTGGTGGCGCCGTCCTGTTCGCCGAGCGCGCGCGTGGCCAAATCCTCGCCCGCGCCGCGCAATGAAGCGTGCAGGATGTTGACGTAGTCCGACGAATCGCGCAGCAGTTCGCTGAGCGACTCGGCGCCGCCGTTGCGCAGGTACTTCATTTCCTCGTTGGTCATGGGCGCGAGCGCGCGGAACAGCATCTGCGCCTGCCACTTGCGTTGGTTCATGCGCAGCAGGTTCTCGTCGATCGTGCCTTGGATTACGGGGATGCGGTACTCGATGGGGATGGTCAGGCCTTGCCGCCAAAAGCGGCCCAGCGGTTGCTTCCACGGCTTCCAACCGAACGAAAGCGCGGTGATGGCCAGTTTGTACACCCCGTGTTCCGGACCCACGTTGACCGAAAGGTTGACCGAGTCCGGGCAGGCTTGCACCGAGAGCAATAGGACGCGCGCTTCCGGGTCCGTGCGCCAGCGGTCGATGACCTCTTGCCGCGGATGGGGCGAATCCTTGTTGCCCTTGAGCGGCACGTGGCCGTCGAGTACCAGCACGCGCTCCGCGCCAAACCATTGGCGGAACAGGGCGGCCACGTGCGTGGTGTCGTGTTCCTCGTCGCTGCGCGTGATGCCTTCGGCGTACAGTCC
>JAKLEH010000007.1 GCA_022703155.1 Patescibacteria group bacterium | reverse complement strand
GGAGTCGGAAGTCGGAGGTCGATAAGCAGGAAGTCGGAGGCGAATCGAGCCGCGGCGCCGTGCAAGCAAACAAAGGGCCGGGGTTTTTAGCGGTGGATGCGGACGGTGCCAGGTTCGTGTCTTTGGACGGCGCACGATCGCGCAAAGCCGTTTGGCCGGATGACGTTTCGTCGCTTGGCAAACCATTGTCGCAACTCAAGGGCGCGGACGGGCGCAGCGGCCAAGACGCGTGGCTGGATTCTGGTTTTAAACGCGCCAGCTCCACGGCGGTCAGGTCGTCCGACGGGCGGCGCACTGCGTGGTTGGGTTCGGACAAGCGCGATGGCGGAGCCACGGTTTTGGTGCAATTGGGCAACGAACAGACGGCTTACGCTTTACGTTTGCGCAACGGACGTCGCATCGCCGGCGTGCAGCTCGTGGGCTGGACCGGTCCGCAGGAATTGGCTTTTGTGGGCGCGGCCACGGATACGCGTTGGATTTTTTTGTTGGACATGGACGGTTCGGTATCGCAGTTCGCGACCGTGCCCGAACAGGCTTGGCTGTTCCGCGCGTCCGACGGCGCGGTGTATTATTCCACGGCCGAGACCGGCGAAGGCATCGAAGCGCCCCAGCAACCGCCATCCGCGATTTGGAAGGTCGGTTTGGGCGGCAAAGCGGAAAAATTGGCCAATGAGACGTCCGGCGTGATTCAGGCCTTCGTCGTTTCCGGAGGGCGCGCGGTTTATTCGCTCGAAGACGGTTCGCTTAAAGCCGTTAAGGATTCGTTGACTTCGGCGGCCGGAAACGGCATTCCGGTTTTGGATCTGGGGCAGCTTGGCATTTTGGTGCGCCGGCCAGACGGCCTGTACGTGCTGTCGGGCACCGACGCGTCTTCCAAAAAAACCGACCTGCCGCTCGACGCCTCGATCTTCGTTTTGGATGATTTTGATTTCGGCTTAGCCACATCGACTCAATGATATGCACAAAGACCGCCAAAAGCCCCATCGCATAATCGCCATAATCGTCGCTGCCATAATTTTGATTTCTATCGTAACTTTCGCGTATTTGCTGTCGCGACAAAAATCTCCCGCTGTCCCAGTCGTTAATGCGAACGCCGGTTTGGGTGAGGTGGGCGCCGAATGCGGCGGTGAATTGCGCTTGCCGTGCAAACCGGGCAACGACTGCAGAATTACCGACGCGGCGGCGGGCAAAGGCGTGTGCGTCAAAGTGTTGGACAAGGCGCCAGCCGTACAACCGTAAGGAGCGAAACGCGCATCGCGCAACGCCAGAGCGATTCCGGCGTTACACGGTTAGCGTTTCACGATTCACGTCCCGATATTGGACTTTTTTTCGCTGGGTTAGTACCCTAAAACGACTATGGAAAGGACCATGAACTTGGAAACCGTGGGCAAAATCGGCCAAACGGTGACCGTCAAAGGTTGGATTCACACGCGCCGCAACATGGGCAAATTGGCGTTTTTGGACGTACGCGACCGCTCGGGCATCCTGCAGGTCGTGCTCGTGCCGTCCGAACTCTCGGATAACGCGAAGGCGGAAATGGACAGCCTGCGGCCCGAGGATTGCATCGCGGTGACCGGCGTCATCAACCAGCGCGGCGAAAAGCAGATCAACCCCAACATGCCGACCGGCACGGTCGAGATGCTGGCCAAGGACATCGAAGTCTACAACCACGCGCAGACCCCGCCGTTCGAAATCGACAAAGACACGTCCGCGGTCAACGAGGAATTGCGTTTGAAATACCGCTATCTGGATTTGCGCAGCGAACGCATGATTCGGAATTTGGATTTGCGGTGCAAGGTCGTAGGTTTCATGAGGAACTTCATGGTCGCCAACGGTTTTTTGGAGGTGGAGACGCCCAACATGACCAAAGGCACGCCCGAAGGTTCGCGCGAATATCTGGTGCCGTCGCGCGTCCATCCGGGTAAGTTTTACGTATTGCCCCAGTCGCCGCAACAGTTCAAACAATTGCTAATGGTCGCAGGCGTGGAGAAATACTTCCAAATCGCCAAATGTTTCCGCGACGAGGACGCACGCGGCGACCGGCAGATGGAATTCACGCAATTGGATTTTGAGATGTCGTTCGTAAAACAGGAGGAGGTCATGGAATTGGTCGAGCGGATGATGCTGGAATTGGTCAGGTCCGTGACGCCGGATAAAAAATTGACTTTCCAAAAGTTTCCGCGCGTCACTTACGCCGAATCCATGGAAAAATACGGCAACGACAAACCGGACATGCGCGAAGACAAAAACAACCCCAATGAATTGGCGTTTTGTTGGGTCGTGGATTTTCCCATGTTCGAATATTCGGAACAGGGTCGCTTGGTGTCCAGCCATCATCCTTTCACCGCGCCTCTCGATGAAGATGTCGGTTTATTGGAAGACCAACCGCTTAAGGCGCGGGCCAAGGCGTACGATTTGGTGCTTAACGGCTATGAGGCGGGCGGCGGCAGCATCAGAATCCACGGACGCGAACTGCAAAACAAAATTTTCCAGATTTTGGGTTTGGAGGACGCGGATATTCAGGCTCGTTTCGGCCATATGTTGGAAGCGTTCACGTACGGCGCGCCGCCGCACGGCGGCATGGCTCCGGGTATCGACCGTCTGGTCATGTTGCTGGCCGGTGAACCCAACATCCGCGAAGTCATCGCGTTCCCCAAAACCGGCGATGCGCGCGACCCCATGACGGGCGCGCCGTCCGAGCTTCCGGCCGAACAAATCGCCGAAGCGCATATTAAAATCATAAAATAATTTTTCTCCCCCTTTATAAGGGAGAGTTAAAAGGGGTCTCTTGTTAAGGTTTTTACCACCCCTAACCCCTCCTTAAAAAGGAGGGGGAATGATATGCCCCTTATTTACGACCACATCCTCAAACCCACCTTCTTCGCCTTCGACGCAGAAGCCATGCACCACTTGTTTAACGGCGTGGGCGAGGTTTTGGGCCGTTACGGAGCTGCACGTTGGGCCACGCGCGCGGCTTGCCGCCCGGTCCACGATCCGGTTCTGGCCACGGAACTCGCGGGCATCAAACTCGAACATCCGTTGGGCGTGGGTGCGGGCTTCGACAAAGAGGGCAGGGAAATTCCGATTCTCAAGGAAGTTGGTTTTGCGTACGCCGAAGTGGGCACCGTGACCAACCTGCCATACGAAGGCAACCCCAAGCCGCGGCTGTGGCGTTTGCCCGAAGACCGCGCGTTGGTCGTGAATTACGGTTTGCGGTCCACTGGCGCGCCGGCCATGGAGCCGCGTTTCGCCTCGTATCGTCGACGTGGCCGTTGGAACATTCCGGTGGGCATCTCGGTCGCCAAATCAAACAAACCAGGCCTGTCTGGCGAGGCGGGACTGGAGGATTTGACGACGGCATTCAAAACCATGGAGCCGTTCGCGGATTATATGACGGTCAACGTGTCGTGTCCCAACACGGGGGACGGCGAGCAGTACTGCAAAAACCCGGCCATGTACCGCGAAGTGCTGAACCGCTTGGACGCGCTCCAACCCATCAAACCCGTGTTTTTCAAAATCTCTCCCGACCTCACGTCCGACCAACTTCTCCATCTCATGCAGGACACGGACGGCTACGCCTGGGCCAAGGGTTTCGTGCTGACTAATTTGACCCACGACCGGTCGGGTTTGAAATCCAAAAACCTCGAACGCGCCAAATCCGGCGGCGTGTCCGGTCCGCGGCTTAAGGGTTTGGCCGAGCAGTCGTTGGCCGTGGCGTACAAGAACGGCGGACACCGCTTCCAGTTCATCGGCTGCGGCGGCATCGACTCGGTCGAAGACGCGTATCGCCGCATCCGCCTGGGCGCCACGGCTCTGCAGATCGTCACGTCATTGATTTACAACGGCCCGCTTTGGCCCTCGCGCCTCATGCGCGGCCTGGCCGCAAAGTTGCGCGCCGACGGTTTCAAGAACGTTAACGAAGCGGTCGGGGTAGATATAAAATAATTTGTCATTCCGATGCTTCCTTTCATCGACGAGCTCAAGGCGCTTAATTTGCCGGACGGTTCTTACGCCATTTTCGGCAGCGGTCCGCTTGCGGTCCGCGGCATACGCGAAGCCAAGGATTTGGATGTACTGGTCAGAAAAGACGTGTGGGACGAATTGGCCAAAAAATATACCAGAAACGTAAAGGGTACGGGATTGCAAATCGGCAACATCGAGGCGTTTTGCCAATGGTCGCCGTGGTTTGACGATCCCGACGCACTCATCGACACGGCCGAGGTCATCGACGGTTTGCCGTTCGTGCGCCTCGAGCACGTCGTAAGTTGGAAAAGTGCCATGGGCCGTGAAAAGGACATAAAGGATTTGGAGTTGATAGAAAATTATTTATCGAAATGACCTATGGACTGCGTATTTTGCAAGATCGCGTCCGGCGAATTGCCGAGCGCCAAAATTTGGGAGAACGAAGAGTTCATGGCGATTCTGGACGGATCGCCCAATGTCAAAGGCATGACTTTGGTGATGCCAAAAAATCATCATGACTCGTACGTTTTCGACATGCAGGAAGACGTGGCTGCGCGGTTTTACTTGGCCGCAAAAAATGGCGCCCGCATGTTGGAAAAGGCGTTCGGCATTAGCCGCGTGGCTATGGTCATGGAAGGCATGGGCGTGAACCATGCGCACATCAAGCTTTATCCGTTGCACGGGGTGACCGAAAAATTCAAGGAAATGTGGGCCAAGGACAGAGTCTGGTTCGACCAATACGACGGTTACGTTTCCACGCAACTCGGTCCGGCCATGCCGCTCGAAGAGCGGATGGAAATAGCGCGGCAAATCAAAGAGTCCAACGCCGCCTGATGTCATGCGGCCCGGTTTGGGCCGTTAAGAGGGTGATATGAAGATTTTAAAAATCTGTTTTTCGATTTTGGTCAGCCTGTTGATTGCGGCCGGCATCCTCTCGGCTTACGGTTATTGGTACGCTTTAACGCCGCGTTTTACGTATCGGGAAATCTCCTTGAAGGATTTGCCGCGGGAATTCGACGGCATGAAGGTCGTGTTCATGAGCGACATCCACCTCGGGCCGTGGTGCGACTCGGCGTGGCTGCGTGGCATCGTGAAACGCGTGAATGGCGAAAAAGCGGATGTGGTGCTCATGGGCGGCGATTACGTGGAACAAGGTTCGGCGTATGTGGAACCGGCGTTCTATGAATTGGCGCGCCTGCAGACCGCCGAAGGCGTTTTTGGCGTGATGGGCAACCACGATTATTTGCGCGGACCCCAAGTCACGCCCCTGGCCATGCGCCGGGCCGGCATCCACTTTATGGACAACCGCGGCGTGTGGCTTGAGCGCGGCTCGTCCAGGGTTCGCCTCGCCGGAGTGGGCGACATGTATTACGGCGAGCAAAAGTACGATCAGGCTTTGGGCGATGCCACAACGCGGGATACGGTCATCCTGCTCTCGCATCAGCCGGATTACTTCATGGACTTGCCGGACAATCGCGTGGATTTGATGCTGTCCGGACATTTGCACGGCGGGCAGATAACGGCGTTCGGAAAATGGGCGCCCATTCTTCCGTCGCGTTTCGGCCAAAAATTCCTGTCCGGTTGGGCCGAGACCTCATCCACCAAAATGCTCATCACGAACGGCGTAGGCACGTTCCGTTTTCCCATCCGCCTGTTCGCCGAACCGCGCGTCGAGGTCATAACCTTACGGAAAGGCTGAAAATAGTCCACAAAAGCCCCAACCTAGCCAAAATGAGTATGATAGGTTATCATTGATTCGTGGCTTACTCGGTGAGCATCGAGCATTTTGAGGGTCCGTTGGACCTGCTTTTGCAGTTGGTGGAAAAGAACGAATTGGAAATCTCCAAACTGTCTTTGGCCACCGTTGCCGACCAGTTCGTCCAGTACATGAAGTCCCAGCCAGTGCCGCCCGAGGAAATGGCCGATTTTTTGGTCGTGGCGTCCAAGCTGGTGTACATGAAATCCCAGCTCCTGCTCCCGGGATTCACGGATCAGGAAATGGAAGAAGGTCCGGATTTGGAGGCGCAGCTGCGGCAGTACCAGATGTTCGTGGCCGCTTCCCACAGCATCGACAAGATGTGGAATTCTGGCTTGACGTCTTTTGGGCGGCCCATGGTGGTGACGCGTCGGCGCGAAGTCAAATTCGTGCCGCCCACCAACGCCACGACCGAAGTTTTACACGAGCTGATGCAACGCGTCATCGCGCGTATCGAGCCTATCCTGCGGTTGCCCAAAGCCGCGGTCAAGCGCGCAGTCTCCATCCACGAGCGCATCCGTGACCTGTTCACGCGCATCCGCGAACATGCGCAGCTGTCGTTCCGCGACTTTGTAGGCCGGACCAAGCACAAGGAAGACGCCATCGTTTCGTTTTTGGCGTTGCTCGAACTCATCAAGCAGCGGTTCGTGTTGGTGTCGCAAGGCGACTTGTTCCACGACATCGACATCAGCGTGAATCCCGAAGCGCCGGACAACGACCCGCTGGCCGAATCCTTTGTATGAAGACAATAAAAATTTCAATAAGTCGCAGTGCACGTTCACAGTTGGTAGGAAACGAATCGTTAATGAAAATAAATCAGTCCGTTACTGCGACTGTGCACTGCGACTAATCGAATGTTTATCGTATGGAACTCCAACACATAATCGAAGCCATCCTGTTCGCCGCGGCGCGGCCGCTTTCCGCGCGCAAGCTGGCCGAACTCGCGGACGCGAAACAAGACGACGCCAAAGAAGCGCTGCGGATTTTGGGCGAGCGTTTGGAACAGGGGAGCGGAGTCATGTTGCAGGAATACGACAATGAATTCGAATTGGTCACGCGTCCCGAAGCGGCCGAAGCCGTCAAAAAAGTGGCCAAGGACGAGGAGTATGGCGAACTGACCAGGGCCTCGCTCGAGGCGTTGACCATTTTGGCGTACCGCGGCCCCATGACGCGTCCCGAATTGGAACAGATTCGCGGCGTGCAATCGGCGTTGATTTTGCGCAACCTCATGATCAAGGGCTTGGTCGAACTCAAGGAAGACGAGCGCTTGGGCCAGCCTACGTTCGCCGTGACTTTCGATTTCCTTAAGCATTTGGGTTTGCGTTCGGTCAACGATTTGCCGGATTACGACAAGTTGCGCGGGCACGCGGCCATTTCCGACATGCTTGACCAGTTGAATCCAAAACCCGCGGACGAGAAAGCCTCCGAAGAAATTAAAAACAATTTAGACGTCTGATTATGCTGGGCAGTCTCATCGGCCTGATGGCCGCCATGTCTTTTGCGCCGCCCGCCATCCCGGGTTCGGCGCCGGCCACGATTTTTTCGCAATCCTTGCCCGTCCAAGCGGCCATGGTTTCGCCGCGCCGTCTTACCGTGGTGCGCACGCCGCGCCGCAAGGACCCGGATAATTTAGGCGTGGTGGTCACAGGCAACAGCGCGTTCGTGGCCGACGTGGCCAGCGGCGGCGTATTATTCGCCAAAGCGCCGCACGACGTGCATTCCATCGCCAGCTTGACCAAGCTTATGACCGCGCTGGTGCTTTTGGATACGGACAAAGGCCTGGACGGAGAATTGACCTTCCAAGCTAGCGATTTCGACAACCAAAGCAAGCCCGTATTCGCGGTCGGCGATACGGTAACGCGGCGCGAAGCGTTTACCGCGTTGCTGGTAGGTTCGGTCAACGCCTCAGGCGAAGCGCTGGTGCGCACGAGCGGCCTCTCGCGCGAACAGTTCATTTTGCGCATGAACCAAAAAGCCAAGGATTTGCATTTGCCGTCGTTCACGTTCGTGGACGTCACGGGTTTGGAGACGGGCAACCGCGGCAATGCGGCGGACGTGGCCGCGCTTACCACCATCGCGTTGCGCCAAGATGAAATTCGCAAAGCCGCCAACTTGCCCGAAGTGGTCGTGACGCCGCGCGGCGGCAAGCCTTTGGGCATCAAATCCACGAACCTATTGCTCGATTCTTTCCTCAATAAAAACCCGTACAAAATCATCGGCGCCAAAACCGGTTCGTTGCCGGACGCGGGTTACAATTTGGCCCAGGTCACGCGCGACGCCAAAGGCCATGAAGTCGTGGCCGTGCTGCTCGACAGCGACAACCACTTTTCCCGTTACCGCGACGTCAAAATCATGACCGCCTGGGCGTTCGATAGTTTCGAATGGCTGAACCAATAAAAAAATCCAATTTTCAAACAACAAACAGCAAAAAAAGACGACGTCATCGAGAGTTTTTTGCTGTTTGAAGTTTGTTGTTTGTTGTTTTTATGAAAATCGGTCTAGACCTCCGTTGTTTGCCGGCCGACGGTTCGCCGGGCGGCGGCATCGCGCATGCGGCGCGGGCTTTGTGTTCGCGTCTTGTTTTGGATCGGTCGTTCGAATGGGTCTTTTACTTGCCGATCGGCGCAAGTTTTCCCCTCCTTGATAAGGAGGGGTTGGGGGTGGTTTCGGTAATAAAACTTGACAACCCGTCCGGATCGTCGCTTCGTCGCGCCATGCGCGAAAAACCGTGCGATTTGTCGTTCGTCCCGTCCGGTGCCGTGCCGTTGGGCATCGGCGTCCCGGCCGTGCCTTGGATTCACGATTTGATCATCCTTGACCATCCCGAATGGTTCCCCGAATCCTGGTTGCGGCGCCAGTACACCACACGTTTGGTGTTGCGCGGCATCAAGCGGGCGCCGGTCGTTTTTGCCGTGTCAGAATATACCAAGTCCGCAATCGTGCGGCATGCCAGGATTCCGGTTGAGAGCATCGTGGTCACGGGTGAAGGTGGAGATGAGACATTGGCAGGAATTGCCAATGACCAATTGCCAATGACCAAAAAGCGGGCGCTGGAATTCGTAAAAAATAAATGGCATATCGATTCACCATTCGTATTGGCGCTGGGTACGGTCGAGCCGCGAAAGAATTTGGGTATGTTGATTCGGGCGTGGGCGAAGAGTCAGGACGATGTGGGAGGAAGGAGGCAGAAGGAAGGAGGAAGGATTGAATTAGTCGTTGCCGGGCCGTGGGGTTGGAAGTGCGAAGACGTTAAACGCGAAATCGCATCGTTGCCGTCGGATTTGAAAAAACTACTGTATCGTATCGAAAAAATCAGCGACGACGGAAAGCGCCAATTGTTGTTGGCCGCGAGCGCGGTCGCGGTCCCGTCTCTGGATGAAGGTTTCGGTTTGGTGGCGCTCGAAGCCCTTCAGGCCGGCACGCAAGTCATCTCATCAAACCGCGGCGCTGTGCCCGAAGTCGTGGGCACGGGGGCGATGTCGCTGGATCCGTTGGATGAGTCGGCTTGGATGACGGCAATCGTAAAATCCAGCCAAATCGAACGGCCTAAAATATTCAATTCAGTCGGATTGGCTGCAGCCGTGAATGCGTTGAAGGGCGGTCCGACTGTAATCCAACATTCCGCGACCGTCATGTCCGCCGCGCCAATCGCCGAATCCCAAGGCGTTAGGGACGCGATCTTGAAACGCTACTCCTGGAATCTCGCCGCCAGCGCGGTATTGGACGGCTTGAAACGTTCGGTTTAACCTGAGAACGTTCAAAGTTCATAAAGTTATAACGTTCATAAAGTCGGATGGTTCATTCTTTATAAACTTTATTGACTTTATAAACTTTACAAACGTTAGAGTCATCCCTATGAGCCTCGAACGCGACATCGAATTCTTGTACGAACTTGGCAGCCTGCGCAACGTGCAACGCGGTTGGCGCCAGCATTTGGGCGTGGATTGCGCCAACGATTTGGAGCACACGTTGCGCGTCACGTGGATGGCTTTGGCTTTGGCGCGCCGCGAAAAGGAATTGCGTCCGGAAACGCAAATCGACGAAACGTTGTTGCTCAAGATGGCGTTGGCGCACGACGTCTGCGAAACGCGCACGTCCGACCATTCGTACATCCAAAAGGTTTACGTCAGAGCCGAAGAAGAGCGGGCGGTCAACGATCTTTTCCGCGACACGTCATTGGTCGATTTTACGGACGTGGCGGCCAAGTACGAAGCGCGCGACTGTCTGGAGTCCAAGTTGGTAAAGGACGCTGACAATTTGGATGTGGACATGGAGCTGCGTGAACTCGAAGAGCGCGGGCACAAACTGCCGGAAAAATGGATGGTGTTCAGAAAGAAAATCGTGGACGAAAAATTATATACTCAAGCGGCCAAGGATTTTTGGCACGGCCTGCAAACTGCCGATCCTGCGGCATGGCACATGAACGCCAATAAATGGGTGAAGATTCCAGAAGCGGGGAAGTGAGGATTATCCAGCTTCCGGTTTTATCAATGCGAGCTTGCTGGCCCGAGACATTTTTTTGATTTTGATTTCCAATTTGCGCGCCGCGGATTCGTTTTTGCAGCGCTCGCGCCACACCATCTCGACCGGCAAACGCGAACGCGTGTATTTTGAGGCTTTGCCCGTGTCATGCATCGTTTTGCGACGCAAGAGATTTGTGGTTATGCCCGTATACAAAGAACCGTCGGCACAGCGCAAGATGTATGCGTGCCATGTCGGGATTTTTTTGGCGGCTTTCATGCGTCTATTGTAGCAAGGCGGGCTCGGGGTCCGATAGTCCGAATAGTCCGATTGTCCGAAGGGTCAGATGGCCCGAATGGTCCGAATTGAAGTGCGAAGTTGGTTGACGTGGCGAAAAAATGATAAGATTGGGCCTGGATGAAGGCCAAGCGAATCAACGGTTTGGTCAGATGGATAGAAAAAGAAATCGGGCTCGGAAAGCCCGCGCAGTTTGCATTCGGCGTTTTTATCGTATTGGCACTGTTGCTGGGCGGTTATTCGGTCTTTAACGCTTCGGCCATCGCGGAGAGGGAAATCCAATCAACCGTCCAACTCATAACGTTCAACGACAAGCAGCGGTTGGTCGAATCCGGTTCGGGTACGGTCATCGATGCGGACGGGCATGTGCTGACCAATTACCACGTGATAAAAAGCGCTTTAACCAATAAGGGCTGGACCGTGGCCGTATGCGTCACGCCGGACGCGAAAAAATTGCCGACTTGCGGATTGTTCATGGCCGACCTCGTGGCTTATAGCGAACCCTTGGATTTGGCCCTGTTGGCCCTGACCAAAGTGCTGAAGGACGACGGTCAATATATTGATTTTAAACAATTCATGGAACAAAATCGTTTGCGCTTGGGCCATGTGAAGCTGGACAGGTTCAAGGATGACGACGAAGGATTGGCCCTGGGCGATCAAATCATGATTCTCGGCTATCCCGATGCGGGCGGTTCCAGCATCACGGTCACGCGTGGCATCGTGAGCGGCTTCGAACAAACGCGTTTGCAAGACATGGATTTGCCTTGGTTGGTTAAAACCGACGCCAAAATCAATCCCGGCAATTCGGGCGGCGGCGCGTTCGATGCGCATGACGATTTCGTCGGCTTGCCAAAAGCCGTGGCCGGGGGCGACGGCAACATCGGGTACATCGTGTCCCTGCCGGTGGTGAATTATTTTTTGGACAAGGTCCTGGGCGCGCCCACGCCACAAACGGGTTTGCTGTGCGCGGATTTGGATCGCGGTTATTTGGGCAGCGACAACCGCTGCTATTGCAATCCGGCCTACGAATGGAGCGGTCAGGATAAAAAATGCGTATCCAGACCGGCCCCTGGGGAGTTGGGGATATTGACCGTCAAATAAAGCTTTAGCGAAATATCGAATTCGGTTCATACGTTGGCGTCACAGCCACTTGAAGCCTCCTGTTCAAATCATTTGTCTGCCCAATATAAAGCTTGCGGTCCTTGAG
Source organism: Patescibacteria group bacterium (assembly GCA_022703155.1). GTDB lineage: Bacteria > Patescibacteriota > Patescibacteriia > 2-12-FULL-60-25 > 2-12-FULL-60-25 > MWCR01. The sequence goes on along the minus strand of JAKLEH010000007.1, from coordinate 25,590 downwards.
GCTGATAAGGACATAAACGTAAAACATACTTATAAATTTTATCCGATTGTCCCGAAAAACAAAAAAGCCCAAACGGGCCTTTTTTGTAGCGACGTTCAACGTCGCATTCTTTCCAACAATGTATCGCGTTCAACGCGATGGTAGCGGGGGAGGGATTTGAACCCTCGACCTCGGGCTTATGAGTCCCACGCTCTAACCAACTGAGCTACCCCGCCAAGTGTATGAAAGCTTAGGTCGTGATCGTGTATTTTTCCGACATCCGACCTCTGACTTTTGACTAGTAACGCGCCCTAATATAACCCATATTTTGTCATTTGGCAATATATTGATTATTTGGCTAAATGAAGCTAAATATTAAAGATTTGTCAACAATTAGTCAAAGCATTGACAAAATGTTGCGTATGGCTTAGATTGAAGTTGTTACTTGCACAACCAATTGGAGCATAAGCAATGGCCGACGCAGTCGTGGTGTCTTTGTCTATAGCGCGACTTAAGCGCCTGGGTCAGGGGTTCGAAGCATACGTCACCGAGCAGCACAGCTTGGTGTTGACTCATCCCTGGATAGAACAGTCCATGGAACAGGATAAGGCTCGGCCGCCTGAACAACGAAAGTTGTGGCGTCCGGTTAGTACTTACGGCGCGGCCGAAGAGGCAGCCAAGCGGGGACAGTTGGAAGTCGCCAACCCCATGGCCTTCGAAGACCTGTTTCCATCCAGTCTGGTGCATGACCTGCTGGACCCCCAAGCCTGCTGTACGGTCGATTATACGGACGCTAAGGGCAACGTGCTCAAGCACGCGGCCTTCCGTTCGTTGTTCCGCTGTCGCGGCGACAGGCACGAGATCAGCCTGCACAAACGCGGCGGGCAGTGGTATGTGGCCATGTATCTGGGCCTGGATTACGAAGTGCCCGTCGGCACGGCCAATCTGGTCATCAGGCACAAGGGTTGCGATGCGGATGCGCCGCGCCGGAAGCCGCTCTTCGTGATTCCAGTGGTCCGCGACGTGCGTGACGAGGGCGAAGGTTTGCGGCGGCGGGTCTAGCGGTTGCTCCAATGAAGTTGCGCAAACAATCTTAACGAGAGAAGGGTCTCTCTCCACGCTTCATGACGGTAGCCGCAAGCTACCGTTTTCTGTTTGGTTGAAAAAGGGGTCCCTCGATTCCGGCTCGTCGGATTCGCCTACGCTCGGGACAAAATAAAATCGCCTTGTACTTGCGGCGGCAAGGGTCCTTCGACTCGCTCCGCTCGCTCAGGACAATTTAAAACCGCCTTTGATATAGGCGGTTTTAAATTGGTTGCGGGGGTGGGACTTGAACCCACGACCTCCAGGTTATGGGCCTGGCGAGCTGCCAACTGCTCTACCCCGCGTCAATTTGTGCCGGAAACATACCATATGGACGCTTAAAATGTCAATCTTTTGACCTTTGGCCGAGCCTGTGGAAGGATTGGGTCGTGGGGGTTAGTTGCCCACTTGTTTTTAACGGGTTTGGTGCGTAAAATTGGTAAGCTTTTTATGGCTAGAATCATCGGCATCGTCAATCAAAAAGGCGGGGTGGGCAAAACCACCACGGCCGTGAATTTGGGCGCGTATCTGGCCGATTTGGGCAAATTCGTGCTGATCATCGATTTGGATCCGCAGACCAATGCCACCTCGGGCATCGGCGTGGATCAGAACGCCATCGAACGCAGCGTTTACGAAGCCGTGTTGGGCAAGGCCAAGATGTCGGAAATCATCCAGCCCACCATGCACGAAACGTTGCGCGTGGCGCCGGCTACCGGATCGCTCGCCGGATTGAACGCCGAGCTGCCAACCATGGACCGCCGCGAATACAAGCTGCACGACGCGTTGCTCGAAGTGCGCAACGATTACGATTATATCCTCATCGATTGTCCGCCGACTTTGGGCTACATCACGCTCAACGGCATCGTGGCTTCGGACGAAATCCTGATTCCCGTACAAGCGGAATATTTCGCGCTCGAAGGTTTGGCCGATCTGCTCAAGACGTTGCAATTGGTCAAAGAGCGGCTGCGTCCGGACATCGAGGTTTTGGGCGCGGTGCTCACCATGTACGACAAGCGCACCAAACTTTCCAACGACGTGCTGCAGGAGTTGTACAAATATTTCCCCAACAACATTTTTCGGTCGGTCATACCGCGCAACGTGCGGTTGGCCGAAGCCCCGTCCTTCGGCCGTTCCATCGCGGCTTTTGACCCGGCCAGCCCTGGCGCCAAAGCCTATGAAAGGTTGGCTAAGGAAATCATGTCCTCGGAACGCGCCCGGGCAGCCGCCATCATATGATGTTTAAACGCCAATCCGGTTTGGGCCGGGGTTTGGGTGCGCTGATTCCGCCCAAGTCCGACGCGCCAGACGTTCCGCCGCCTTTGGAATACGACATCGGCCACGATCAAGGCCGTGACGCGGAGCCGGTGCCGGAGCGAAGGGTTGAGCCGGAACACGAAGCCCCGGTCGACGCAGCTGCGGACAAAACGCCCAGCATCCGTTTCGTGCCCGTAGAACGGATTGTGCCCAATCCGCACCAGCCGCGCGTGCATTTTGACCATCAGGGACTGGAGGATTTGGTCACGTCCATCAAAGAACACGGCATCATCCAGCCGCTCGTGGTTTCGCCGCGCGCGGACGGTTTGTTCGAACTGATTGCGGGCGAGCGGCGTTTGCGCGCGGCCAAGATCGCGGAGTTCGCCGAAGTGCCGGCCATCGTGCGCGACGCCACGGAACAGCAGAAATTGGAATTGGCCATCATCGAAAACGTCCAGCGCCGCGACTTGAACCCCATCGAAGAGGCGCGCGCCTACCAGCGTTTGTGCGGCGAGTTCAACCTGACGCAGGACCAAGTGGGGGAGCGCGTGGGCAAAAGCCGGCCGCAGGTTTCCAACACCATCCGGCTGCTGGAGCTGGAACCGGAAATCCAAGACGCCTTGGCGCAAGAAAAAATTTCGCGCTCCAACGCGCGCACGTTGCTTTCCATTCCGGATGCGGCGCAGCGTTTGGAGTTGCTCAAGCGCATGTTGGCCGGCAATTTTACGGTCCGCCAAGCCGAGGAGAACGTACCCATGGAAAGGCGGCGCCAGCGCCAAATCGACCCCAATATTTTGGATTTCGAATCACGTTTGCGCGCGTTTTTCGGGCTCAAGGTGCAAATCAAACGCAAGCCCGACGGCCAAGGCGAAGCGCGCATCCAATTCCAGAACGACGAAGACCTCAAGCGTTTGCTGCAAAAAACGTCGCCCAACGGCGACATTGATTTGTTCAATTGATTTTTTGTCGTTTAGACCGCAAAGAGTCAGGCGAGTGTAGTGGAGAAATCTTCCAAGTTAGTGCGTGCACAACTCTAAAAAATCGAGATTCCTCTGCCACGGAGGCGCATTCGCCTCTGGCGGAATGACAGAATGGCAGTGGCAAATTGCGCAATCCGTCAGGTCTTCTTCCGGAGCGGGGACGGGATGGCGGCTTTGATCCAATCCGCGATGGTGATACGCGCGAATTGGCGAATTTTTGATTTGGCGTGGCGCGTTTTGGCGAATTTGAGCCAATCCGGATTCGGGCCTTTGCGGTTCTTGTCCACCACGACTTCCACGATGTCGCCGGATTTAAGCGGCATGTCGAGCGGGTGGATGGTGTCGTTGACCTTGGCGGCCGCGCATTTGTTGCCGATGTCCGTATGGATGGCGTAAGCGAAATCGATGGGCGTGGATTCCTCGGGCAATTCGATGACGTCGCCTTTGGGCGTGTACACGAAGATGCGGTCCTTGAACACGTCGAGTTTGAGTTCCTCGAGCGTCTTCAAAAATTCCTTGGGCTGTTTGATGGCCGACTGGGTGGTCACCAATTGTTCCATCCATTCCAATTCTTTGGCGTCCAGAATTTGTTTGACCCGCAGGGCAGTTTCCTTTTTGCCCTTATCGTCGTCGTACTTCCAATGCGCCGCGATGCCGAATTCGGCTTTTTCGTGCATCTCGGCCGTGCGGAACTGGAATTCGACGATGGCGCCGCGGTCATAAAACACTGTGGTGTGCAGGGATTGGTAGCCGTTTGGTTTGGGTTGGGAAATGTAATCCTTGATGCGGCCTTTGAGCGGCGTCCATTTGCTGTGCACCACGCCGAGCGCGGCGTAGCAGTCGGCGATCGACGGCACGATTACGCGAATGGCCGTCAGGTCGTAGATTTTGCTGATGTCGCGGTCGTGCTTCAGAAGCTTCAAGTACAAGGAATACAGCTGCTTGCGGCGCCCGTGCACGTCCACGAACGATACGCCGCTGGCCGTCAGTTCTTCGCGCGCCTTGTCGATGACTTTTTGGATGTGCGGCGCTTGGTTGCGCATGGACTGTTCCGAAATCTGTTTGACCCATTCGAATTCTTTGGGCATGACGTATTTGAATGCCGCGTCTTCGAGCCGGCCTTTGATTTCGCCCATGCCCAAACGGTTGGCGATGGGCGCGTAAATCTCCAAACTTTCGAGCGCGATGCGGTAGGCCTTTTTTTGCGGGATGGATTCGAGCGTTTCCAGGTTGTGGAGCCGGTCCGCGAATTTGACGATGATTACGCGCACGTCGCTGGCCATGGCCAGGAACATCTTGCGCAGGTTTTCCACGTAGCGCTGCACGCCGCGGTATTTGATTTTGCCTACCTTGCAGATGCCGTTGCAGATGTTGGCCACGTCCTCGCCGAATTCCTCCTTGATTTGGTCCAACGTCACGGGCGTGTCTTCGGCCACGTCGTGCAACAGGCCGGCCACGATTATCGGGTCCGTGGCGTGCATCTCGACCAGATGGTAGGCCGTGTGCAGCGGATGGGTGATGTAGGGTTCGCCCGACATGCGCAGCTGGCCCTTGTGAGCCGCGTCGGCAAATGCATAAGCGCGCTCGATGAGCGCGATGTCCGCGTCCGGCCGCTGGGCCCGGAGTTCGTTCAGGAGGTCGTCCAATGTCACTTCTGCCGCTGGCATAGGTTTAATAACAATAGATTCGGGGAGGGGAAAAGGCAAGGGGAGGGGATGGATTTATAAGATTCATAAATTCATAAAATTCATAAGATTTTTCGACCCCGTTCCCTTAATTTTATGAATCATAAAAATCTTACAAATTGTATGAATCGACTCCTTTTCGACATTTGGAAATATCCTTGATAATATATTTCAAATCTATGACCATCGCTCAAATGCGCGAAACCGAAAAACAGACCGTGGACGCCATGCGTTCCCAAGATCCGTCGCGTGTGGAACGCGCCGAGGTGCCCAATCCGGATTTGGTCATGGGTTTGATTGGCGTCACCTACCTGTCGCCCGAACGCGCCGACGGTTACATCCGCCTGTACCCGCAGGATTTCATCGTGGAAGAAATAACCGAAGGCGGCGAGCTGGTGCGTTTGGACGCGGCTGCGGAGTTCGCCGATTCGGAAGACCGCCGCACCTTGTGGGCGGATTTGGTCAAAGCCAACCTTTCCGGCCCCAATGCGCTCGACGAAGTGCGACGCGCGTTGAATTTGGACGAGAAGCAGGTCATGGCCGCGGGCATTAAGGACGCGGTGGCGCTCACGGCCCAGCGTTTGAGCCTGCGCGGTGTGACCAAGGAACAAGCCTTGGCCATAGACAACCCCAATTATTTTCTGCGCCCGGCATCTTACGGCAGCGGCGCGTTGCAGATCGGCCAGCTCAAAGGCAACCGCTTCACCATCACCATCCGCGGGCAGGTCGAGGCGTCGCGCAAGATGTTCGACCGCGCCTACAACTATATCCGCGAAAACGGCTTTTTGAATTTTTTCGGTCCGCAACGCTTCGGTTCGCGGTTGAACGTGCATCATCTGGGCAAACGCCTGATCCAAGGCGACGTGGACGGCGCCATCCGCGCCTATATGGGCGAACCCGGTCCGTTCGACGTGCCGTTGTACCGCGAAATCCGCCAAGCCATGGACGCGGCGTACGGCGATTGGGGCCAGATGCTGGAACTTTCCAAGCATTTCCCGTTTACATTCAAAGACGAAACCCAAGTCATTTTGGCCTTGCAGGAAGATCCGCGCAAAACCCGCATGGCTCTGTCGCGCATCAAGGAACAGGTGCGCTTGTGGGTTTACGCTTACGGTTCCTGGCTGGTCAACCGCGCCATCTCGCGCGCCATTTTGAACGGCGAAACGTTGCCCGCGCAATTGCCCATGCCGTTTTCGCCGCGCGGTCCGTTGCCTTTGTATAAGGAGTTCATGGAAGCCGACGGCACGGCCGGCTACGTCCAAACGTTGTCGCAATATCCGTACATCAATCTCGCTGACCGCACCATCCCGACAGTGATGATGCCGCAAAATCTGGAGGCTAAGGAAATCGACCAAGGTTGGATCGTGCGTTTTGAATTGGGCAAAGGCGCGTACGCCACGTCCCTCTTGTCGCATCTGGTTCGCATGTACGAAGGTTTGCCCGTTCCCGGTTGGGTGCCGGATGGCGAGGTGGACGCGCTGGCGGCCATGGGCGAGGGAAGCGTCGAAAGTCTTAGGAAAAAGTTTGGTAAATTCATGGTAAGGCGCGACGCGGTAGATGAAGACGAAGAAGGGGAATAGACCCCCTATTCCAACCGTCCGTCATGCTGAACTCGATTCAGCATCTCCTTAAAATAATCGTTATAAAGTTATGATAATAAAGTCGATGCGGCATGAAGACATCTAAAATAGATGCCGAAACAAGTTCGGCATGACAAAAAGAAACGACAAACCCCACCGAACGAGCGACAAGGTCTGTCGTGTTGCGGTGGGGTTTTTGAGTGTAGCGCGGGACGCGTAGCGCGCATCGTGTAACGCCGGAAAGAATCTGGCGTTTCGCGTTGCGCGTTTTTGCGTTTCGCTCTCTAGCCCATGCGCGGTGGAGCCACGTACGGCTTGCGGCGATACGCTGGTTCGTAGTGGTACTCGCCCTGCCGGAACCGCAGCGACTTGTCGCCGTGGTGGCGCGAAGGCGCTCCCTGGCGCTTGAAGCTCTTGCCGATGTTCACGGTCTGGGACGTGGCGTTGTCCCACACGTTGAGGCACGGTGCCGTGAAGGTCTTGCAGGCCTCGAGGAAATCCTCGGACAGTTCGAGCGCGTCGCGCTCGTCCATGATCTGTTCCTGATTCATGGCGAACACCAGGCGGTAGACCCTGCCGTTGACCTTGCCCGTGGCCTGGCCCTTAATGAATTCGTGCTTGTGTTGCCAGTACGCGTCCACGAGCCTGTAGCCGGAAGCAGTCAGGTCGCGAACGAACTCTTCGAGCTTGACCTGCTGTTCGGCGTCCATCACGAGCGTTCCGGAATCGGCCTTGTCGCGCGACTTGACTTCTGGGTTCTGCGCGGCGCGGTTGGCGTCCTCCTTCTTCTGCATCTCTTCCGAAGTGCGGCTCTGCAGTTCGAGGCCGAGAGCCTCGCCGAAAGCCGCAATCGGGTCCCTGTCGTCGGGTTTGGCCGCCTCGGAGTCGGGCGCGCACGTGGAGGGGTATTTGACGTGGAAGTTGATGAGAATCGCTTTGGCCATTTTTCGAACGCTCCTTTGCGTTGGTTGGCTAGATTGTTTTGGGTTGAAATAGCGACATTCGTCCGGCTGGATCGGCGCATGGTTGAGCCATATGTCGGTCTCGCTGGACGAAAGGTTGTCCGCACTTGGCAGATAACGAGCTAATATAGCACAAATTCGGCTTTTTGTCAAGGGTGGCGGACGCGTTTTTTGGCCTAAAATGACAATCTTTTTTTGGCTTGATATAATGCTTTTAACATTATGTCGACCAACGAAGCCCAATTGGCCAAACCGCTCGTCCAAGAGCAGGCGGCACAAGCCGAAGCCGCGGAACGACAAAAGGAAAAAACCGCCAAAGTCGCGGAGGTGTTCAGATTCGTCAGTGCTGAAGACGCTTTGAAGGTCCTGGAAGGTGTCCGTGGCCAAAAGGAACAGGCCCTGACGGAAAGCCCTTTGTCAAAATTGGAAGTCGCTGGACCGGTGACCGAGAAGGCCAAGACTCAGCTGGAAGAATTGGCGCAGACCAGCGGGGTAAGAATCAAAGAGGTCGCCGGAGCACCAGAGGCGCCAGCGATCGAGTCAGCCGAAGCGTCCGCGGCGGAAGCGCAAGAAGCCATCCTGGCTGACGAGACGGAAGCCAATCCCGTGACGGCGGAAAAAATCGCGGTCGCCATGAGCAAGTTGACTATGGAGCAAGGGCTGTCGTCGCCGCAAGCCGTGGACCTGGACATGCTGCAGAAAGAATTGGGTCGTACGGTGTTGGGTCAGGACGAAAAGAATTTGGTCGTAAAGTACGAATTGGATTCGCTTTCCAGCGCGGTCAAACCAAAAGCGTCTGCGGCCGAGGCGCCGGCCCCGACGCAACCGTCAACCGAAAAAATACCCACCTCCAGAATCGTCAGGATGCAGGCGTTGTCCGTCGAAGCGCCAGCCACACAAACCGGCGGGGAAACCTTGGTCGGCATGGCGGCGACCGAAAGACCGCAAGCCCAGGTTTCGCCTTTGGCCGAATCCGTGAGGATGGAAACTCCGTCGGTGGTTCAAGCTGTTTCTGCGGAAGCCGTCAAAACCATGCGAAGCGAAGGCGTGTCGACTATGCGCAGCGCCGGAGTCGAAGCGACGGCTCCGCAAGCCGTTGAAGGTCCTGCCACTTTGCCCTCCACGCCCATGGCCAAAACCGCCGAAACCGCGTCTGTTACCGTGGCCGAAACCGCGCCATCTTCACGAACCACTTTGCGTCAAGATTTTGTTTTAGAAAACGCGCCCGCAACCCAACCGACTTCGGAAGCGCCGACCGCGGTCGAAGCCGCTCCCGCGACCGAACCCATGGCGTCCACCGAACGATCCGCGACATTGGTTGGCGTGGGACCGGAAAGCGTTCCGGCTACGGAAAAGACCGGTACGCTGATTGGCGTGGTGCCGGCTTCCGAAGCGCCTCCCGCATCCACCGAACGCGCGGTTACGGGTACGCTGCTCGGGGTCGGTCCGGAAAGCGCACCCGCGACGCAGCCTACGTCAGAAGCCCCGCGAACAATCCCTGAAAACCAGGCCGTCACCACCAGATTGCCGGATTACACGGCCAAGGGTACGTTGCGCATGCGGTCGGAGCAGGCGCCGTCATTGGGTCCGAATGGTACATTGGTTATGGAACAGCCGGTTCCGTCGACGCAACCCGAATCTGTCCCGGCCACCGAAGCGAACACGGTCGTATCCGGCACTACCGAAGCCGCGGCTGCTGCCATGGTCGCCGAAGCCGCGCCTACGGTCAGGACCGAGGACAAGGCCAAGACTCTTTCCATGGAGGAGAAACGCGCCATCCGCAAAGAGAAGATGGACAAAGGCCGCGAAATAGTCCAAGGCTTGGCCGATTTGGCGCAATATTCATCGTCAGAAAGCATCGAGGAGCGCCAACAACACATCGACAAATTGGGCGAGATGCTCAAAAACCTGTCCGAACATTTGAAGGCCAATCCGGACGTGGCCGGTTCGTTTGGCGACGAAATCACCAAGCTCGCCGGCGCGTTGGAGTCGAATAAAGGCCTGCAAGAAAAGGCGTTGGACCAGCGCCGCAAAGACGAGGCGGCGGCCAGGGCCGCCATCGAAGCCCCGCTCGAATCGGCGGTCACGCCCGAACAACTCGTGGCCGAAAGGGAACTGAAGGGCGTGGAAAGCGCGCGCGAAAACGCTGAACAAGGTTTGAAATCCTTAGAGGCGAAATTCGACGCGTTGGAAAATTTTGATCTCAACACGTGGAACGACCAATATTTGGGTTATGGCGTCAAATGGACCAAATCGCAATGGGAGGCGTTGTCGTCCGACCAAAGCCCCGACGCGCCGTTCACCGAAAAGCAGGCTTTCAAACAGTTGCGTTTACAAGCCCTGGGCGGCGAACATCAACTGATGCAATTGAATGAGCATTTGAAGGTCGTCCGGGCCAAGATGAAGGCGCTCGAAGCCACGGGCGCCGAATCCCTTGAAATGCAAAAACTGAAACGTCAGGAAAACGACATGCTCATGGAACAGCGTAAGGTCGAAGAGTTGAATGCGCAGACTGAAACCGCGGAAAAGGCTTTATTGGCCAAGGCCAATGAACGCATCGAACAGGCCGAACAAGCAGAGAGCGCCATTGAAACAGCCACGGTCCAATCCACGTCGCAAACACGGGCCGAAGCCCAAACCGCAAAGAAAGAAGAAGGCGCCAAGCCCGGTTTGTTGAAGCGGGGGATGTGGGGCGGGGCCATGGTTGGGGCCGCGGTGGGCTTGCCGGTATTTAAGGCATTCCGCGGTATCGCCAAGGGCGTGGGTTGGTTTTTGGGGAGCTTCATGAAGGCCAAGACGTTCGGCGACGCCGTCAGCCACATGTGGGACGATACGATCAAGAGGTTGGACGCTTGGGCCAATAAGGGTAAGGAGAAGACGGGGTGAGTTCATGTATCATGTAACATGTGGCATGTGGCATGCGTCAGGTGATGGGGACGGGGTAAAGGGTTGAAGAAAAAATAAAAAGAGACGCCTTGCTGAGTCTCTTTTTGAATTTTTTACATTCCCTGATACATGTTACATGCTACATGAAGTGCCTTATTCACTATCCAGCGCCCGTTTGTATTTGCAGTGTTCCTTGTTGGGGCAGACGATGTTTTTGCCTTTGACCGTCAACGTCGCATAGCCGCACTCGGGGCAAGGTTCGCCGGTCGGGCGGTCCCAGAAGGCCTGGTCACATTCGGGGTAGCGGTTGCATGAATAGAACATCTTGCCTTTTTTGGATTTGCGTTCCAGGATGGTGCCTTGTTTGCATTTGGGGCACTGGATGGGTTGGCCGTTCTGGTCCTTGACCGGAATTTCGATGTTCACGATGGTTTTGCAGTCCGGATAGCGCGAACATGCGAGGAACGGTCCGAATTTTCCGACTTTCTTGACCATGGGCGCGCTACAGGTCGGACAAATCTGGTCGGTGGGTTCGGAGACCGGAGGTTTTTTGTCGCCTTCCAACGGTTTGGTGTTTTTGCATTCCGGATAACCGGTGCAGGCCAGGAATTTGCCGAAGCGGCCGCGCTTGATGGCCATGGGTTTGCCGCACTTTTCGCACACTTGTCCTTCGGCCGCGGCTTCCGACTCTTTTTCCAATTCCTCTTCTTGTTGCGTCAAACGCATGTTGAACGGCCCGTAGAACGCTTCGAGCAAAGGCTGCCATTGGATCACGCCTTCGGCCACATGGTCGAGCGACGATTCCATGCGCGCCGTGAATTCCAAATCCACGATGTCCGGGAAACGTTTGATGAGCAAATCCACCACGTCGAACGCGATGTCCAGCGGTTTGAGACGCTTCTTGTCGTCGCGCTCCACGTAGCCGCGGTCGATGATGGTCGAGATGGTCGAAGCATAGGTGCTCGGGCGGCCGATGCCGTCCTCTTCGAGCGCTTTGACCAGCGTGGCGTCGGAATAACGCGCCGGCGGTTCGGTGAAGTGCTGTTTGCCGTCGATGTTTTTGGCTTGGATTTTTTCCTTTTCCGTGAGTTCGGGCAACGTCTTGTCCGCGTCCTGGTCCGGATAAAGCTTGAGGTAGCCAGGTTCCACCACTTGTTGGCCCGTGGCGCGGAAACCAAAACGTCCGCCTTCCAAATCCACGCGCGTGGCGTTCAAAATCGCGGGCGGCATTTGCGTGGCCACGGCGCGTTGCCAAATCAGGGTGTAAAGCCGCAGCATCTGCTTGTCCACGAAAGCCGCGATCATCTCGGGCGTGCGCGACGGGTCGGTCGGGCGGATGGCTTCGTGCGCCTCTTGCGCGCCTTTGGATTTGGTCTTGTACTTGCGCGCTTCGGGCAGCACGTAATCCTTGCCGAATTCCTTGAGGATGAATTGGTTGGCTTCGTCGATGAACTTCTGCGCCAAATTCACGCTGTCCGTACGCATGTAGGTTATGAGGCCTATCGAACCCTCGGTGCCCAATTCCATGCCTTCGTAAAGTTTTTGCGCCAGCGTCATGGTCTGCTTGGCCGAAAAACCCAAACGGTTGTTGGCTTCCTGTTGCAGCGTGGACGTGGTGAACGGCGGGGGAGGCGTCTTTTCCTTGCGCTTCTGTTCGATGCCGCCCACGATCCACTCGGCCTTGCGGCATTCTTCCGCGATCTTGTCGGCCGCGTCCTTGTCTTTGATGTCCATCTTGTCCACGGCTTTGCCGTCCATGGAGTTGAGTTTGGCTTCCAATTCGCCGCCGTTTTTGGCCGCGAATAAACCTTCGATGGTCCAATATTCTTCGGGTTTGAACTCCGTGATTTCGCGTTCGCGTTCCACGATCAGCCTGACGGCCACGGATTGCACGCGCCCGGCCGAGAGCCCGCGGCGCACATGGCGCCACAAAAACGGCGAGAGTTTGTAACCCACCAAGCGGTCGAGCACGCGGCGCGCCTGTTGCGCGTTTATCAGGTTCATGTCCAACGGCCGCGGTTGTTTGAGCGCGTGTTCGATGGCTTCTTTGGTGATTTCGTGGAACGTGATGCGGCGCGCCGCTTCGGGCTGGACGCCCAAAACATTGGCCAAGTGCCAGCTGATGGCCTCGCCTTCACGGTCTTCGTCAGTCGCGAAATAGACGTCGTCCGCTTTTTTGGCCGCGTCGGTTATCTCTTTGACCGTCTTTTTGTGGTCCGGCGGAATCACGTACTGTGGTTCAAATCCGTGTTCAATGTCCACGCCGATTTTGGATTTGGGCAGATCGCGGATATGGCCCATGCTGGCCAGGATCCGGTACTGTTTTCCCAAAAATCGGGTGATGGTTTTGGCTTTGGTGGGTGATTCGACTATCACTAGATGCATATAATGTAACCGAAGATACCAGACTGGGCGCGATATGGCAAAGGTGGAGGGGGGATTTTTGATGATTTGAGGCTTAATGAAGCTATTTTTTAAAACAACAAACAGCAAAGACACAAACAGCAAGGTTGAGGACCCGGTTTTCTTGCTGTTTGCTGTTTGGAATTTGCTGTTTTCTGGTTATGCCTCTTTCGTTTCTTCCTTTCTCGCCTTCAAAAGCCTCTGCCCTTTGGCCGTCATTTCGTACACGTGTCCGCCTGCGTCTTGGAGTGCGCCCATGAGTTCGAGCTGCATGCAGGCCGACGACACGGCCGCGGACGGGGAATTCAAGAACCGGGCCAAATCGTCGGCGTGCGTGGGCGTGCGGCACAGGTCAAGGATTTTGCGTTCGTCTTTGGACAGCTGACGTTCGTATTCGCCGCCGGCGTCGGACGCGGCCGCGGCTTCATGGATCACGTCATCCCCAGTCAGGCAAACGTGCGCCCCGTTTTTGATGAGCAGGTTGGAGCCCAAGCTTGTCTGGCTGGTGATGGGGCCGGGTACGGCAAAAACTTCGCGGCCTTCGTCGAGCGCCAGCTTGGCCGTTAGCACCGAACCCGAATCCTGGCCGGCTTCCACCACGACCACGGCTTTGGCCAAGGACGCGATCAAACGGTTGCGTTGCGGAAAATGGTGTTTAAGGCAAGCCGTGCCCGGAGGGAATTCGGAAATCAGCGCGCCGCCGGAAAGCAGAATACGTTCGGCAAGCGGCGCGTTGGTCCTCGGATACAGGCTGTTCGTATCCAAGCCGCCGGCCAAGACGGCCACGGTGGGCGCGTCTGCGTCCAGCGCCGCTTCGTGCGCCGCGGCGTCTATGCCTAAAGCCAAACCCGAAACGATGCAAGCGTCGCGCGCGGCCAGCTGGGCGACGATGTCACGCGTGGCGCGTTGGCCGTAAGCGCTCATCTTGCGCGTACCCACCACGGCCACGCAGATTTTGGCCGGCACGTGCGCCCCACGCCAAAACAGCGCCGCCGGGGGAGAAGAACTTTGACGCAAAGCCGCAGGATATCCAGCGTCCCACGGCAAAACAAAATCAATGCCGTCCTGGGCCAAGCGGGCAACCAAAGCGTCAGGCTCGATTTTGGCACGCCATTCCATGAATTCGTCCGTTAGGTTCGGTTGCAGGCCCGTGGCTAGCCACTGCTCGCGCTTGGCCGCGAAAGCCTGCATGCCGCCGTCTTGACCAAAACCGGATTGGAGTTTGGACAAGCTGGCCGGGCCGGTTTTTTCGAACCAAGCGCAACCTAACCAGCCCTTGCGCGACTCGTCCCAGACCGGGTTTTTAGCGTTTGTCTGGCTCTTGACAGGGTTCATGGAGGTGGGGTAAGAAATGAGGCGAAGCCTCGTCGGACGTCTGACGTCAGTGATCCGGTGGTCAGGTATTAAATCCCGACTCCCGTCGACTTCCTGAAAAATGACTTCCGACATCTGACCTTGGTGCGTCGTCACCGTTACATCGGTGGTCCGCTCAGGTCTGCTTACGGACGGCTGTCCCGGGAGCGCCCCTCCAATCCCGGAGCAACAGTTTCTTCGTAAGCAGATCCGAGCGGTTTTTTGATAAAAACAGCAAACAGCAAATCCCAAACAGCAAGACTGCTGGTCGTCGACAATCAAATCAACTTTGCTGTTGGCTGTTTGGATTTTGTTGTTTTTCCGGTTGCTTCTTGAGGCGGTTCCATTTGTTCATGGACGCTTCGATGCCGTCTTTGACCCAATCGGCCGCGGCTTGCGCCGCAAAGTCCACGGCGGTTTCCAGCGCTTGGGCGTCGGCTGCGGAAGGTTTGGCCAAGACCCAATCCTTGCGCTCGGAAGAGCGCTCGGGTTTGCCGATGCCCAAACGCAAACGTTGGATGTCTTGGTTTTTGAAGTGCTGTTGGATATCGGCCAATCCGTTGTGGCCGGCCGCGCGCCCGCCGTACGCCAAAGCCAAAGATCCGGGCGGTAAATCCATTTCGTCTTGGACCACGAGCGCGTCGGCGGCGTCGAGTTTGTAATAACCCGCCAGCAACGCCAAAGCCCGGCCGCTTTCGTTCATGTAGGTCTGGGGCTTGACCAGCATGACCGACTGCCTGCCCATCCGGCATTTGGCGATTTTGGATTCGCAACGCTTGTCGTTTTCCCAAACTGCTCCGCAATCGTCGGCCAACTTGTCCACGACCCAAAAGCCCGCGTTGTGCCGCGTCTTGGCGTACTCTTTGCCCGGATTGCCTAGGCCGAGGATGAGCTTCATAAATCAATTTTTAAGATTTTTAAGATTCATAAAAGTCATAAGATTTTCGGAAAAAATAAATTTAATATATTTGAAGTAAATTTAGATTGTCCCAATCTTATGAATCTTAAAAATCTTATGAATCTTATTAATTAATACCTTCCCACCCTGCGCCCCATGGGCTTCCGGCGGCGGTGCGGGCCTTTGAAGGTTTTTTCCACGGGCGTGGTGTCGACCTCCGTGTCGATGGCGATGGGCGTGCCCAGGAAACCGAATTTTTCGCGCACCATGCGTTCGAAGAATTTTAGCCAGGCGCCGTGCAGACGCACGCCCGCGCCGCGGATGGTGAGCAAAAAGCGGGGCGGGGAAGTGCCGATTTGTTCGGCGTGCGAAATGTAGGGTTTTTTGTTGCCCATCAAGGCGCGCGGCGGCTGTTTGGCGATGGCGAACTTGAGGAATTTTTGCAGGGCGTTGGATTGGATGAAACGTTCGCGTTCGTCGCGGATGCGGAAGGCCAAATCCAAAATCTCGCGTACGCGCTGTTTGTTTTCCGCGGACACGAACACGATGGGCGCGAACGCCAGGAACGGCATGGACTGCCGGATGCCGTCGGCGAATTGGTCAGCGGTCTGCGTCGTCTTATGCGCCACCGTGTCCCATTTGTTGACCGCGATGATGAGGCCGCGGTTCGAATCCTTGAGCAAACCGGCCAGGTGTTTGTCCTGTTTGCGCGGGTCCTCATTGGCGTCCAATACCAACACGGCCACGTCCGCGCGGCCGAGCGCTTGGCGGTTGCGGTCCATGGCGTCGAATTCCATGCGTTCATCGATGCGCGCGCGGCGCCGCATGCCGGCCGTGTCCACGAGCGTCACAGGTTGGCCTTTCCAGGCGAATTCCGTGTCCACGGGCTCGCGCGTGGTGTGCGCGATGGGCGAGACGATGGAACGCTCTTCGCCCAAGATGGCGTTCATGAGCGAGGATTTGCCCACGTTAGGCCGGCCCATAAGCACGACTTTGAGCGATGGTTTTTCTGTTTGTTCCGCGGGCGGCTTGCCCATCTTCTCGAGTTCGGAGTAGACCGTATCCAACAAATCGCCGATGCCGCGGCCGTTAGCCGCGCTGACTTGGAACGGTTCGCCCAAGTTCAATTTGAAGACTTCGGCCGCCGTGCCTTGACCCAGGATGGAGTTGCGGTCCGCTTTGTTGGACACGAGCAGGGAATGCGGGTTGAGGCGTTTGAGGCGCGCGGCGAATTCCGCGTCTTGGGGCAAGATGCCGGTCTGCGCGTCGATCAAAAACAAGGCCAGGTCAGCTTCGCGGATGGCCGCTTCGGCTTGGCGTACGATGCCGCGGCCGATGGCCGTATCCGTATCCGCGTCCATGCCGCCGGTGTCCACGATCTGGATGATGTGGCCGCGCCACAAACAGTCGGCGTAATTCCGGTCGCGCGTGGTGTGGGGGATGTCCGAAACGATGGCGCGCGAAGTTTCGGCCAAGCGGTTCCAAAGCGTGGATTTGCCCACGTTGGCGCGTCCCACCAGGGCGACGATGGGTGGCTTCGCTGTCGAAGGCGTCGGATGTCGGACGTCCTGTCGGTCTGGGGCTGGATAGTCAGGCGTTTCGCGTTTCGCGTTTCGCGTTTCGGTCTTATTGCGGCGTTGCATAGTAGGGGTGGATCATGCCGAGCGACGATTCGCCCAAGATGACCAGAAATTGCGTGGACGAAGCCTTGACGCGCTCTTCGGCCAAATCTTGCGTGTAAATGACGCGTTCGCCCGTGCCGTCCACGGGTTTGGCCGGCGAGGTGGCCACGTCCGCGTCCAGCATCTTTTTGAGACGTACGAGTTCTTCGGGCAGTTTGCCGTCGGTCAGATCGTAAATGACCGTACGTTCGTAGCCGCGGTGCGATGCGTTGCCGAACGACGGCACGCGATAACCCAGGCTTTTGAGTTTTTGCGTGACTTGGAAGGCGTAGCCTTCGTAGTTGGTGCCGTTCTTGATTTCCGCGTTGACCGAGGTTTGGGGTTTGAGTTTGCCGAGTTCGTCCTCTTTGGTCACGAACGGATCGGCCGCGATGGAACGGATTTCCGACCAATCGGGTTTGCGTGGGAACAACATGTATTCGCCGTTTACGTTAGCCGGCGAAAGCTCGCCGTCTTGCGCGTCGGTCAGCGTGCGGATGGTCATGCGCGTGCGGTCGATTTTGGTGGCGAGCGGCATCAGGCCGACCGCGTCCCAAGCCGAGATGTCGGTTTGGATGTGGTTGGAAAAAGCCGAATACAAATCCGCCACTTTTTTAGGATTGGCGAGCGTGCCGAGCGACACGAGTTTTTCTCGGACCGCTTGGATGACCAATTGTTGTCGGCGGCTGCGCGCGAAATCCGAACCTTCGCCGTTGTTGCCGTGCCGCGAGCGCACATATTTTAGCGTGCGTGCGCCATCCATGTGCTGCGGACCTTTTTGGAACGTCACGGTCTGGTATTTGTAGTCCGCGGCCGGATACGAATTGTCCGTGAAGCCGCGTTCGACCTCCAGGTCGATGCCGCCCAAAGTGTCGATGAAGTCCGCGAACCCGTCAAAATCCACGCGCAACACGTGGTCGATGCGCACGTTGAGCAATTCGCCGATTTCGTCGGCCGTGCGGCGCGCGCCGGCCCCGGGTTCGGCTTTTTCGTTGAACGCGTTCAAACTGTTGATTTTACGGAATTGGCTATTGCCCATGGGAAAGGCCAAATCGCGGGGAATGGAGAGCATGGCCAATTTTTCGTTTTTGGTGTCCAAGCTGGCCAGTATGATGGTGTCGGTCAGTTCTGGCCCGTCATGGCCTTCGCCGCCCACGCCCAACAACAGGATGTGGATGCGGTCTTTGGAGATTTGGTCGTTGGCGCCGGCCTCTTGCCCCAAGGCCAAGCGGCGGATGTCCGCTATGACCGGCAATTGGCCGACTTCGGCCAGGACGCTGGTGCCGTGGCTGGCGGCGCGGTACGAGGCCCAAGCCCCGACCGTGGCGAACAAACCTACGACCAACGCGAAAACGACCGCTACTACAGCGGTTTTTTTGCGTGAATAGCGGTCGTATGAAGTTTCCAGCAAATCGACTTTGTGTTGTTCTTCCATGTCTGGATAAATTAGCAGATAAACGGGGTTTAATCAATCATTGTTTAAGCTGCGAATATCGGGGAATGACCAATGACCAAATTCCAATGGCCAAAGGGGAAATTCAATTATTAATTGCGAATGACGGGTCTTTTAGTTATTGGTTATTGCCGGTTTGGTTATTCCCTTGTGGGTTGTGGATTGTTTTCCGCTAGGCAGACCTCTTTTGTGCTACAATAGGGCCAATGTATAGGAGGATATTTTGGGGCGAGGGTGAACCAGGAGCCGGCGGGTCGCCGTTTAGGTTTTTGCGTCAGGTTTTTTTCCCCAAAAACCGCACTAAAAAAATTATTGAAGATCCGCTTTTGTTGATGAGGCGCCGCCGGCGCAAGTTGGCTTTAGCCGGGCTCGCGGTGGCGTTCCTGGCGGTATTCGTTGTGGCGGTTCCCGCGTCCGCTGAAGGTTTCATCGACACTTTCGTGAATATCGTGATGGGTCTTTTGACAAGTCTCGTTTTGGTGTTGTGCGAAATTTTAGGCTTCTTCATCCTTATTTTGGTGGATTTCTTGGTCAGCATCACGCAGTACAACAATTTCGTGAAAGCCTATCCCGTGTCCGTCGGTTGGCCCATCATGCGCGACACGGTGAACATGTTCTTCATCATCGTGGTGTTGGTTTCGGCTTTTTCCACCATCGTGGGTTATAAGGATTTCCACTACAAGAGCGTTCTGCCAAAGCTGCTGCTCATGGCCGTGCTCATCAATTTTTCAAAAACATTGATCGGCCTGATGATAGATTTTTCGCAGGTTATCGTGCTGACGTTCGTCAACGGATTTAAACAGATAGCCGGCAACAACTTCATCCAAGCCTTGCAGATCGGAAACATCATGAAGTTGAATGAGGGTGGCGACCAAGTGGTCAAAGAGGAAGGCGGCAAAATCGTAATCGGTTGGAGCGACGTATCCGAAGTCACTCCTTTGACCATGGTTTCGATTTTCGCGGCGTCGGTTTTTGCGTTATGGATCATGTCCATCTCCATGACGCTGCTGATCATCATGATCATCTTCTTTTTGGCCCGCATCATCGTGCTCTGGATGTTGCTCATCACGTCGCCGGTCATGTTTTTCGCATGGGCTTTGCCCGGAAAGATGCAAAAGGCTTTTTCCGCTTTCGCCAGCGACTGGTGGAAGCGGCTGTCTTCGGCCTTGGTCGGCGGACCCATCATGGCTTTCTTTTTGTGGTTGGCGCTCGCCATGGCGCAAGACAACGGCACAGTCAGTTCCTTATATTCACCTTCCAAAAGCAGCGAAACTACGCAGGCTAGCGCAACCGGCAAAAATGTGGTCATCACCAAAATCGGTGCGCCGGATAAGCTTGCGCAGTTCATCGTCATGATCGCCTTCATGCTCATGGGCGTGCAGACTGCCGTAAGCATGGCCAGAGAGGCCGTGCCGCAAATCGGCGGTTTGGTGGGTAAGGTCGGCGAAGCCGGTGGTATGTTTGGCGCTGGCGCGGCCTTGGGCGCCATCACTGCAAGATATGGGGGCGCGGCGGTGGGCAAGGGTGCCATGGCCGTGGAACGGCAAACCGGAATCGGCGCGAAATTGGCCGGCAAAATGGCAGTCAGCGGCATGCCTATGACCATGGGCATGCGCACGGGTTTGGCCAAGGCCTCGACGTTCCACAAACGTGAAGCGGTCGAGAAGGAAGGTGAATTCAAGAAGGCTATTGGCATGATGGCGCCCGAGGATCAGATGAAGATGCTGAACAAGGTCAAAGGCTCGACGTTTGCCACGCAGGCCGAAGTGATGGCCGCCAATACCATGCAGGCGAAACTAGTGACCGGGTCTCCGTATCAGAAAGAACGGACCAAGCGTGTTCGTGAAGAGATGGACGCCGACAAGTCGCCATGGAAAAACGCGACCAAGGAACAGAAGGACGCGGCTGCGCGACACATGGTTAATTCCGAGATTGCCGCGACTTTATCAGGTTTGGAGAATGCTGCGGTTGCCAGGAACGATACGGATTTGTTGAAGGAAATAAATGAGGCGCGCGAAAAGAACCCGGCGCACTTTATGGGGGTTGATGATAAAGGCGTAAGCAAGAAGCGCGAGATGGCCGCCAAGCTGGCCTCAGATCCGCAAGCTTTGAGCAAAATTCAGGATGACGCTTTCATGGATGGAGAGTTCGCGTTGAATTACATGAAGGGCAAGGGTTGGATCAACGACGTCGGTGAGCTGAATGTGGGTGTGGAAAACGATTCTGATTACAAGACTTTCATGCGTGGTCGTCAAGGCAAACTGGCTAAGGGGCATTTGGAATATGCGCGTCAGAATCCCGAAAATCAGGCGAGAGCACAAAGGCTTATCACGGGAACCGCCACCGCAAAAGACAATTATACATTGCAGGTTTCAAAGGATAATGAATCATGGGGCGTGGTATCTGGTGCTGCCGCTTTGGCCCAAGGTCGTTATGACCGCACCACCAGCGATCCGGAAGCGGTCCTACGTAACGTGAAGGCGGTGGAACCGGGCGTGGCCGCGAGTATCAAGAGCAACGTCGGTAATCTGGGAAACGTGGCCGGTGGAGGCGCAGTTACTGTTGGTGACATAGGGCGCGAATTGCCGATTAGCGTGGCTCGGGATTTCGAGGCCGATCTCAAGGGTTTTGCTGGCAAAACGCAATCAGAGCAAATTAGGCATCGCGCACAAATGGCGCAAAAGTACGCGGCACATGTTTCGACTAAGGCGCTATTCGGATACGATGCGAATAGCGGTGATTTTCAGGATCGTAACAGTGAAATCTCGCATAAGTTGGCGCTTAATAATTTGCGCACCGAATTGACTGCGCAGATGAGCTCTGGCGGTATCAGGTCGGAAACGGCAAGCGCTTTTGCGGGCATGGTAAGCCAAGCTGGCACCAAGGGCAAAGCGTTTGAGCAGGTGGCGGATTCAGTTGGCGCCATGGATAGAGCGGCGATTTTGAATGCCATGCAAGCTGGGACCGCTGAAGAACAGAAAAAGATACAGACTAGCCTGATGAACATCATTTCACGCGCCCAAAAAGACGACGCGGCTGGCTTGAAGGGTACGAAATTCCAATCGGCTCGTGAGCAAATGATCAAGGTAGATGTGAGTACCGACGACGCCCGCAAAATAAGCGAAAAGCTTCGGGCCAAGTTGGTGAGTGGAAGTGCGTAATGTCATTATGACTACGCGTAAGGTCTACCCTCGATTCATGGATATGCCGCAAGGCATCCAGAATTTTTTTATGGAAGCCGTGGATACGGCCTACGATTCTTTGTTGAAGGATTACAGCCTTTCGCCTGAAAAATTGTTCGATGACGTGGAGAAGCCCATTTTGATGTGCGCGTTGGGCGCTAAAAACGTCGGACTAACGTTTTCCGAACTGGATACGATGTTGAAAACGTACAATTTGGACGACGCCAAACGCAAAGCCGCATTGGAGTTTTTGTTGAAAAACGTTTTTTGGCCGCTGCGCGATTTTTACGGCGACGAACTGACGGTGTATTTGCGCGAGCAAAAGATAGAGTCCTCGTCTTGGCCCCAGACGCGCGTGTTGTACCGGCCCGTGTCGTTTTCTGGTGTGGCCTCAGAAATCGTGAACCGATTGGGTCTGTATTCCATGGGGCAGAATGTCAGGACGCAACTGCGGCAGTTCGTGAGCGACTACGTCAACCAAAAATCAGTCCCGTCGCAAATCAAGGAGGCCATGATGCGCACTCCGGATTTTGGCGGCTTGGGCTTTGACGAGAAAGCGGCCGACAAGGCTTTGGAGATTCTGCAGGGTTTTAAGACGGCGGGTTTGGAAATCCTGACCGAAGAGGCTTACGCCGATTACCTGAACGCCCAGACGTCAAAACTGGCCCAATCGTTGCGCCAACCCAGCGGCCAAGAAGCGGCGGAACAGGCGGAGATAGCCACCATCCGCGCCGCGCAACCCGCGCCGCCAAGAATCGTGACCGAGCTGGACAAAGCCGTGCAAGCCGCGATTGAGGCCATTCCGGACCGGCCTACGGACGCGTATCTGGCCAACCGCCTGCAGAACGTGGTCTCGTCACGCTTGCGCGATGTGCGCAACGCCGGCGAACTGCTCTCGTTATTGCAGCGCGATTCCAAAGTCGGCGGCATGGGCTTGGACCGCGACAAGGCCAACGCGTGGAGCGCCATCATCGAAAAAGCGTATCAGGAACATCGCGGGCAGATAGAATCCGAGGAACGCGGCAAATTGGAAACGCAGTTGGCCGAACAGAAGCGCAAAATCGAAGATCGGCGCCGCCAAGAGGCCGAGACGCACGCCAAGTGGTACCAAGAAAAGATAAAATCGCGCCAAGCCCAGGAGCAGGAACGTTTGAAGTTGGCCGAAGCCATAAAAAAAGGCTGGCAAACGCAAGCCCCGCCCCCGCCCGTGGAACAAAAAGCCGCGGCCGCGGAAAAGAAGGAGTTGGGGGAGCTGGTGCCGGCGACCGGTGGAGTCGGAGGTCGGACGTCGGATGTCGGAAGCGGACAAGGCGTAGTCGAAAGTCAGAAGTCGAAAGTCGCGACCGGGACGGTCGGAATGCAGCCTGCGACGCGGGACGCGGGACGCGGGACGGTGGAGCCCGTGGTTAAAGTTTCGGCGGTGACCGCGCAGATGGCGGCGCAGGCGGCTGGGGCGCCCAAGCCTGTGGACGGGGTCAAACCGTCGGTGGGCGCGCCTAAGCTCCAGGGTTTGGTTGGGGAATTGGCGAATTTGAGCTTGCCGCAATTCCGGCGCATGGGCAAAACGCCCCAAGAGGCCACGGCCAAGATTTTGCAGCGTTTGGAAACGCTCAAGCAGGAATCGTTCGAAAACAAAATGAACGGCGTCAGGTCGTGGCAGCAGTCGCCGGTCATGAAAGCGTATATGGAATTGGTGGCCAAGAGCTTCAAGAGCGGCAAGCCCATCGCGCAAATCGCGGAAACCGAACGTTCGGCCGGCAAAGACACGCTTACGCCCGAGGAAATAGAGGCGCTGGTGAGCATGAATAACCAACTGCATTTTTAAAATATCCCCTCCTTAACGAGGAGGGGTTAGGGGTGGTGTCACTTAAATGATACCCCTCCTAACCTCCCCTTATTAAGGGGAGGAAAGGGATATGCCCGGCCAATTCATCGTTCCGCAATTCATCGACAAGGAGGACCGCATCATCGGACCCATTACGGTGCGCCAATTTTTGATCATGTTGGGCGGGGCCGGTCTGCTGTTCGTGGAATACAAGATTCTGACCACCACGTATTTCGTCTTGGCCCTCATTCCCACGGCCGGTTTGGCCGGAACCTTCGGCTTCCTCAAGGTCAACGGCCAGCCTTTCCATTTGTTTTTCCTCAATTTCCTGCAGTCGCAAATGCGGCCCAAACTGCGCGTCTGGAACAAGTCGGGCCAAAAGGAATTCCAGGCCGTGGAAAAAGTCGTGGGTTTGCCCGTGGCCGAAGAGACCAAAGGCAAGGCCCGGCCCAGCTCCACCCGTTTGCGCGACCTGGCGCTGACCGTCAACACGGGCGGAGTCTATAAACCGGAAGAGGATGAATTGGCTAATAACGCTAAAAACAAGGGTTAGTCGCAGTGCGCAGTCGCAGTCGGGAGTCGTGAACGTCCGCACTGTGACTAAGGACTGCGACTGGCTGAACGTAAAAATGTAGTTTGTTTGAAAGAATATGCCCGAAACCATGCACAGCAAAAAACTCGCCGGCTCCAAACCCGGAGTCCCGGCCCAGAGTTATCTGGACATCGCCGAAATCAAAGAGGATTTGGTGGTGTTGCGCGACGGCACGCTTCGCGCCGTGTTGTTGGTGTCGAGCATCAACTTCGCGCTCAAATCCGAGGACGAACAAAGCGCCATCGTGCAGGCCTACATGCAATTCCTCAACTCTTTGGATTTTCCCATCCAAGTGGTCATCCAAACCCGCCGGCTGAACATCGACGACTACATCTCCAAATTGAAGGACGCCGAATTACAGCAGAAAAATGAACTCCTGCGCAACCAAATCGGGGATTACCGTTCGTACGTCCGGCAGTTGGTGGACTTGGGCAACATCATGCAGAAGCGCTTCTACATCGTCATTCCGTACGACCCCATGCAACAGGTGCAGAAGGGCATCGGGGAAAAGATTTCGGCCATCTTCTCGCCCATGGTCACCATCAAGCTAAGCGCCGACCGGTTCCAAAAATACAAGACCGCGCTCGAGTTGCGCGTCGGCAACATCATCTCCGGTTTGCAGGGCATGTCGCTTACGGCCATCCAGCTGGACACACAAAGCCTGATCGAACTTTATTACACGGTTTACAATCCCGAACTCTTCGAATCCCAGCGCATGACGGAAGTGGGGAGGCTCCAACTGGAGGGGTAAAACAGCAAACAGCAAACTTCAAACAGCAATGAACCCACGACAATAAGCGCACAATCATGAATTAAGTTTGCTGTTTGTTGTTTGAAGATTGGTTATTCTATAAAAGAGGGGTAAAACAGCAAACAGCAAATTTCAAACAGCAATGAACCCACGACAATAAGCGCACAATCATGAATTAAGTTTGCTGTTTGTTGTTTGAAGATTGGTTATTCTATAAATATATGGCATTCCAAACATCCGAGGAGAAGAAGCTGACCGCGGCGCAACTCGCGGCCGGTGGCGTCAGCCTGCAGAAAGGCCCCTCCAAACAGGAGCTCGAGAAGAAGACGCAGGAGGAAAAGATCGCCCTGGAAGAAGAGGCGATATACCGCAAAGGCGTAGCCACCATCAAGGACTTGATCGCGCCGTCGGCCATGAAGATCGAACCCAGCTTCATTTCGTTGGGCAGCGTGTTCGCGCGCACCATCTTCATCGTGACCTACCCGCGTTACGTGTCCGTGGGCTGGGCTTCGCCCATCATCAACCTCTCGGCCATGATGGATATCGCCATGTTTTTCTATCCGGTCAAATCCGACATCATCCTTAAGCAGCTCAAAAAGAAAGTCGGCATCTTGGAAGCCAACATCAACATGGCGGCGCGCGAAGGCAAACCGCGCGATCCGGCCGAAGAGACGGCTCTGCGCGACATCGAACAGCTGCGCGACGACCTGACCCAGGGTATAGAACACTTCTACCAGTTCGCGTTTTACGTCACCTTCTATTCCTCCTCCAAAGAGGAACTCGAACGCCTCTCGTCGCACGTGGAATCCACTTTCGGCTCCATGTTGATTTACACGCGGCGTTCGTATTTCCAATCCGAACAGGGTTTCAGTTCCACCATGCCGCTCGGCAACGACGAGCTCTCCATCACCTTCAACATGAGCACGTCGCCCATCGCGTCGTCGTTCCCGTTCACTTCGGCCGACCTGACGAGCGACGAAGGCATCCTGTTCGGCATCAACCGCCACAACAACTCGCTCATCCTGTTCGACCGCTTCAGCCTGCAGAACGCCAACATGGTCAT
>JAKLEH010000006.1 GCA_022703155.1 Patescibacteria group bacterium | reverse complement strand
TGCAGATGCTTTCGGTGGGCGAAGAAGCGGGTAAGTTGAACGATGTTTTGTTAAGGTTGAGCGATTTTTACCAACGCAGCCTGTCCAACACTTCGGCCAACCTGCTTTCGTTGCTCGAGCCGCTCATCATGGTCATTTTGGGTTTGGGCGTAGGCGTGATGGTTTCGGCCATCATGTTGCCTTTGTACAACCTCTCGTCCGGCACCGGATAATGTGCTATACTTATCAACAATAATTTATAAACGTCTTTTAAGCCCATCATGTCCTTCAAGTCAATCAGGTCATGCTTACCTGATAGACCTGACAGACCTGTTGGAGTTTGAAGGATAATAATTCAGAATTAATCGTATGAAACTCAAAAAAGGTTTCACCCTCATCGAGCTTTTGGTGGTCATCGCCATCATCGCCATTTTGGCCACCTTGGCCGTGGTCGCCTACAGCGGCGCCCAAGTTAAGAGTCGCGATTCCAAACGTGTGGCCGATATGCGCTCCGTGGCTTCGGCTTTGGCCAATGCGGCCCAAGACGGTGCTATTTTGTGCAAGGTTTGCGGTACTTCGGCCTTGGCCGTCGGTGACGTGGTGAGCGATGCCAATCTGTGCACTGGAGGCACGGCTTGTAGCGGTGCCGGTGCGGCTGGAACCACGGTCACTACCAACTATGTTAACTTGAAGAACATCGAGGATCCGAATGGGACGGGGGTCTGCGGTGCGGCTCCCACTACTCCTTGCAATTATGGGTTCATTACAGGCGTTCCAACGATTACTAATTACAACATTAGCTTCTTCTTGGAGGGCAATTCTGGAAATTTGACTGGTCCTGCTGCGCACGTGGCCAACCAGAACGGCGTGTTGCAGTAAACATCCCAAAAGTCATGAAACCCCGGCTGACAGGCTGGGGTTTTTGTATTCTACGGTGTCATCCTGCCCGTCCGCCTCTGGCGGGAACTAGTTTTAGGATCTCGATGGTCTGCATGTTGTTAATCGAGATGCCGAACCATCCTGCGCCTAACGGCTTCGGGTGGCGGGCTGAATTCGGCATGACGGACAACTACCTTCCGCGGGTGATTTAAGGTATAATAAATTGGTATGTTAAAAATCCGTCGTTTGTCGGGCGTGACCATACCCGAGTTGCTTATCGGTTTGTTGATAATCGGCATCGTCATCGCCATCTTCACGTACGCCTTGGGCGTGCAACGCGCCATGAGCCGCGACGCCAAACGCATCTCCGACATCGGGGTAATGCGTGCGGCCTTGAGCCAATTCTGGTTGCAGAAAGCCGCGTATCCCGTGTCTGACGGAGTGTTTTTGGGCAAGCCCGGAGGCGGTGGGGAAAAGTTGACGGGCAACGGTTTTACCCCGGCTGGAGACAATACGCCGCCGATTTTCCTGGAAGCCGTGCCCGCGGGTCCCAAGTCGGGCGAATATTACGCCTACCACAGTACGCAGAGCGGTTACAGTTTGCGTTTCACCACCGAACGCGCCACGGCATACGGCCCGGCAGGCACTTACTACGCGCATGCGAACGGCGTGGACCAGTTGGATGAGCTTAAATGACACGTCCGTCAGGTCGCAGGTCCGTCAGGTCCATCAGGTCGCCGTGCCGAGATCCCAAACCTGAAGGACCTGAAGGACTTGATGGACCTGATAGACTGATCCAACATGATGCTCGAATACATTCTGATCTTGAGTTGCGCCGCGGCGTTCGGCGCGATTTTTGGTTCGTTCGTGAATGTGGTGGCCATACGCACACACGAACATTCAACGCTCATGGGGCGTTCGCATTGCCCGCATTGCCGCCACACGCTCAAGGCGCGCCATTTGGTGCCCGTGCTCTCGTATCTCATCCAACGCGGCAAGTGCTCCATGTGCGGCAAGAAGATCCATGTCCAGTATCCTTTGGTCGAGTTGGCCGGGGCGCTGCTCGCCATCATTTCCGTGGTGCGATACTTGTCGCAAGGCGCTTGGTTGCCCATGGGATTCGAATTCTTTTTCGGCGCTTCACTTTTGGTGTTCACGGTCATGGATTTTAGGTGGAGCGAATTGCCGTTGGAACTTATGGTCGGCACGGGCATCGTGTTTTCGCTGTGGAACGCGCTCATGAAGGTCGCGGCCGGCGCGCCCGCGCTCGAGGTCGGCTGGTCGCACGCCGTGGGTTTTGGCGCGGCCACGCTTTTCTTTTTGTTCCAATGGATCGTGTCGCGCAAGCGTTGGATCGGGTCTGGGGATATCTGGCTGGGCGCCATCATGGGCGCGGTTTTGGGTTGGCCGTCCGTGGGGTTGGCCATTTATTTCGCGTACATCATTGGAGGGGCTTTCGCTTTGGCGCTGTTGTTCATGAAAAAAATCCAACCCGGCACGCGCGTGCCCTTTGGGCCGGCGTTGGTTGCCGGGACATTGGTGGCCTTATGGTGGGGTCAGGATATTTTGGAGTGGCTTTCACATGCGCTCACGTAAACTCCCAGGCTTCAGTCTGGCCGAGATGTTGGTCGCTTTATCGATCGTGGTTTTATTGTCTTTGTTGACCGTATTCAGCTTGCGTTCGGCCAACCAAAAAGACGAGTTGCGTGCGGCGGCGGCTCAGTTGGCGTCCGATTTGCGTAGCGCGCAAGCGCAGGCGCTCGAAGCCCAAAACATCAAAACGTGCAAACCAGGTACGGAAAATGTCGTGTGCGAGAATTCCTCGGCCGCTTGCGGCGCTAGCGCGTGCCAAGACGCCATCCCGTCGGGTTATGGCATTTGGATGCATGCCGCATCGTCGTCATACGTGATTTTCGCGGACGTAAATCCAGCCACGCAGGATTACAAATATACGAGCGCTAACGAAAAAATTCAGGAACGTGAATTGCTGCTAGGCACGTCCGACAAGGTCGAAATCCAATCCATCGAAACGTATTGGCCTTCGATGGGCGCCGGTCCGGCTTGGGCCAACGTGAGCTTTGTGCGGCAGAGCGGACAAGCGCACATCGTGGACGTGTTGGTGCCGCCGCAACCCGAGCCGTATTTGATATTGATTCGCATCAGACACAAAGTTTCCGGCGAATATAAGGACGTGGAAGTCAACAAAATAACGGGGAGGGTATCGGTGTTATGAAGACTCGTACAACGTACAACGTACAATGCAGCGCCCGCCTCTGGCGCGGTACAACGTCGGGAAGGAGTCTCCCGGGGCAGACGATCATCGAGATGCTGATCGTGCTTTTCATAATTTCAGTGGCTTTATACGGAGTGACCACGTTGATTTTTTCCAATTTGGCTTTGCAGGAAAGCGACGCGGATAACATCCAGGCTATGAACATGGCGCGCGAAATGCTGGAATTGGCGCAAAACAAACGTGATTCCAATTGGTTGGCAACGCAGCCGTTTGGTTACGGTATGACCAATTTGATGGGCGGCTGCACGGTCGTGCCGAGTTGGGACGGCTCGTCCGAGCCGCTTTTTTCATACGTATCCGACATCAATCAGGCTTCTGCCGTGGTAAAGCGCTCCTCGAATGCCAATACGTTTTACGTGCTCAACAACATTTCCGGCACCAGTACGCAATTTTCTAGGTTACTGACTTTCATACCCATCTGCGCCAATGCGGATCATTCGGTCATTACGTACCCTACGGGCGTGTGCGGTTGCGTGACCGCGCCCCAAACCAACCTGATTGGTTTGCGCGCCAAAGCCGATGTCAAATGGACGCGCCGGGATAAGACCAAAACCTTGACCATCTATACGGATTTATATGATTGGAGATAGGGAATATCGTCCCGCGTCCCGCGCTGCGCCCGCCTCTGGCGTGGTCCCGCGTCCCAGGAGCCTGGGACGTAGCGACCCATTCGACTCCGCTCCGCTCCGCTCAGGGCAGGCAGTGCGACGTGCGACGTGCGCACCTGGTTATACGGTTTTGGAATTGCTGGTGGTCATGCTGCTGTTCGCCATAACCATCACCATCCTGTCGCAGACCTACCTCTCGTTCATACGTTTGTCGCATAAGACCAGTTATTCGGCCGCTGTCCAACAAGACATGCGGTACGTCACCGAGTATACGGCGCGCCTGATACGCAATACGCCGGTGGATTATTCGGTGACCTGGAGTGGAGCCACATCCACGCTTTCGCTAAAACCAGAGGGCGGCGTGGCCACAAAAATCAAACTAGCGGACTATAACGACCCCGTGTGTTTGGATTATTCAAACGTCAGATGTCTGGCGGTCTCTACGGATGGCGGTTCGACTTGGGCGCCGTTGACTTCGCGGAACGTCAATGTCGACGATTTTAAGGTGTTGGTTTGGCCGACCGTCTCGCCGTTCGTATACGATTATGGCGCCGGATCCTACCAAAGCGACCGCCAACCCGTGGTCACGTTTTATCTCAAGCTCACTTACATGGCGTCCAACGTCAACGAACGCGTCACCAATGACGTGCAGACCACGATTTCATCCCGCGTATATGCGCGTTAATAGTCCAAAGTCCAAAGTCCAAAGTCGAACGCATAAAGCGCCCGGCAACATCGTGGCCATGGCTTTGACGTTGGTGTCGTTGCTTTTGATGTTGGGCGCGGCCATAGGCGTGATGGTCATGGAGGGTTCCAAGCGCGCGCAAGAGATGGATCGGGCCGTGGGCGCTTATTACATGGCCAATGCGGGCATCGAGCAACAGCTGTATGCCATCCGCAAGGAAAACAAAACATTGACGCAGATCGCGTCCTCGTCCAGCACCTATCCGGGCGCGACCAAATGGATATCCACCACGGGCTTCGACACTCCAGCGACAAAATCTTTTACGACCTTGGGGCAAGAACAATTGGCGTTCGTGGACCTGTTCGATCCTGACAACATCTCGTCCACGGCCAACGCCGATCGAGTGACCATCTCGTGGCAACCGGGCGCGGATTGCGCGGCCAAGGGTTTCGTTTCGCCGGACATGGAAGTGGGGACGGCCGAATGGCAAATTTCCGGCGGAACCATCACTTGGCCTACGGCCTCGGCCAACTACACTGTGTGGCCGTTTTCGGTTTCGCCCATGGCGATTTCACCGTTGGATCCGGCCAAGGCGTACCGTTTGCGCATCCGTCCCTTCAAATGCGGCGCGAGCAACGTCCAAGTCGCGTTCTATAACGGCGCGGCGCAGTTGAATTACCCAGGCGATATCGTGTTGGGCAGCCAGGGGACATATGGCCGAACCACGCAAAAACTCACGGTCACCATGCCGCGGCAAGATATTTTGTCCGGTCTATTCAGTTATACTGTCTTTTCGCAGGAAGCTTTGTGCAAGAAGGTCGGTTCGGCCGGGACGTGTCCGTAGAGCGCACGATAGTCGATGGTCTAAAGTCCAAAGATTTCAAGCGCTGCTTGTGTCGTAGGCACAAAAATCGTACGGCCGACTTGGTTGCATTCGTAAATCAAATCGCGCAAGGCTTTGCTCGTGACGTCGGAAAAATCGCCGATGATGGCCAGACGTTTGTCGTAGGTGGAAAATTTTTGCAGGATGTCGCCGGCCAAGCCGGTTTTTAAATCGAAAAACTCCGGCGCCAGTTGCTCGCGGCGCAGGATTAAGGCCTTGGCATGGGTATTGGCCAAGAGGTCAAGGATGTCACCGGCGTTGGATACGATGAGTCGCGGTTCGGTGATTTCCACGATGTCGTTCGCGTGGCGATTGTGTTCCATATGTTCCCAAGTATAATCCTAAAATTAAAAAACCGTCGAGAATGACGGTGTATCATGTGTGTTTTTACTTGACACGTCTCTTTTTCGGTTTGGAACCGGCAAGCAGGTACGAGACCATGACGTCGAACAGCGCGGGCCATTGGCCTTTGGCCACCTTGTTCGAGCCGTTTTTACATGGGAGATCGGGGTACAGGGATTGGGTTGCGGGCGACGTATCGGAAAAATCTATTCCGCAGTTTTTTTCATGCAGGAACAGGGTGACTACGTCGGTACCCGTCGACGTCTCTGCCGTAACCATGCTTTCCCCATCAAATTCGTGGTCGACCAGGTCCAGCGTCAATGTCAAGCGGCGGTTGCCTTTGACGGCGACCAGTTCCAGCGCGCGCTCGTGTTCCAACTTCGTTCCGCTGTCTTTCAATACGCAGCCGCGTGATTCGGCGTACTCGCAAAGCATCATCATGTTGGCAATTGCGGTTTGAGCGCTCTTGATTCTACCCATCAGACGGGTTGTCGAAAAAACTATCGGCACTGGACATTGGTGGTCGAACTTCATGTTCAATGCGAGGTCCATGCCGTCGCATTCAGGCTCCTGTTCTGCTATGCCGCATCTAAACATGGTTTGGGCGAGACCGTAGACGGCAAGAGAGAATTCCTCGAGACGCGCGTTCAGAATGACCAGCCGCTGATGCATGTTTTTTCCTTTCCAAAGGGCGCGAATCTATTATCACATATTTCAACATTAGTCAACGGCGCGGCTATCCTTGATGAGATATGAAAAAACCGTCGAGAATGACGGATTATTTGGACTTTTTTGGTGGTTTTTTGTTTTTCTTGATAGGGCGGTCATCCTTGAAATACGCGATCATCTTGTCGAGCAGGGTGGGCCAAACGTCTTTTTCGATAGCGTTCGGATCGAGGTCTTTTACGGATAGCATCGCGTCGTAGAGTTTTTCCAGTCTATGGCCTTGTTCGAAATCGCCGTCGATGCAGCACTCATAGGAGAAGAGGTTTAGGTCGACCTCCGCATCGCCGTCATACAAATAAATGAACAGGTCTTGGTGGCATGCATTGAGCGTCAGGTTCA
Organism: Patescibacteria group bacterium; assembly: GCA_022703155.1. GTDB lineage: Bacteria > Patescibacteriota > Patescibacteriia > 2-12-FULL-60-25 > 2-12-FULL-60-25 > MWCR01. Next base: position 32,646 of record JAKLEH010000006.1, on the reverse strand, counting down.
CCTTGAAGCGCCTGTCGCGCTTGACCACGGCGAACGTCAGATCGGCCTCGTCCGGAGCTGAGGCGCTAACCGATTCCAGCTTAAGGCCACTGGATTCAAATTGCGCATATACGGCCATGGCATCGGCCAAGGCGATTTTGGCGCCGCGCAGGTTCGTCAAAGTTCCAGCTATCTTGCCCAAGGAAGATCTGACGATAATCGGATGGACGAGCGAAGCGTCCAACTCCAATTGCAGACCCAGGCGCTCGTTGTCATCGTCTTGTACGATTTTTCGCGCTTCGATCAGGCGATGGGCCGCTTCGGCGAGTTGCTCCAATAAGTTTAGGCCAAGGTCCAGTTCAATGAGGCGTTGATGCATGGTTTTTCCTTTCAAAGGGGCGGCATTTTGTTATCACGGAAAGACGGTTTGGTCAAGGGTTCCCGTTTTGGACAGGTGCGGGAAAAGCCTCTAAAATAAGAGCCGTTATGACCCAAGCCCAAGCCGCGGAGCGCATCGCCAAATTGCGGCAGGAAATCGACAGGTATCGGTATCAGTATCATGTTTTGAACAATCTCGAGATTTCCGAGGCGGCTTTGGATGCGCTTAAACACGAGCTGTACAAACTGGAATCCGAACATCCGGAACTGATAACGCCCGATTCGCCGACCCAACGCGTGGCCGGTGGGGTGGCTAAGGGTTTCAAAAAGGTCCAGCACGCTGTACGCATGCTCTCGCTCGAAGACGTGTTTTCGGTCGAGGAAGCCGAGGAGTGGCTGGCGCGCATCAAAAAATTGGATGCGCGGTGCGCGGCCGCGGGGTTGTATGCGGAGATTAAAATGGACGGTTTGGCCATCGCGCTCATTTACGACGACGGGCAGTTGGTCCAAGGCGCCACGCGCGGCGACGGCACCATCGGCGAGGACGTGACCCGGAACGTCAAAACCATCGAATCCATCCCGCTCAAGCTGCGCGTGCCCACGGATAAGGAATTGGACGCGTACTGTAAAAAATTCCACGGGCAAATCGATGAGGCCAAAGTTCGGCGCGCGGCGCGGACGCATCTGGGCAGGCTCGAAATCCGCGGCGAGGTTTACATGCGGCGCAGCGTGCTTAAAAAATTGAACGCCGAACTCAAAAAGCGGGGCGAGGCCGAGTTGGCCAATCCGCGCAACGCGGCGGCCGGCGGCATCCGCCAACTGGACCCTAAAATCACCAAAGAACGCGCATTGTCTTTCATGGCGTGGCAACTCGTAGGCGACGCGGGCACCAAGACGCACGAGGCGCAGCACGAGTTCATGAAGCTGGTCGGTTTCCCGTCCGGCGACTACAACGCGGCGTGCCAAGGCATCAAGGACGTGGAAAAAGTCATGGACCGCATCGCCAAGGTGCGCGACAAGTTGGATTATCAGATTGATGGTGTGGTCATCAACGTTAACGACGACAAGGCGTTCGCGGATTTGGGTATCGTGGGCAAGACGCCGCGCGGGGCCGCGGCTTGGAAGTTCGCGGCTGAGCAGGGGACGACCATCGTGCGGGACATTAAGGTGTCGGTGGGCAGGACTGGAGTGCTGACGCCCGTGGCCGTCATGGATCCGGTGCAACTCGCGGGCACGACCGTGACGCATGCCACGTTGCACAACGAGGATGAAATTAGACGTCTGGGCTTGAAGATAGGGGACACGGTCATCGTGGAAAAAGCGGGCGACGTCATCCCCAAAGTCGTGCAAGTTCTGCCCAAGCTGCGGACCGGAAAAGAAAAAACATTTCACATGCCGGCGCATTGTCCGATATGCGGCGCCAAAGTTCAACGCAAAGAAGGCGAAGTGGCCGCGGTTTGTTCAAATCCGCGCTGTTTCGCCCAAGAGCTGGCGCGACTCGGCCACTTCGTGTCGCGCACCGCGTTCGACATCCGTGGTCTGGGCGAAAAAATCCTTGAGACGTTTGTGCAGGAAGGCATCGTCAGCGAGCCGGCGGATTTGTTCCGCATCCAACCCGGGGACTTGGGCGGGCTCGAGGGTTTTGGCGAAATCCTTTCCAACAAACTGGTCAAAGAAATCCAAGCACGCCGCAAGATCGAGTTGCATCGCTTCATTTACGCGCTCGGCATCCGCCACATCGGCGCGGAGAACGCATTGGTTTTGGCGCGGCACTTCGGCACGTTCGAGAAGTTGCGCCACGCCACGCTCGAGGAACTGGACGGCGTCGAAGGCGTGGGTGAAGTCGTGGCCAAGGCCATAGTGGAATTTTTCGCTGACAAGGAGGAGGCGAAACGCATCGATCATTTGTTTGAATACGTGAAAGTTTCGAGTTTCGAGTTTCGAGTTTCGGGTGGGCCGCTCGCGGGGACGTCTTGGGTTTTTACGGGGACGCTTGAATCCATGTCGCGCGAGGAGGCCAAAGAAACGGTCCGCAAACTTGGCGCGGACGTTTCCGAATCCGTATCCAAAAAAACGACGTTCGTGGTGGTCGGGGCCGAGCCGGGCTCCAAAGCCGACAAAGCCAAAAAATTGGGCGTGGAGATTTTGGATGAGAAAGAATTCCTGAAAAAAATCGGTTAATACCGGTTGGTTTTTTTAGGATTTCGCCATCTATTCTTTTGCGACGCAAGAGAATTTTGATTTATTAGCGCAAAGTCGTGCAAAAATGTGTCCAAATGTTGATTTTTTGGCTAAGTAGACTTGACATTTTCAAAATACAAGCTATCTTGGATGCGTCCTTTGAAGGAGGTCGGCATGTCCAAATACGTCGTTTGTTTCGCGCCGTGTGACGCCTCACGCATGCGTCGAAGAATCAAGAAAGTCTGCTGTACGGTCGACCATTGGGAAGTCGGAAAGCCTTTTCCGCCACACGTCCACATCCAGAGCCGGCTCAAGCCAGAGGCCATCGCGAAGGCGTTGGGTTTGACGGTCGTAATCTTCAAAGCCGCGTCCGATCCGGATACCGCCACCAAAAGCCGGAAGAAAGCGTCCGCCAGACCGTATCGGGACGCTGAATACGGCTTAGGCTATTCAAGCGATCAGCGCTACAATCCGGATTCGCGTTTGGCCGATGTCGGAAGCGGTTTGCACGCCCACCTCTTCCGTACCCCGGGCTCCGAAGGCAGTATGTCTGACTGACGGCGGAAATATCTTCCAAGACCCGACAGGGTCTTTTTTTGACGCAAACCCAGCGAAAGGTTAAACTTTCTCGCGTATGAAATTGACTGTTGAACAAGTCGGGCACTTGGCCGAGTTGGCCAGGCTGGAATTGGGCGAGGAGGAGTTGAACACCATGACCGGTCAGTTCGCGTCCATTTTGGAATACGTGGATCGCATCCAACAGGTGGATACGGCGGGCGTGGAGCCTTTCACCATGCCGGCCAAGGATGAAGGCTGGCGCAAAGACGAAGCGTACGTGTGCGACGACGCGGCCCGCGACATCATCCTGTCCAACTTCCCGTCCCGCGCCGGCGACTTATTGGCCGCGCCCGGCGTTTTTCAGACGCCTAAGAAGTAAATAACCTTCCCCTCCTTGATAAGGAGGGGATAGGGGAGGTTTTCACGTAAACTGTTACTTCCACCATCCCGTCTCGCTAATCGCTCGACACCCCTCCTCTGGCAGGAGGGAAAAATATGCAACCATTAAACGAACTCACAATTACCGACGCCCGCATGTTGCTCGACCGTGGCGAAATTTCGTCGCGCGAATTGACGCAAGCGTGCTTGGACCAAATTCAAGGTTTGAACGGCGCTTTGAACGCGTACGTCGGAGTTTACGCGGATGACGCGCTCAAAGCCGCCGACCGATTCGACATCCGACGTTCCGACCTCCGACCCTTAGGCTCCCTGGATGGCATCCCGGTCGGCATCAAAGACAACATGATGCTGCAGGGCAAGCCGTGCACGGCCGGCAGCAGGATTTTGGAAAAGCACGTGGCGTCGTACGACGCCACGGCGGTCAGGAAACTGCTCGAAGGCGGCGCCGTGATTTTGGGGCGCACCAACATGGACGAATTTGCCATGGGTTCTTCGACCGAACATTCGGCTTACGGGCCGACCAAACATCCGCGCGATCCGGAACGCGTGCCCGGCGGTTCTTCTGGCGGCAGCGCCGTGGCCGTGGCCGCCAACATGTCGCTTGGCGCCTACGGGTCGGATACGGGCGGCTCCATCCGCCAGCCCGCGGCTTTGTGCGGCACAGTCGGCCTCAAGCCCACGTACGGCCGCGTTTCGCGTTCGGGCTTGATGGCCATGGCCTCGTCGCTCGACCAAATCGGGCCGTTCGCCAAGAACGTTTTGGATGCGGCCACGTTGTTCTCGGCCGTCCAAGGCCAGGATTCCATGGACCAGACCACGGCCGACGAACCGGCGTTCGTACCCGAATGGAAAAAGGATTTGAATGGTTTGCGCGTGGGCGTGCCGCGCGCCATGTGGGAAAAAGGCGGCATCGAAAAGCGCGTGCTTGAACAGTGCGAGAACGCCATCCAAAAAATGCGCGAGGCGGGCGCGGAAGTGCGCGACATCGAGTTGCCGTACGCTGACGAAGGCTTGGCCGTGTATTACGTGCTCATGCCCTGTGAAGTCTCGGCCAACTTGGCGCGGTTCGACGGCATGCGCTATGGCTTGCGCAAAGAGGCTTTGCCGCTGTTCGAGACGTATGTTCGGTCGCGCGCCCAAGGTTTTGGCGCCGAAGCCAAACGCCGCATCCTGCTCGGAACATTCGCCTTGTCGTCCGGTTACATCGACGCGTATTACGTGCAGGCCAAAAAAGTCCAGACCCTCATCCGGCGCGCCTACCAAAAAGCGTTCGATGAAGTGGACGTCATCGCCACGCCCACGGCGCCCAACACGGCCTTCAAACTTGGAGAAAAACTCAACGATCCGTTAGGCATGTATTTGGAAGACGTGTTCACGGTCAGTGTCAACGTGGCCGGTTTGCCCGCGCTCTCCATGCCGTGCCAGACGGATGGGGGAATGCCCGTCGGTTTCCAACTCATCGGCAAGTGGTTCGATGAGGCAGGATTGCTTTCGGCGGCGCATGTTTTGGAGCAAAGATTAAAATAGTCGCAGTGCGCAGTCGCAGTAGGGGAATCATCCCCAGATCCCACTGCGACTAAGTACTGCGACTGCGACTGTTATATATGAGCGAAGACATCGTGTTTTCCGAAGCGTCGACCGGATTGCCGTTGGGCGTGTACATCGCCATCGGCATCATGGCCGTGATTTTTTTGGCGCTCGTCGTGGGTTTGGCCATCTGGATCAAAAACCGCCTGTCGCGGCCCGAGATGTACGGCCTGACGCGCGAAGAAGTGCAAAAGCGTTGGCAACGGGTGCGCGAGACCAGCCGCCTGAACGGCCAAATGGGCATGAAGCTCGCTTTGGTCGAAGCCGACGTTTTGCTCGACGCGGCACTCAAATCATTGGTCATGCCTGGCGACACGTTGGGCGAACGGCTCAAAGTCGCGTGTTACAAATATCCTAAGCTTAAAGACGTCTGGTGGGCGCACAAACTCCGCAACCAATTGGTCCATGACCACGAATTCCAACTTCATCCGCGCGACACGGCCCGGGCGTTGGATGAGTTTGAAAGGGCGTTGAAGACGTTGAATGTACTGTAATATTTTTGTCGAATCTTGAATCTAGCAACTGGAATCTTGGTATGGGTGAAAGTATCGCGAATTTTTATGAGCTTGACGCTTGGAGGCACGGTCACGGGATAGTTTTAGGCATCTACGCCGTTACGAAGAATTTTCCAAAAGACGAGATGTTCGGTTTGGTTTCTCAAATGAGACGTGCGTCGGTTTCAGTCACATCAAACATCTCGGAAGGTTTTGCGCGCAGAAGCATTAAAGAGAAGTTGCATTTTTACAACATGGCCGCAGGTTCGTTATCGGAATTGCACAATCAATTATTTATCGTTAAGGATGTTGGTTATGTTGATTTGGATGTATTTTTATCCATACAAGAAAAGGTTGTCACCACACATAAAATTTTGAACGGCCTGATTTCCAAAACGAAGACGTTGCTTGAGTGATTTATGAGCATCATTTACAAGATTCCATCTACCAGATTCAAGATTCAATCGATATGATCCCATGGTTCGAACTCCATACCATTCCCATCGGCCCTATCAGCATCCAAACCTGGGGCACTTTGGTCGCGACCGGATTGCTGACGGCGTTTTGGGCCGCGGCGCGGCGCGCCAAAAAGCTCGGACAAGTGGCGCCCAAACACGTTTGGGATTTCGCGACATGGGCGTTCCTTTTCGCCTTCGTGTGCGCGAGGATTTTTCATGTCCTGTTCTACGATCCGGCTTGGTACATGTCCCATCCTTGGGACGCCATCAATCCGGCCTTGCCCGGCTATTCCATGGTCGGCGGCTTGTTGGGCGGTGTTTTGGCGGGTTTGATTTACGTCAGATGGCACAAGTTGAACATGTGGGACATGTCCGATTTGGCAGGCTACGCCACGCCTTTGGGCATCGGCATCGGACGCATCGGATGTTTTTTGATCCACGACCATCCGGGCACGCCGACCAATTTCTTTTTGGGCGTGCAGTATCCGGACGGCGGACGCCATGACCACGGCCTGTACCTCTCGCTCATCGGATGGCTGATGTTCGTCGCGTTTTGGAGCCTAGGGCGCAAGCCGCGGCGCGACGGGTTTTTTGCGGGTTGGTTTTTGGTTTTGGACGGCGCGATGCGATTCTATTTGGATTTTTATCGGGCCGTCGACGTCAAATACGGCGGTCTGACTCCCACGCAATGGTTGCTTATGCTATCCGTACTTTTGGGAGCGGTTATCCTCAACAAGGCGCGCTTGCCAAGTTGGGCACTTCGAAAAATATCAACCAAATGATAGAATGTAACGGTTGATGCTTTACGACTGCCTTGTCATCGGCGGAGGGCCGGCCGGGTTGGCCGCGACCGTGTATTTGGCGCGCCAAAAAATAAAATTCCTGATGTTGACCGGCGATGTGGGCGGGCAGACTTTGTGGAGTTCGGACGTGGAAAATTATTTGGGGTTCCATTTGCTTAACGGCCAACAACTGGTGGAACAGTTCAGGGCGCACTTAAAGGATTACCGCAAGGATTTTGAATTGAAAGAAGGGGAGCGCGTGGAGCGTATCTTAAGATCGCGAGAAGGTTTTGAGGCAAAAACCAGTCTTGGCTCGTATTGGGCCAAGACCATTCTCGTTGCCACGGGCACCAAGCACCGTGAATTGGGCGTGCCCGGAGAAAAGGAATTCTACGGCAAGGGCGTGACGTATTGCGCCACGTGCGACGCGCCCGTGTTCCGCGACAAAACGGTACATGTGGTCGGCGGCGGCAACAGCGCTATGGACGCGGCCATTTTTTTGGCCAAATACGCCAAGCAAATCACGATTCTGACAACCAATCCTGACCTCATGGGCGACGCAGGGTTGATCGGACGTTGCAAAGCCGAACATAAAATCCGCATCTTGGGCCAAGCTAGGACGCGCCGCATTTTAGGAGGCGAATTCGTGAACGATATCGTGTACGCGGACGCGCACGGCGAAGAGAGGACCGAGCCCACGCAAGGCGTTTTCATCGAAGTCGGCGTGGCGCCGGTTTCGGGCTTCATCGATTTCGTGGCCAAAAACGCCAACGGTGAAATCGTGGTGGACAAACATTGCGCCACGAGCGTGCCCGGGGTATGGTCTGCGGGCGATGTGACCGACGTGGGCCAAAAGCAGATAGCCGTGGCCGTAGGCGAAGGGAGCAAAGCAGCTTTGGAGATTATTCAGTATTTACAGCGAGGGGGTCGCTAAAAAATTTGAACCTAGAATCTGGCAGCTGAAATCTTGGGGTATGGGTTTTAGCCTAGATTCAAGATACTGGATTCTAGATTCAAAAAAATTATGGATCAACAAGACAAAATAAGGCGCATCTTTCTGTTCGGCACCGTCGCCATGGGCGTCCTGATCGTCGGCGGTTTGGTTTGGGCCGTGGCCATGGGGCCGGGCGAAGGCGGCAATACAATCGACCCGAACATCACTTTCAACGACGACTTGAACCCTGCCGTCGGTCCGGAAAACGCCAAGGTCACGGTGCGCATCTTCAGCGACTTCCAATGCTCGGCCTGTAAAATTGCCGAAGTGGCGCTGCGCCAAGCCGAGAGCCAGTACAAAGACCGGGTGCGTTTCGTTTGGAACGACTACCCGCTGACGTCTCTGCACGCCAACGCCATGGGCGCGGCTGTGGCCGCGCGTTGCGCCCAAGAACAGAATAAGTTTTGGGAATATTCCGAGAAGCTGTTCGCCAACCAGGCGGTGTGGGAAAAATTGGCCGATCCCAATCCTCAGTTTACGGCTTTAGCCAAGGATTTGGGTCTGCTCGACGACAAATTCGCGCTGTGTTTGGGCAAGGAACAGCCTAAAAACAAGGTCAAACAAGACATAGCTGAAGGCGAAGGCATGGGCATAGAGGGCACGCCCACGTTTTTCATCAACCGTCAGCGTTTCAGCGGCGCTTGGGACTTGGTTGCGTGGCAAAAGGCGTTGGACCAGGCACTTAAGTGACCTGTTGACAACTTTTGGTTGACAAAGTCCGGTCAAAACTAAAAAATACCCCAATCTTTAACAGGTTTAAGTAAATTTTGTACGTTTTATGGATACGACCTTTGAACCGATCAAGAAGGATGCGCCGAACAGCTTTTGGGACGTCAATCCCAAGGCCATGTTCGCGCTCGGCTTGATCGCCGGTGTGGCCATTATGTCGACCGCCGCTCTGATTTTCGTGCTCAACTTCTTGCTGTCCGGCAAGGGTTTTGGCGCTTTGGCCGCAGGCAATTCCGCCGGCAACCAGCTCGCCCAAAACCAACCTACGGTCCCGACCGTGGATCCTACGGCCAACCAGCCCGTCGTGCCTTCCAATCCGCCGCGCGTCGTGGATAAGACCGATCACGTTACGGGTCCGGCCAACGCCAAAGTCACCTTGATCGAATACTCCGACTTCGAATGCCCGTACTGCTTGCGCCATTACGACACAACCAAGCAAATCATGCAGGCTTATCCCAACGACGTGCGCGTGGTGTATCGCCACTTCCCGTTGTCCTTCCACGCCAACGCCCAAAAAGCCGCCGAAGCGGCCGAATGCGCCGGTGCCCAAGGCAAGTTCTGGGAGATGCACGACAAGATTTACGAAGCCAACCGCGCCGAGAAGATGGGCGTAGACGCTTGGAAGCAAGCGGCCAAGGATTTGAAACTGGACTCGGCCAAATTCGACAAATGCTTGGATAGCGGTGAAACCGCCAAACGCATAGCCAGCGACCAAGAGGAAGGTTCGGGCGCGGGCGTCGCCGGCACTCCGGCCACGTTCGTGAATGGCGAGATGGTCGAAGGCGCGTTGCCGTTCGATTCCTTCAAGAGCAAGATCGACGCCATCCTGAAGAAGTAACAAACCATCGTGAAATAAAAAAGACGGGTGACAGCCCGTCTTTTTGAAAACAGCAAATTTCAAACAGCAGGCCAACCGGTAATGCATTAACTTTTCTTTTTGTCATTCCGAGCGGAGCTGGCGGAGTCGAGGAATCTCATTTGGTTTAATGATGACGATAGCGCGCTACTTGGGTCCATGAAAGGTTCGCAAAATTTGAGATTTCTCGGATCGGCTCACATTCTTTTCGCCTCCCTCGAAATGACAATGACAAGCCATCCATTAAAGAAAAACACCCCTTTGGGGTGTCGAGTCACTTGGCGACCGTGAGCTTGCCGCGGCCGCGGGGAGGGCGAGCGGCCTTGGCCGGGCGCTTGGGTTCAGGAACTTCGTGGTAGAAGATGGCGATGGTGGCGAATTTTTCGTTACGGGCCAACAACCGCTCCACGATGTCCAGGTTCGGATGAGCTTCGATCCAAACGTTGACTTTTTCGGCCAACGTAATGCCGTTCCACTCGCTGAAAATGACGACTTTTTCCGTTGCCATGGTGCGATTTCTCCTCGTATTGGGAGGTTGGCAGGAAAAGGCATTTTTGTCAACGCCCCATACCTAAACAAAAATCCGCTTTGCAGCGGATTTATATGGCGGAGAGGGAGGGATTCGAACCCTCGATACCTTGCGGTATGCGCGCTTTCCAAGCGCGTGCACTAGGCCTCTATGCGACCTCTCCCAGCGCGTCGGATGGTACCTGACCGTTCAAAAACCATCAAGTGTCAGCGTAAAAATCTGTAATTTGGACTTGCAGACTACACCGCGTTACAATGGTCTGCGACTTATCAACAATTAGCGATTTTCGTTATGTTAAAGCGGCAAATTTCAATTTATGCGGTTTTGGGCATGGCTTTGGCCATGTTCGGTGCGGGATGCGGAAAGACCACCCAACAGGCAGTCCAGCAGCCGGGTGCCTGTTCAAAAACCGATTATGCGGTCACGGATTTGGCTTTGGACAATCCGACCACGACTTTTTCCGACGCCAATGCGGTTTTGACCACGGTTAAGCGCATGGGCGATTGCGATACGAAAAATTTCCAAATCACGTTGACGGACAACGGTTCCGTGTTCTTCACGTCAGACATCAAGTCGCCCAACGAAAGCAACGGCCTGTTCAACGATTGGGTGGCGGCTACGGAAGGCGAACATACGATCAAAGCCGTCATCGTGCTGGACCAGGACGCGGACCCCTCTAACAACGTCAAGGAAATTAAATTCAACGTCGCGCCCATCGGTTTTGAGGCCGGCGCGAACGACAAGGCTATCCAGACGGTCAGCGCCAACGCTTGGGCCGCGCACGCGTTTTTGGTCAGCCATGCGGTGGGCGTCAAATCCGTGTGGGGAGAATTCAAGAAGACGGGCGGCCAAGGCGAATTGGTGGCTCAAATCCGCAAAGACGCGGGCGGCCATCCGGGCGAAGTGGTAGCCGAAGGCAAAACCACGGACATGGCTACGGTTTTTACGACCACGACCACGGATTTCAAATGGGTGGGCGTCAACGTGGAAACGTTGTTGCAGCCCGGCATCTATTGGGTGGCGTTCAAAGTCGACGGCAAAGCCACGTTTGATTGGCGCGGAACGGACAATAACGTTTACGGCCCGATCGACGACACGCAACATGTGACGGTCAATGGCGACGCCAAACCGCAGGACAAGGATTGGCAGAGCCGCACCGGCGATTTGTCGTTCCGCGTGTCGGCCTTGAAGGTCGGAGCCACAATGGCCGAGCAGCCGGTTGGTTTGGCCAATCCGGCTTCGGTCAATTGCATCGAGAAGGGCGGCAAGCTGCAGATGGAAAAGCGCGGCGAACTGGGCGACGTGGGCGTGTGTTATTTTGACGATAACCGCCAATGCGAGGAGTGGGCGATGTTCCGCGGCGAATGCCCCGTGGGCGGACGTAAAGTAACGGGTTACCTGACCGGTGCCGGACGGTATTGCGCCATCACGGGCGGTGAATACAAAGTCACGTCCAAGCCCGAGGATCCGACCGAGAAGGGCACGTGTACCACGGTCGCCGGAGCGGTTTGCGACGCGGACGAGTATTATGCGGGCAAATGCCCGACCGCCGACCAGGAAGTTGCGCCCGCGGCAACGACCGGCATGGCCAACCCGGCTTCGACCAATTGCGTGGACAAAGGCGGCAAGTTGGAAATCCGCAAAGACAACAACGGCGCGGAATACGGGGTGTGCAAGTTCGAAAGCGGCAAGGAATGCGAAGAATGGGCGTTGTTTAGGGGAGAATGCGAACCGTAAAACGAGAAACGGCAAGAATCCAAACAACAAACGGCAAGACGGGTCTTGCTGTTTTTGTTTTTTGATATTGGCGGTTTGCCGTTTGGCAAAAGAATGTTAGACTTCGTCGCATGATGTCCGCCAGAGGCGCCCAAAAGACAGACGTGCCACTCGATGGCCGGCCGTTTGACGTTGTCGTAGTAGGCGGCGGTCCGGCCGGCATGCTGGCCGCGGGCACAGCCGCGGCTAACGGCTTTAAAGTCGTTTTGGTGGAAAAGAACAAAACGTTGGGTAAAAAGCTCCTGTTGACCGGCAACGGACGTTGCAACCTGACGCAAAACGAACCGGACGTCCGCGCCTTAGTCAAACGCTACGGCAAGAACGGGCCGTTCCTTTTTTCATCATTCAGCGCCTTTGGTCCGGGCCAGGTCATGGAATTTTTCGAGTCCTTGGGCGTGCCGCTCAAAACCGAAAATCTGCAACGCGTATTCCCGAAAAGCGACAAGGCAGAGGACGTGCGGCGTGCATTGGAAAAATGGCTAGCGAAGATGGGCGTGAAAGTCGTAACCGGAACTTCGGTCATTGGTTTGGAAGTCGCAGATGATTGCGTCGTGGGCGTCGAAACCTCAAGAGGGACGCTCAAAGCAAAAAAAGTAATCGTAACCACCGGCGGGTTGTCGTATCCGTCCACGGGCTCTACGGGTGACGCTTGGGCTTGGGTCAGGGTATTGGGGTTGGAGGTAACGCAGCCCGTGCCGTCGCTCGTGCCGCTCAAGGTCCAGGACAAAGACGTGGGCGGGCTTAAAGGCTTGTCATTGTCCGACGTCGAAGTCGCGGCAGCCGGAGCCAAAGCGCGCGGCGACATGATTTTTACGCATTTTGGCCTGAGCGGTCCGGCGGTATTCGTGGTCAGCGGAGCCGTGAGCCGCGAATTGTCCGCGGGGCGGCAGGTCGAAGTTTCCGTCGACGTTTTGCCGGACGTGGGCCTCGACGAATTGGACCGGAGGTTGTTGGGGATGTTCCGCCAAGCGTCGGCCAAGTCGTTGAAAAACGTTTTGTCGGAAATCGTAGCGCCACGCTTGGCCGAATGCGTGTGCGTCCGTCTCAAACTCCAACCGTCGCTCAAAGCCGGTCAATTTACGGCCGACCAGCGCCGCCGTTTGGCACGTATCCTGAAAAAAATTGAGTTCAAAGCCATCGACACTTTGGGTTGGAACACGGCCATGGTAACGAGCGGGGGCCTCGCGCTGAACCAAATCGACCCCAAGACCATGGAATGCAAAAAAATCAAAGGCTTGCATTTTGCGGGTGAAGTTTTGGACCTTGATGGACCAACCGGAGGCTACAACCTGCAAGTGGCGTGGAGCACGGGCCGGGCAGCAGGGAGCGTCCGATGAGTTTATAAAGTTTCTAAAGTCTAAATGACATTATTAACTTTATGAACTTTGAAACATTATAAACAAAAAATCCCCGCCGTCGCGGGGATTTTTTGTCCGATTTATTCTTTGGGAGTGAGGAGGTTCTGCAAGGGTTCGAAGACTTTGGCATCCGACGGAACGATGATGGTGTTGGTGTCCGGGGTCAGGATTGAAATGCCTGCCAGGACGTTGACTTTGGTCACGCCCACGGTCGAGCACACGTACTTGTCGTATTTGTTGAACGCGCATTCCTTTTTGGGTTCGGTTTGCGCCACCGACATTTCCACACGATCCAGCGTGGATTTGGTTTGGTTGACCACGGCTACGGCGTGGATTTTGTTTAGCTCCTTGAGCGTGTCCGCGTATTCCTTATTCAGCTCGGCGATGCGGGCGCGGCGATCAGCATACTTCTTGATTTTGTAGGCTTCGCGCAATTGGGCGTAGTGTTCCTTGGCTAAGGCCGACTTGTTGGCATGGACGCGCACGCGAACCATGGTTTCTCCCGCCGCGTTCTTGTAGGTTTTTTCCGTGCCGATGACGCGCACGGCCTGCTTTTCCGCCAATTCTTTGGCCAAACCGGCGGCCATGCCCACTTGCTGGGCTTGTGCGCTGCCGGTCAGGAGGCTGGAGGATTCCTTGGGTAATTCAATCTTGTACCACTGGTCCAGATACGGGGCCAAGTCCACTTCGCTCTTGAGCGCGTCTACCAGCACTTGCGGGACTTTTTCCACGTAACCGTAAAGCGTGGGGCTTACGTATTTCCAGTTGAAGTGCACGGCGTTGGGCAATGAGATGCTTTGGCCTTCTGACTTCATGTCGAATTTCTGCAGGGTGAAGCGGCCTTCTGAATTTTGGACCCCGTCGGTCTTGGCCAAGGCACGCTGATCGAAGCGCATGACCACGTTGGCCTCTTCGGGGTATTTGTTGGCCGTGGCACGGTAACGGACCTCTTTGACGTTGACCGTGACTTCGCCGCTCAAGCGCGAAGCTCCATCCGGATTATAGTTTTTTAAGGCATTGGTGATGATTTCCTGCGGCGTGGCGGCCAAGGCCGGAACCGCGGAAAGCAACAGGGCGGCCGATGCGGCCAACCCGGCGAATTTCGTCAGTTTCATAGTGCGCTAATTATAGCCGATGACGCCCACTCGGCGCAACTCGACATCCGCTGGAGCTCTCTATATACTGCCCATAACGCTGGTTTCTGGCGCGATTTTTGCGTCCTAGGTTGTTTATAGCCGTTGTCATCCTGAACTTGTTTCAGGATCTCAGTTATTTGTTTACTAATGTCTATCAAGATGCCGAAACGAGTTCGGCATGACCAAGGGACGTTGGTCGCAACAAAACATATATGCAAGACAAAATCATTATCCGGGGCGCGCGCGAACACAACCTCAAGGGCGTGTCGCTTGAATTGCCGCGCAACAAAATGGTCGTGTTCACGGGCTTGTCCGGTTCGGGCAAGTCGAGTTTGGCGTTCGACACCATCTTCGCCGAAGGCCAACGCCGGTACGTGGAATCGCTCTCGGCTTATGCGCGCCAGTTTTTGGGACAGATGAAAAAACCGGACGTGGACGAAATCGAAGGCCTCTCGCCGGCCATCTCCATCGACCAGAAGGCGCACAGCTCCAACCCGCGTTCCACGGTCGCGACCATCACCGAAATCTACGATTATTTGCGCGTGTTGTACGCGCGCATCGGCCGGCCGCATTGCCCGATCGGCAACGAACCCATCCGCAAGATGAGCGTGGACGAAATCGTGGACGTCATAGTGCGCCAAACCGTGACCATCCACAGCGACGTGGAGACCATCAAAAAGCGCCGCTCCAAAGGCACGACCAACGAAATCATGATCCTGTCGCCGCTGGTGCGCGGGCGTAAAGGCGAATACTACCAATTGCTGCAACAGGCTTACGAAAGCGGTTTTTCCGAAGTGCGCGTCAACGGCAAAATGTACCCCTTGCGCGACCGCATTCCGCTCGAGCGCAACTTGCGCCACACCATCGAATTGGTGGTGGACCGCGTGCCTTTGGCCTGGCCGCTCGAGAACAACCAACCGCTCAAGTCGCGCTTGACCGAAGCCGTGGAGATAGCGCTCGACCGCGGCAACGACGTGGTGGTGGCGGTGCTGGACGACGGTTCGGAGCACCTCATGTCGTCGCGCTTCGCGTGCCCGGAACACGACTTCGCGTTCCCGGAAATCGAGCCGCGCCTGTTCTCTTTCAATTCTCCCTACGGCGCTTGCCCGGCGTGCAACGGCTTGGGCACTGAATTTTTGTTTTCCGAAACGCCGTGCCCGGTCTGCAAGGGCGCGCGCTTGCGGCCCGAATCCCTGCACGTGCTCATCGGCAACCACCCCACGTCAAAGGCATCGGGCGGCGTGTCCATCGTCGAGTCCACGGCCACGACCATCGAGGAAGCGCACGCGTTTTTCGGCGGCCTCAAGCTAAACGCCACGGAAGAGGCTATCGCCGCGCCCATCATGAAAGAGATCATGGCGCGCCTGCAGTTCATGATGGACGTGGGTTTGCATTACCTGACCATGAACCGCATCGCCGGTTCGCTTTCGGGCGGTGAAGCGCAGCGCATCCGTTTGGCGTCGCAAATCGGTTCGCGTTTGGTGGGCGCGTTGTACGTGCTGGACGAGCCGACCATCGGTCTGCACCAGCGCGACAACGCCCGTTTGGTCGAGACGTTGGAAAAATTGCGCGATGCGGGCAACACCATCATCGTAGTGGAACACGACGAGGACACGATTGCGGCCGCGGACTATCTGGTGGACTTCGGTCCGGGCGCGGGCAAACACGGCGGCGAAATCGTGGCCGCCGGCCCCATGCCCCAGATTTTGGACGACAAGAACAGTTTGACGTGCGCCTATTTGCGCGGCGACCGGCGCATTCCCATGCCGGCCAAGCGCCGCAACGAATCCAAGAATTGGCTGACAGTCAAACGCGCCACGGCCAACAACCTCAAAAAGCTCACGGTCAACATTCCGCTCAAGCGTTTGGTGTGCGTCACGGGCGTTTCCGGCTCGGGCAAATCCACTTTGGTCATCGACATTTTGTACCGGGCGTTGGCCCAGCGCCTGAACGGCGCCATGGCCAAACCCGCGGCGCATGAAAAAATCGACGGCATCGATTGGTTGGACAAGATCATCGACGTGGACCAAACGCCCATCGGACGCACGCCGCGCTCCAACCCCGCGACTTACACGGGCATGTGGACGCCTATCCGCGACCTGTACACCATGACGCCGGACGCGCGTATGCGCGGCTACAAACCCGGGCGCTTTTCGTTCAACGTGCCGGGAGGACGTTGCGAACATTGCGAAGGCAACGGGCAAATCGCCATCGAGATGCATTTTTTGCCCACGGTGTATGTGCCGTGCGACGTGTGCAAGGGCAAGCGCTTCAACCGCGAGACGTTGGAGGTCAAATACCGCAATAAGAGCATCGCGGACGTGTTAAGCATGAACGTGGAAGAGGCTAACGAATTCTTCAAAGACATCCCGCCCATCCATGACCGCACCAAAATCATGAAAGAGGTCGGATTGGGTTATGTCGAACTCGGACAAGCGGCCACGACCCTCTCCGGCGGCGAGGCACAGCGCGTCAAATTGGCGGCCGAACTGGCGCGCCGCGACACGGGCCACACGCTCTACATTTTGGACGAACCCACGACCGGTTTGCATTTTGAAGACGTGAAGAAATTGCTCGAGGTCCTGCAGAAGCTGGTGGACCGCGGCAACACGGTGCTGGTCATCGAACACAATTTGGACGTGATAAAAAACGCGGATTGGATCATCGACCTGGGCCCGGAGGGCGGGGACAGGGGAGGTAACCTGGTGGCCGAAGGCACGCCCGAGGAAGTGGCCCAAGTCAAAGCCAGTTACACGGGGCAATACCTAAAAAGGGTCTTGGCCAACAGATAAAAAAAACGGCCGAAACCCCTATCCGTCATCCTGAATTCAGTTCAGGATCTCATTTTATTGCCGAACCATATTTTTTTTTCGACGGCGATACATCGAAATGCCGAGCTTGATTCGGCATGACGAGGGTTGTTGAAATATAAAAAATCCCGCGGGTTGCGGGATGTGAGACGTCAGCCGTGGAGTTGGGCTTTGACACGTTTGAGCTTGGCTTGGCGTTTTGCGCGTTTGTCCATTTCGCGCTCCAACCCTCGCGCCAAGAACTCTTCCGCAACCCGGGGTCCGAGGCAGACCCACGCTGACAATCCGATGGTGGCGGCAATGGTATAGACTGCGGTCATATCGCCTCCGGTTCGCTTTTCCTGAGCTGTTCAATTGAGAAATCTCTTGTCGGTCGGGGGAGCGCGCCGCGGCGCGAGCGTGGGGCGCACGGCGGCGCGGCCGCGTTCGGGCGAGGGCCGCGGCGGCGCGTCGAAATCGTGGGCCACGTCCTGCTTGAGTTTGACCAGTTCCCGTGCCTGCAGGTCCACGAGTTCGTCCAGTTCGGCGTCCACGTCGTGCAAGCGGGTATGGAGCGTGTCGAGGCGCCGCTTGATTCGGTCGCGCCGCTTTTGCAGGTCATGAATGCGCTTTTTCGGCGTCCGGAGTTCCAACGTGAACGTGTAGAGGGATATGCAACCGGTGATTAACATTGCGACGACGCGCAGCGGCCAGAAGAGCATGTGCGCCCGCACGTAAGTCAAGTCGTCGCCGGTCAAATCCGCGTCGAGTTTGTCGCGGTCCAACATGAATTCGGCCACGCAAGGCCAGATGTGCCGCGAGACGGCGGTCATGGGGAAGAAGACGTAGAACAAAGTCGGCAACGGGCCGACGAGTTCGGCGAAATGGTAACGTTGGACGCGTGCGTTTTGGGCTTGCGACCAAGCGCGCCGCGAAGCTTTTCCTAGCCAGCGTCCGACGAGCAGATACGCGACGATCGGCAACCATGCGAGCAGAAAATTTATGACGCCCATGCCATCTCCGTGTGTTCAAGGTGCGCGGACAGAAACTAACACCGAATGGGTCTCGCGTCAACGCTCCGTCGCGAATAAAAAATAGACCCGAAGGTCTATGTCAGCTGAGCGAAAGGTAAGGGTTGGCCTGTTTGCGCGTATTGCGGATGAGGCGCTTGGTTTGGTTGCCTGGCCCATGCCGCTTCACGTATCGCGCCAAGCGCTCGAGGAATTTTTCGCGCGCCGGTTCCAACGCCATGAGCACGAAAGGTTTGCGTCCCGGCAAGTAGCCGTGGGCTTCGATTTCGTTGGCGCGGAAACGCAACTCCGCGGCCTTGGCCTTCCAGAGGCCTTCGTCGTCCATGGGCGGCGGCGGGATCGAGAAATTGCGTGGCGTCGGATTTTCGAATTTGACCACGTTTTCCCAGGCGTACGCCAGCGCTTCCGGATGCCGGGTGAATTCGCGCCGCAAGATGCTGCGCAGCGCATAGCACCTGAAGTACACGGCCTCTTCGGGCAGACGCAGGATGGCGGTCAAATCCGGTCGTGGACGCTCCGAGCCGTTGGTCTTGCGTTTGGCCGCAAGGTCACGGCCCAACAGGATGCTGGCCAACAGGCGCGTGCGCTCGTCATGCGGGGGTTGGCTTTCGGAAAACCTGACCCAAGAGAAAACCTGTTCCAGGTTCTTGACTTCCGCGCCCACGGTCGAATCTATCCAGGCGCATTTTTTGTGCCACTTGGCCCATTTCGCGTCGTTCCATTTGGGCGCCGCGGCCGCCAGGATGGCCTGGGCCAGCTTTGCCCAATTGCGCACCGTGTCTTCGGGCACATAGGGCGGCGGCAAAGGTTCGCGTGGCACTTGATTGGGCGTCGGGACGACGCTTGGCATGCGCGACGGTTTGGGCAAGAAGACGTCCGGCGGCGTGCTGCTTTGCCTGCGCGGCGCCATGGCCGAGTGCTGGGATTGTGATATCGCCGGCTGTTCGGCTACGCGCGGCGCGCTCGGCGGCGGCGTCTCGTCCGCTTCTTCTTGCGCGGCCAAAATCAGTTCCAAAGGTTTTGACGAAACCGGGGACTTTTCCTCACCGGTTTTCGTTGCCGCTATGGCCTGTTGGATTTGGGCCGGGACGTCTTGGCTGATGTCCGCCGGCAATTCGATGGTGAATTCAGACGCGGACGCCGCGTTCGCATCCGGAACCGGCAGGGCGACAGGATTCGATCCGGGTTGGCGCGCGCCATCGGACGTCGCGGTCGCCGCGGGCTGGATGTTTGGCGACAAGTCGGCTTCCCGCGGAAGATTGGCGATGTCCGTGGTGAAACCCTTCGGTTCTTGGCGTTTTTTGCGCGCCGTTTTTGCCGTGATGGACGTTAGCCGACCCAGTTGTATGAGCGGGCTCATTCCGGATTCCACGACCTGCGCATGCCAGGCCGCAATCAAATTCCTCGGTTTGAGGAAGGCTTTGGGATGGGCCGAGAGCATGGTCCGGATGACCGAATCGTTATAGCCGCATTCGCGCAAGACGCTGATCGCTTCCCAAATCTGTTGCGCCGCGAAGGCGTTATGCGAAGCGTCGTCAGGCTTGAAGAGGCTGGCCGAATGCAAGGCCAAAAAGGCCATTTGGTCGGGGCAACCCAACTGTTTGAGCGCGTCATAGAAGGCGAAGAGCGCGACGGGCTGCCTGCGCCAAGCCTTGTTGTAGCGGTCCAGGTCCCAAATGCTGTTGCTGGACCATTGGCGCGCCCAAAACATGTCGAGCGCCCAGCGCAAATTGCCGCCTAACGCCGTGGCGAGGCGCGCCATCAAGTATCTGGCCTGCCAATGTTCGGCCCCGTGGGCCAAGAATTCCAAGTACAAAGGATTCGTGCGTATCGTGTTTTGGTCCATGCCTGATCACCTCTGCTGCTGTGAAGGGGCTGAAGCGCATCTCACCATGAAAAATAGAATCGGTCAACGGTTTGGGGCGCGGAAATGAAAAAATCCGCATCAAGGCGGATTATGCGTGAGGGCGTGAGCTTCACAGGTTGCGGGACGTTTGTTTTGAGGAAGGAGCGCGGGGCGTCGGTCTGGGCAGTCGGCGCTGGCCGTGGTCATTTTGCGCAAACGGTACGAGAACTTTGTGCCGTTGGCCGCAGCCGCGCTCCAGCAGGCGTCTATCTGTCCGACGGACAGCAGGAGTATCCTGGGTTTTTTGTGGCATATGGCCATGAGCTGCGTCTGATCCATGCCGTACGATTCGAGGCGTCGGATCGCTTGAACGATGCGCGAGCCGTCCTGAACGCGCGGCAAGACCCTGGAAGTCAATATCTTTTTGACGAACCGCAACTCGACTCCGGAGGAAACGAGCCGCTCATGAAGCGCGAGCATGCGTTGGGTGTCGTCGTAGATATCGGGATTATGCCTGCCCAGTTGGTAGATTTCGCAGTAGGTCCAACCGCGTTCCAGCAGATAACCCAAGACTTGGGCCGCGCGCTGGCCGAGGTTCAGCGCGAACTTGCGCGTCACATATTCGGCGCAATGGCTTTCCGAATGAACGATGGGCTGCCCAGGGTGCAGGGGGGCGCGCGATTTTTGCATGCTTCGACTCCTTGGTGCCTAGGTCGCGGAATGTAAACACGCCATGGCCAAACAAGTCAAGATTTGACCCTGGGTTTTGGCACGGATACACTTGTTATATGATTCCCAAGGACGTCAGAATCAAGAACGGCGCCCTGCCGGACAGGCCTGGCGTATATATAATGAAGGACGCGTCCGGCACGATTTTGTATATCGGCAAAGCCACGAGCCTCAAGCGCCGGGTCGAGTCGTATTTTACGCGGCCGCGCGACGACAGGATTCAGGAAATGGTCGCCAAAATCGCGAACATCGATTATCTGGAACAACCGACAGCGATTGAAGCGCTGTTTTTGGAAGCCAGTTTGATCAAACGCCACCAGCCGCATTACAACGTGCTGGAAAAGGACGATAAGAGTTTCAGTTATCTGGTGATTACGGACGAGGAGTATCCGCGGCCGTTCGTGGTGCGCGCCACGGATTTTGACGACAACTCGGCCGGACAATACAAAGCGGTTTATGGTCCGTTCAAGTCCGCGCGTGCGGTCCGCGCTTCGCTAGACATCGTCCGGCGCGCCATCCCGTGGTCCACTTGTTCGCCGGGCCAGCGGCGGCCGTGCTTTTACGCGACGCTTAAGCAGTGTCCGGGCGTGTGCGTGGGCGCGGTCACGCCGCGCGAATACGCCAAAACCATCCGTGATTTGATGGCCTTCTTCGAAGGCAAACGCGCGGACATCGTCAAACGTTACCGGCGCGACATGCAAGCCGCGGCCAAAGACAAAAAATTCGAGTTGGCGGCCATGTTGCGCGACCGGCTGCGCGCGCTCGAGCATATCCAAGATATCGCGGTTTTGTCCAAAGACGACGCGCCCGCTTCCGTGGCCGAGGACGTCGGATTGTTGGGCCGGTTGGAGGCGTACGACATATCGAACATTTCCGGCACTTCAGGCACGGCGTCAATGGTGGTGTTCAAACACGGCACGCCGGTCAAGGCCTTGTACCGTAAATTCAAAATCCGCGACGTGTTGGGCGCCGACGATTACGCCAGTTTGCGCGAGGCTTTGCGCCGACGTTTCCGCCACCGCGAGCACGGTTGGGAGTGGCCGGATTTGATTTTGATCGATGGCGGCATCGGACAGGTCAACGCCGCGTTGGAAGTCGTGCGCAAATTGGAGACAGCGCGGCTCATCCCGGTCATCGGCATGGTCAAGGGCAAAGAGCGCAAACGCGAAGACGTGGTCGTGCCGCCGGCGTTCGCGGGTTTGACCCCGACTTTATCCAAGCATCATGACATTCTGGTCCAAGCGCGCGACGAAGCGCATCGGTTCGCGATCGCATATCATCGGAAATTGAGATCCCAAAGCATCAAGCGACACGAATGATCAATCACCAATAACCAATAACCAAAGAAGGAGAACGAGATTTAGAATATTAAGATACACCCGATTGGTCATTGATGATTGGTCATTGGTTATTCCAAAACGATATGAACTACCAAAAATCCTGCGGCGCCGTGGTCGTGGACACGACCGGCGAACAGCCGTGGTACCTCTGCGTCCTGCAAAGCGCGGGCCATTGGTCGTTGCCCAAGGGGCGTGTGGACGAGGATGAAAACGAAAAGGTCACGGCGGCGCGCGAAATCAAAAAGGAGACGGGTTTGGACGTCGAATTCATGGGTGAGTTCCGTGCCGAAGCGCGTTATTCGCCCAAGTCCGGCGTCATGAAGACCGTGGTTTTCTTTTTGGCCAAACCCATGGGCGGGACGCTTGCGCCCAATATGGATGACATCCGCGCCTGCGAATGGTTGACTCTCGACGAAGCCAAGGGACGGTTGGTTTACGACGACATGAAAGATATTTTGGACGAAGCCGAGGCGTATCTGAGGGGTTAGTCGACGGTCGACGGCCAAGGTCGAGGGGTTGAGGGATTCGTGGTATAATGTTTGCATGAAAAAGGAGGGGAGAAAAACAAGAAACGGGAAACTGGATTTGGCGTTGGAGATTTTCGGTTGGTACGGAACGGTCGCCATCGTGGGCGCGTATGCATTGTCCAGTTTTAAAATCCTGTCGGTCGACACTTGGGCGTACCAGGCGCTTAACCTGACCGGGGCGTTGGGTTTGGTCGCCATTTCCGCTTATAAACGAACATACCAACCCGCGGTGTTGAACGGCATCTGGTCGGCTATCGCCATCGTGGCGTTGCTGGGCTTGGTGTGGCGTTAGGTTATGCGGTTTTTGAATACGTTGTTGAAAAAATTCGGGCCGGGTTTCGTCACCGGCGCTTCGGATGACGACCCGTCGGGCATCGCGACGTACACCCAAACCGGGGCGGTTTTTGGTTACGGATTGTTGTGGACCACGCTGTTCATGCTGCCCATGATGACGGCCGTCCAGGAGATGGTGGGGCGCATCGGTTTGGTGACCGGACAAGGTTTGACGGCCACTATCCGCAAACGCTTGCCCAAATGGGTGCTGTTCCTGTTCGTATCGTTGATCGTACTGGCAAACACCATCAACATCGGTGCTGATTTGGGCGCCATGTCCGACGCCATGCGGCTGCTCGTGCCCCAGATTCCGTTCACGGTCATGGCTTTGCTGTTCACGGTGTTCATTTTGGTGTTGGAGATTTTCGTGACCTACAAGACTTACGCCAAAATCCTCAAGTGGTTCGCTTTGGCCCTGTTCGGTTATGCCATAACGCTGGTCATCGTCACGGACAATTGGCGCCTGTTGTTGAACGATTTGCTGGTCCCGAGTTTTCAATTCAACCGAGACTTCATCATGATGCTGGTGGCGCTGTTGGGCACGACCATTTCCCCGTATTTGTTCGTCTGGCAGTCGGACGAAGAGGTGGAAGAGGAGATCGCCGACGGCAAGACCACGGTCGCGTCGCGCCGCGGGGCGAGCCGCGCCGAAGTCGGCGATATGCGCCAGGACACGTTTTTGGGCATGCTCTTCTCACAAATCATCATGTTCTGCATCGTGGCCACGGCCGCAAGCGTTTTTTTCAAGAACGGCATCAACGACATACAGAGTTCGGCTCAAGCGGCCCAAGCGTTGGCGCCGTTGGCCGGACGCTTCGCATCATTGGTGTTTGCGGTCGGCGTCATCGGCGTTGGGTTGATGGCCGTGCCCGTGCTCTCGGCGTCCGCCTCTTACGCCATGGCCGAAGCCTTCGGTTGGAAAAACGGTCTGTATAAAAAGTTCAGGGAGGCGCACGGTTTTTACGGCGTCATAACGGTTTCCACGTTGGTGGGTTTGGGCATTAACTTCGTGGGCATCAATCCCATCCAAGCTTTGATTTACGCGGCCGTGCTCAACGGTTTGGCCACGCCGCCGCTCATTGCCGTCATCCTTAAGATAGCCAACGACAAGAAGGCCATGGGCAAGTGGAAAAACGGCTGGCTCTCCAACTCTTTGGGTTGGTTCACTTTGGTCGCCACGGGTACATGCGCGGTGCTGATGTTCGTGCTTTGAGGTCAAGGTCCGATAGCCCGAGATGTCCGATAATCCGACACGCGGAAACCTTCCGACAATCGGACCGTCCGACTATCGGACGCGCAGCCCCCGCCTTGACAAGACGGGTTTTTTATTGCAGGTAACGCCAAAACCCGTACCTGGCGAACCGCCCGTCCATCGGTTGCCGGAAATGCCGGAGTTGAAAGATTTCACTCCTCAGGATTCGGCCGCTGCCGCGATCATCAACGAAACCGGATACAGGCCGGCCTTCACCAGCCACCGGTTCGAAATCGATTCCGGTGGCGCGGACGATAGCGTACAGTTCTTCTTGTCCCGAGTCACGCTAGGCGACCGCCGCCCAAGAACATGAAGTTGCGCTGGCTCGCATACGAAGACGCGCAGCGCTAACTTGTTCACTTGACGCACAAAAAAGGCTTGGAAAAGGCCGACGATTATTTGCGCCTGCCCCTGCCAGGGCCGTTCATCAGGCGCGGGGTGGACGCGGCGGCCAAGCACAGGCGCGCCATCGGCGAAGCGGCCATCGAGGACAAGAGTCTGGACTTCATCGCAATCAAGCACAACTTCCCGTTGTCCGTGGTCCTGCGCCGGTACTTCGACCGCTACCTCATGCTGGAATCCGAACATCGTCTGCTGCTCCTGCCCAGGGGCACGGACATGCGCGCGCATCGCGCGCGACCACGGTTCGGACCGGCTGAAGATGGCCCAGGAAGTCTCCGAAGAGTTGCCGTTGGCGGCAGACGCCTTGGAGCGTTTGGCGGCCAAGGTGCGCATGAGCGAAGACCGCTTCGGCCTCTTCGAACCCGCGTCTCGCGAACAAGCCGCACAACTCAGGCGGCTCATGGCCATTTACCGCTACTCGTATTGCATGGAGGAAAGGTTGCGTGTGCTTTTCGCCATGTGTCCTAACGCCACGGTGGTGGCGCGCAGCCTGGTGACCTGTCCCCAACAATACCGCGAAGCCATCGCGCCCAAGACCCTGCTCAGCACTTAACGACGGATTCCCGTCGTTTTTTTGTCATGCGACGCTTGACAGAAACGTTGAGACGGTGTATAAAACACCATTGCCCTTTTTCACGTTTCGCGACATAGCCGAAAAGAGCGGGAGAAAAAATGACCAAAATTAAGATGACGGTCAAGCAGGCCGTGGCCAGCATCTGCGAAGAGATGGGCATGTCCCAAAAAGCCGGGGAAATGCTCGATCATGTATGCAAGGCCAGGGGACTTGACCCCAAGGCTGACGGCACCGAGGTCTACGGTGAGTTCCAGATGAGGCTCGAGCGGGCCAGGAAAGAGAGCGCACAGGCGTTTGATACGTCGAATGACGCGAAGTGCGGTCAGGCGCAGGACATGGCCTGGCATGAAGTTGGCCCGGGGACCGACCCGATTCGCTACTTGACTCAGCCGGACGAACAGGCGCTGCGCACCGCTTCCGTTGCCCAACGCGAACATTACGGCCGCTGATTACGGTCGTTACTCTCAACGAGCCTCGAAAGGGGCTTTTTTCATTGTTTTAGTCGATGATCGACGGTCGATGGTCGGAAGTCGAAAGTCTGTGGTCGTTGGTCAAAATCAACCTTTGAGTCATGATTAACGACTTATGTTTATACACATTGAAACAAAAATAGAACGTCAATTTGGCTGGGTTGTGATGTGGTTTGAAGTGGGGGAGAGAGTTGACCTGAGGGTGAATGTGGCATAGAATGGGGTTAAGTGGGGATTAGTGGGAAGAGAAGTTTGCCGTGATACCGATTTTGCGGCAGCTGTCCCACGTTTTTTATTCCGTTTCGCGCGGAATGCTGGGATGAACCCAAATACCAAAACATAAATTCGGACAGGGGGTTCATCTATATGTTTCTAGGTGAATATCACTATACATTGGACGATAAGGGGCGGCTGTCCATACCGATTGGCTATCGCACCGCGTTGCAAGAAGGAGCAGTGGTGACGCGCGGGCTTGACCATACGCTTTTCCTTTACCCAAAGGAACAGTGGAAGTCCTTGGCGGCCAAGATTGCCGCCTTGCCGCTTTCACAAGCGGATACCCGCGCGTTCGCCCGTCTCATGCTCGCCGGCGCCATGGAAGTCACGATCGACAGATCTGGACGCATAACCGTCCCGGAGTATTTGCGCACATACGCCAATCTCCAAAAAAGGACGGTGATATCTGGATTGTACGATCGGCTAGAAATTTGGGATGAAGACGCTTGGCAAGATTATGTGACCAGGACCGAAGCCGCAGGCGACCAGATCGCCGAACGGCTCGGCCCCGCAGGACTATGAGCAACCTAACCAGCTCGCACGTGGCCGTCATGGACCATGAGACCATCGACGCCATCAAACCGCGCCCCGGAGGACGTTATATCGACGCCACCTTGGGCGGGGCGACGTACTCGGAAGCGCTCCTCGAAGGATCGTCTCCCGACGGTCGGGTACTCTCATTGGACCTGGACCCACACGCTCTGGACCGCGCGCGCGAACGGCAAAAACTCTACGGGCACCGGTGGACGTTAGTTGAAACCAACTTTAAAAACCTACGGTCAGTGGCGCAAGACAACGATTTCGCGCCCTGTGACGGCATCGTGTTCGACCTCGGGCTTTCGTCCGACGAACTTGCAGACCCGTCCAAAGGGCTGTCGTTCCAAATTGACGGGCCGCTCGACATGCGGCTCGGGCCCCAAGCCAACGAAGACGGCTTGACTGCCGAAGACATCGTGAACAGGTGGAATGAACGCGAACTCGTGGATTTGCTCCGGACCTATGGCGAAGAACGCTTTGCGGCCCGTATCGCGAACGCCATCGTGAAACGGCGACGCATTCAACCCATACGCAGCACCATGGATTTATCTGAGGTTGTCGCGGGGTCGGTTCCGTCCGGCATCCGTGCCAAAACCCGAATCCACCCCGCGACCAAAACCTTCCAAGCTCTGCGTATCGCGGTTAACGACGAATTGGCCAACCTGAAAATCGCCCTGCGCGACGCCTGGGACGTACTGGCTCCGGGCGGAAACATCGCGGTCGTCTCGTTCCATTCGCTCGAAGACCGCATCGTCAAACAAACATTCAAACAATACCCAAACGCAACGGTCAGCAAAAAACCCATTGTGCCAGGCGCGGAGGAAGTCGCCATCAATCCCCGCGCCCGCAGCGCCAAGCTGCGCATCGCAACAAAAAACGCCTAACGGCCAATCGACGTTAAGCGGTTCCGCACTAAAATCGTGCGGGATTAATGACCAAAACCAAGCAAATAAATATGTCGCGTCTCTACGCGCTCGCCATGACACGTCCCCATGCACGCTTCGGCTTCAAAGGGCCGATTGGAAGACAGATCCCGCAAGGCATCGTAGCTTGGAGTTTGGTTTCGTGCGTGGTGTGGCTGGCTTTAGCCGGCCTGTACGTCACGCAAGTCACGCAAGCCGCGCCGCGCAGCGACAGGTTGCAGACTCTGGAACGCCAAGTGGAACAGCTGCAGCGCGACATCAACGAACAGGAAGACGCGGTCGCGCGGTCTGAATCGTTGCAAAAAATGACCAATCGGGCCCAGGAATTGGGCTTGGTCCCCATGGATAAACCCCAATTCGTGAGTCCGGCCGCATACGCTTACGCACGCCGCTAATCCGCGCCCAGACCATTGGCGCGGACACGGAAAAAACAAAAAATATAAAATACAAAAAAATCAAACAAGTTCGCGAATTCCCCCGATGCGCGTTTTCGGGGGAGTTTTTTATGCGCGCAAAAATCAGATCGGAAGTCGGAGGTCATCAAATCGGTAGTCGAATCATTTCGACTTCCTGAAAAACGACATCCGACTTCCGACTGCGTTCCATGTCTGCTATACTTAATCTACATATGATGCAGCGCACGGGGGCGCTCGCGCGGTTGGTGTTCGTCGATTTGATCGGCAGCGTGGTGTGGTTTCCGGTATGGTGGTACACCACGGGACTCAAGAACATGATCGTGTGGTGCGTGGAGGGCATAAACTACCGTCGGCGACAATACGCCATCGGCTTATGGGTCAGGAATTTTTTCGTACCCATGTACGCGCAATACGATTGGGGCGGCAGGTTGGTCAGCATTTGGATGCGTTTCGTGGTCATCATAGGCCGTTCCCTCGGCTTGGTTCTCGAGGGCTTGGCTTACGCGTTTTTGGTCGTTTGCTGGTGCGTGGTGCCGCCTTTGGCTTTGGTGTTGGCGTTGCAAAACATAATTTACGGCACTTTCGTGCAGCAAGTGCCCACGCTCCGTTGACGTATGCCCAACGCTTCAAGTTTGCCGCAAGTTCCGGAAGCCGTGGTGTGTTCGGCGTGCGGCGCGGATTCGCGGGCCTCGGCCTCGTGCCACATGTGCCATGGCGCGGGCGTGGGCATACCCACAAGCGACGGTTTTTTGGTCTGGAACACGTTGGTCGACGACTTCACCATCGCCATCCGCAAATTGCGCATCAAAATCAACGCCGCCTTGCATCTGTTGGTCATGGTCGGCATCATCGCGTGTTTGGCCGTATTTTTGTGGAACGTAGTCAACCATTACAGCCTCGAAGCCGTACAGACCGTGGAATTTTGGACGATCGGGCATTGGTTCGTGACCGTGTTTTACCTAGGCGTCGTCTTGGCCGCGTTTTTCATTTTTCGCTTGAGCGAATTCACGGGCCAGGCCAAATATTTGCCGCATTGGTTGCGCAAAGACGAAAACAAGAAACCCAGCCCGGCCAACGTGGCCTTGGACGTGGCGCCGTATTTTTCGGTCGAAGCCATGGAGACGGTTGAGGCCGCCTATTTGTTGGCCAAAGAGTTGGGCCGCATCGAAATCACGCCCGATTTGCTGTTCGCGGCCGCGCTTTCCGGACGTTCGGGCGGATTGTTCATGGCGCGGTTGGGCATGCGGTTCGAAAGCGTCAAGAGCGATTTGGTGCGCCTGTTGTTGTTGGCGCCGGCCGGCAAACCGCCCATCACGTTTTCCCGCGAAGCCAAGCGCGCCTTGGCCGCGTCTTTCGCTTTGGCCGACGAAGCGCACCGCAAACACGTGACGGCCATGGAAATTTTCGTGCAAGCGTTTTTAGAGAGCCAAAAGATGCAGGATCTGTTGGACAAATTGGGTTTCCAGGCCGCGCACGTGCTGCACGTGGCCGAATGGGTGCTGCTTCAGGAAAAACTCAAGGAAGACCACGAGCGCTTCGTGGCTTTGGCGCGGCTAAAACCCAAGACCGTAATGAACCGTTCCATGACCGCGGTCCAAACGTCGTTATTGGACAGGTTCAGCCAAGACCTGACGCTCATGGCGCGCAACGGCTATCTCATGCCCATGATCGGCAACGAAAAGGTCATGGACGAGCTCATGCGCGCGCTCGAAGGCGGATTGCGTTCCGTGGTTTTGGTGGGGGAGGCGGGCGCGGGCAAAGAGGCCGTGCTCGAGGAGCTGGCGCGCCGCATGGTGGAAGAGGACGTGCCGCCGATTTTGTTCGACAAGCGCCTGGTGTCCGTGAATTTGGCGCAAGTAGTGGCCGCAGGCGATATGGGTTTGGCGGCCGAGCGTTTGCTGGCCATGCTTCAAGAAGTCGGCGTTTCGGGCAACATAGTATTGGCGCTATACGGCATTGAGGCGTTGGTGGGCAGCGGTTCCGGTCCCATGGATTTGGCCGAAACTTTGGCCAGCGAATTGGACAAAGGTTATTGCCTGGTTGTGGCCACGACCACGCCCCAAGCTTGGTCGCAGTATCTCGAGCGCCGCAGTTTAGGCAAAAAACTCATCAAAGTCGAAGTCAAGGAAGCCGACGCGGAACAGACGGTCCATGTGCTAATGGCCAAAGCCGCGTCCATCGAATACCAAAACCGCGTGTTCCTCTCGTACGCGTCTATCGAAAAAGCAACTCAATTGGCCACGCGTTACTTGCATGACACGGCCGCGCCGCAAAATGCGCTCATGGTCATGAGGGAAGCGGCGGTTTTGGCGCGCAAACAGCGCGGCGAAGGCACCTTCGTAAGCGCGGACGACGTGGCCAAAATCGTGCACGACAAGACCAACATCCCGGTGGAGATGGTATCGTCCGAAGAATCGGAAAAGCTTTTGAACCTGGAAACACGCATGCATGGCCGCGTGGTGGGGCAGGACGAAGCCGTGGTCGCGGTGTCGCGCGCCATCCGCCGCGCCCGCGCCGAATTGCGCGAGGGCAAAAGGCCCATCGCCAACTTCTTGTTCCTGGGACCCACGGGCGTAGGCAAAACCGAGATGGCCAAAACCTTGGCTGAACAATATTTTGGAGACGACGCGGCCATGGTGCGTTTGGACATGTCCGAATACCAGGACAAGAGCTCGATCGCGCGCATGATCGGGCATCCGGGCGACGAACGCGGCGGTTTGTTGACCGAAGCCGTGCGCAAAAAACCGTTCACCATAGTGTTGTGCGACGAAATCGAAAAAGCCCATCCGGACATTTTGACCCTGTTCCTGCAGGTCATGGACGACGGCCGCCTGACCGACGGCGTGGGCCGCACCATCGACTTCACCAACACCATCGTGATCATGACCTCAAACGCGGGCACGGGTTTCATCCAAAACGCGGTGTCCGAAGGCCAAAGCATGGAGCGCATCAAGACGGCTTTGCTCGAACGCGAACTCAAAGGCATCTTCCGTCCCGAGTTCCTGAACCGTTTCGACGGGGTGATTGTGTTCAAGCCGTTGACCCGCGACGAAGTGGTGCAAATCGCTTGGCTACTGGTCAACAAAACGGCCAAAATGCTGGAGGACAAAGGCATTTATTTCCGCGCCGACGACGTTGCCGTGGAAGCTTTGGCCGACGCGGGTTTCGATCCGCTGTTCGGCGCCCGGCCCTTGCGTCGCGTGTTGCAGGACCGTTTGGAAACCAACTTGGCCGACATGTTGTTGCGCAAAAGCGTCCAACGCCACGACACCATAGTGCTTAACGCAGACGGCTCCTTGAGCGTAGAGCCCGCACCTGATACTTTGGGTTGATTATGACGCTTGGGCTGTTGGCCATTTGCGCCGTGCCGACAATTGTTGTTGGCGCGGTTTTATCGTATGTTTTTTCGTTGATAAGCTATTCTTTGGCCATTCAATACAAGGCTTTGGATATTCCGCGCGGCGCAAGGAAAATCCACGATAAGCCCATTCCGTTGTGGGGAGGGACGGGCATTGCCATTACTTTGGCTATTCTGGTTCTTGCCATGGCTTCGTCCGGATTGTTGGTCTCGAGCCGCGTGACCGTGTGGCAGTTGGTGGGATTTTTATGTGGTTTAGCCGTTCTGACGGCCGGCGGCATGCTTGATGACAAATACGATCTTAAGCCATGGCAGAGTTTGGTTTTTCCGATTATAGCGGCCATGATCGTCGTGGCCACGGGTACGACCATCGGCCACATAACGCATCCAGGAACCGCTCAAGCTTGGTTTTTGGATTGGTGGACCTGGCGCCCAGTCGGGTTTTGGAAATTGGTGTTGCCGAGCGACGCTTTGACCTTCGTGTGGATATTGGTGGCCGTTTACGCCACAAAAATTTCTGACGGTTTGGATGGTTTGGTGTCGGGCATCACGGTCATCGGCGCCAGCATGGTGGGTGCGCTTTCTGCCATGCCAGCCTACTACCAACCGTCCAGCGTTTTGCTCGCTTCAGCCATGGTCGGTTCGTTTTTGGGCTTTTTGCCGCGCAACATGCATCCGGCCAAACAGTTTTTGGGCGAAGGCGGTTCCACCGTGGCCGGTTTTTGCCTGGGTTTTTTGTCCGTCGTTTCGAGCGCCAAAATCGCCATCGCGCTTGCGGTTTTGGCCGTGCCGCTGTTCGATGTGGGCTTTGTGGTTTTGCGGCGCGTCCTCTCGGGCCACAAATGGTATGCGGGCGACAAGGATACGCATTTGCACTTCAGGCTGTTGGGCGCGGGGTTGCCGCACGGCAAAGTGGTATGGGCCTTGTGGCTCACGTGCGCCGCGGCCGGCGTTTCGGCCCTGTTTTTGCAGACCCAAGGCAAAATCTTTCTGGTTCTGGCGCTGGCTTCGCTCACGCTTTTGGCTTCATGGTGGGCGGGAAACGCAATGAAGAGAAGGAACAAAGACTAAAAACTAAAGGCTAAAGATTAAGGATTGAGGACGAGAGATCAAGTTCCAAATTTGGGTTTTAGAAAATCTTTGAGAAGAATTTCTTTGGAACTTGCGATTTAGAATTTGGCCATTCATAAAAATTATGCAAAGAAGCACCAAAAAAATCCTGATTCTCGCCCTGGTTTTCTTTACCGGCGCGTGTTCTTTGGTCGTCGAAGTCGTGGCTTTGCGCGTACTGTCCCCGTTTTTCGGCAATACGATTTTTACGGCCTCCAGCGTCATCGGCACGGTTTTGGGCGCTTTAAGTTTGGGTTACTACTTGGGCGGGCGATTGGCCGACAAACACGGCACGGCCGCGTGGATTTGCGGTTTGGTGCTGGCGGCCGGCCTGTCCGT
Source organism: Patescibacteria group bacterium (assembly GCA_022703155.1). Taxonomy (GTDB): domain Bacteria; phylum Patescibacteriota; class Patescibacteriia; order 2-12-FULL-60-25; family 2-12-FULL-60-25; genus MWCR01. The sequence continues at coordinate 200 of JAKLEH010000006.1, read as the reverse complement.
ATTGTCCATCGAATTCATCCAGACGTGGGCCTTGCCGGTCCTGGCGCCGCGTTTTTCCTTGACCTCGGGCCCCTTGGTCGCGTCCGTGGTTTTGTTTTTCCTGCCCAGTCTGTTTTTGGGCGCCATATCGCCGTTCGCCGTGGCCATCCTGCATAACGACGCGGCCGAAGGCGTGGCGCGCCTGACCGGCTCCGTATTCT
>JAKLEH010000055.1 GCA_022703155.1 Patescibacteria group bacterium | reverse complement strand
CCTTCGTCTCCGGATACGACCTTGTTGGACACCACGCGCTTAGTCACGCCATACGTCGCGCCCGTGGCCGGATGCGCGGTTTGCAGGGCTTGGCGTTGTTGTTTGGCAAAATCCTGGAAGCGCGCCGTGCCCGATAGCATCACGTCGTCATAACCCAAAAATCCGGATTGGCTGGAACCCGAACCCATGCGCGCCACCACGTCCGTGGCCAAGTTGATGGCGTCGCGCACGTCAGACGATTTGACCGGCGCCGTCTCTGGCGTGCTTGTGCCCTGCACCACCACCGGCGCGGAAATCGTGCGCGGCGCTTGGCGGTTGCCGGGCGTGACCGAAAGGTCGGTGCCGGCTCCGGGCAGATTCATGTTTGAGCCGTTTTGGTTCTGCGGCAAGAACATGCTGATGAGCAACCACAAACCGAAGCCCAAAGCGATGAGCCCGAGGATGATGAGCAGGATGGCGATATTGCGCCGTTGGAATAGGTTCATATTGTAGACGGTGGCTGGTAGACGGTAGGAAGTAGCGGGTAAACGGAAGGGATGGATTGGTTATGTAATTTTTCGATCGTTCATTCCCCTCTTGCTGTTTGCTGTTTGGAGGTTTGTAGTTTCGAATCCGTTATCCCTCCCCTTTGGCGAACGCGGCCTTCTCTTGTTCGATTTTTACCAGTTCCTGCGGGTTGGTGGTGACGATGGTGTGTTCGCCGTACGAGCGCACGACCTGGATGGCCGCGTGTTTGGCGCCCGCGAAGAAAATGCCTTCGCCCGGGCCGGATTCCAAGAGCAGGTATTTTTCCGATTGGGTGAGCAAGAACACGCGCGCCACCAAATCGATGGCCGCCGGACTTTGCTTCAGCAGGAGTTGCATGGACGAGTTGGTCACGATGGCTTGGCCGTAGGGCGAAGTCAAAAAGTCGTTCACGTCCTGCGTGATGGTGGTGACGCCCAGGTAGTATTTGCGGCAGCGCTTGACCAGCGCATGCATGAACTTGGCCGAATCCTCGTATTGCATGAGCCACCAGGCTTCGTCCACGATCAGGATGCGCTTCTTGCGTTCGCTGCGCACCGTATTCCAGATGAAATTGACGATGGTGTAGATGCCGATGGGGCGCAATTCGTCTTCCAAGTCGCGGACCGAGAACACGACCAACTGGTTGTTCATGCGCACCGTGGTCGGCGAATTCAAGAGGCCCGAGAACGTGCCTTCGGTGTACTTCTTGAGGCGGATGACCAGATCTTCGGTGCCTTCCATGCCCTCCAAAATGTCCTGGAAGTCCTGCAGGATGGGCGGCTCCACGGCCGAAAGGTCGGCGCCGGGCACGATGTCTTTTTTGGCGAACGTCTCCAGGAGCGCACGGTCCAAAATCGAATCTTCGGCCACGGTCACCTTGCCGAGCATGAGGCGCAACAGGCCTTTGAGCGTGATGACCGCGCTGCGGATGATGTCTTCGACCGACACTTCGCCTTCCATGGGCCGCGGCAAATCGAACGGGTTGATTTTGGATTCGGACGACAGGGAGATGTTGATGAACGTGCCGGCCACGGCGTCGGACAGGTTTTTGTATTCCTTTTCCGGGTCGATGACGATGACGTCCACGCCCAACATCATGGAGCGCAGGATCTCCAATTTGA
>JAKLEH010000054.1 GCA_022703155.1 Patescibacteria group bacterium | reverse complement strand
TGTAAATTGTCATTGCGAGGCTCTGCGAAGCAATCCATAGATTGCCACGTCCCGTCCTTTCTGGTCGGGACTCGCAATGACAAAAAGTTATCCCCAAAGTGACCGCTGGCGTCTTCCACAACATCTTGTGGTATAATCGTTTTCTGACCACAACATCTTGTGGCCAACTTGTCTCGCCGAACCTAAAAATTTTGGGACGCATGCATTCTGCGGTTTAAGAGCCGAAATTTCGGCCTTGCACTGAAGACGCGCCGGGTCCACAATCCCGTCGGGGAAAAATCCCCAACACCTAAAACGCGCTCGGACCAAAAACTTGCGCACAAAATTTTGCGCTTGCGTTGATCCGAAATAGGTGTGGTCGAACCCTAACCCAAAAAATTGGGCCGGGGAGACAAAAAATAAAACCTTTAACCCCGCCCGACACGGTCCAGACGACGAGTCCGGACTTGAATGGGCAAGCCACCCTATGAGCCCACAGGCCAATTTTGGAGCAACGTCCAAAAACGCGGCAGAAAAGTCGCTGGAGAATCTGGATACGGACGTTTTGGTCGCCCACGTGAAATCGTTAAAATCAATCCGCCGTCGCGACGGCCGCATGGACTCGTTCCAGCCGGAAAAGATCCGCAAATCGTTGCGCGCGGCTTTCGCGTCGGCCGGGTTCAAGGGTGAAAAGGAGGAACGCAACATCCAACGCCTCACGGACATGGTCTTGCACCGCCTTAACCGGCGTTTTGACGGCCATAGCGTGCCCGCCACAGAAGACGTACGCGAAACCGTGGCCGCGGCTCTGATAGAAGCCAATTACGTCAACGTAGCCCGCGCCTACCTGCTGTACCGTCTACAATTGGCCGAACGCCGCGACGAACCGGTTTACGGCTACGGCCTCAAAGTCCGCCGCCATTTCACGACCGAAAGCGTGCACCCTTACGACGAAATCGAGTGGGACAGGCGCGACGCCACCATCACCAACGAAAAAGGCCAGGTGGTGTTCGAACAAAAAGGCGTGGAAGTGCCCAAGAGCTACAGCCAAACCGCCACCAATATCATTGTGTCCAAATATTTCCGCGGCCGGTTGGGCACGCCCGAACGCGAATCCTCCATGCGCCAAGTCGTGGACCGCGTGGCCAAAACCATCACGGATTGGGGGCGGCATACGGGCTATTATTTCAGCGAGCGCGACGCGGACACGTTCGAAGCCGAACTCACTTCCATCCTGATCAATCAACGCGCGGCCTTCAACTCGCCGGTCTGGTTCAACGTGGGCGTCAACCCCAACCCCCAATGCTCGGCCTGTTTCATCAACTCGGTGCAGGACGACATGCGGTCGATCCTGCAATTGGCCGTAACCGAGGGCATGTTATTCAAATACGGCTCGGGCACGGGTTCCAACCTGTCGACCTTGCGCTCTTCCAAAGAGAGCCTGGCCGCCTCGTCCGGCAAATCCTCGGGCCCGGTTTCGTTCATGCGCGGTTACGACGCGTTCGCCGGCGTCATCAAGAGCGGCGGCAAGACGCGCCGTGCGGCCAAAATGGTGATTTTGAACGTTGACCATCCGGACGTCGAGGAATTCACTTGGTGCAAGGCCAAAGAGGAAAAGAAGGCGCACACGCTCATCGATGCGGGCTATGACGGCTCCATGAACGGCGAAGCCTACGCGTCCATCTTTTTCCAAAACGCCAACAACAGCGTGCGCGTGACCGACGCTTTCATGCAGGCGGTGGACCAAGACGCTGATTTTTGGACCAAATACGTGACCAACGGCGAGCCCTGCCAAAAATACCGCGCACGCGAGCTCATGCGCCAAATCTCGGACGCGGCTTGGCAATGCGGCGACCCGGGCATGCAATACGACACCACAATTAACGATTGGCATACCTGTCCCAACACTGACCGCATCAACGCCTCCAACCCCTGCTCCGAATACATGTTCCTGAACGATTCGGCGTGCAACCTGGCGTCGGTCAACCTCATGGCCTGCCGCACGCCGGACGGCCAATTCGACGTCGAGGCTTTCGAACACGCGTGTCGCATCATGGCCACGGCGCAAGAGATAATCGTGGGTTCTTCCTCTTACCCCACGCCGGCCATCGAATACAACTCGCACCAATTCCGGCCGCTCGGTTTGGGCTACGCCAATCTGGGCGCTTTGCTCATGAGCATGGGCTTGCCGTACGACTCTGACCAAGGCCGCAACGTGGCCGCGGCCATCACGTCCATCATGACCGGCGTGGGCTACGAACAATCGGCCCGCATCGCGGAGAAGGTGGGCACGTTCGACGGTTTCGCAGCCAACCGCGAACCCATGATGCGCGTAATGCGCAAGCACCAGACCGCGGCTTACGCCATCGACGGCACGGGTGTGCCGGCGCATGTTTTGGACCGCGCGCGCACGGCATGGTATGACGCGGTGGCGAGCGGCGAAAAATGGGGTTACCGCAACGCCCAGCTTACGGTTTTGGCGCCCACGGGCACCATTGGCTTCCTCATGGACTGCGACACCACGGGCATCGAACCGGACATCGCGC
>JAKLEH010000053.1 GCA_022703155.1 Patescibacteria group bacterium | reverse complement strand
CACGTCGAAAGAAAAATTGACCGCATTGTCAACGGGCGTGGCGGGCGGCGCGGTGTCCGAAGGTTTCGCGACGGAATTCAATCGAAAGTCCAAGGGCTTGGCCGGCTCGTTTAGGCAGACGCCTTTGGGTATTCTGGCGCAGTGGGCTATGGCTTTATCTTCGACGCAACTCGCGCCTTTGAGGTCCGCGTTAGGGGAGTTCGTCAAACTGCCGCAATCTAGGGTTTGGTCCGTGATGCAGATATCGCCGCCCGTGAGTTTGGGGTGTTGGCACCGGCAACAAGTCGCCGCTTGGGCCGTGAACGGCAAAATAAAAGCCAAAGCAGCGGTTGCCGCAAAAATCAATGGTAAATTTACGTGGGTGGCTCTCGGGTTCATTTTTTCGTCACTTTTTCACCAACTGCCTGATGGCTTGCAACAATTCAGGAGAGTTCGCTTTGGTGGCCGGGAATGCTTGCGTGCCGACGAAGACGAAGGGGGCGATATCGATGCCGTCGCCGCGGTAACGTTCGACGTTTTGGCGGACGCTGGCGCGCAAATCTTTGTTGTCTTGGCATAAGGCCAGCATGCCAGACGGATCAAGGTTGTCGGCGATGTCGTCGATTTTTGAATTGGTAAGGCGCTGTTCTGACGCGTCCATCAAGGCTTTGTGCGCCGGCCATTGGGGATTCAGCAGCTTGGAGCATTCGGAGAGCACCGCCGCTTCGAAGGAAACCTCGCCGTCGTCGGCTTTGGCCGGCAATTGTCGCCAGGCCAAACGGATTTTACCCTTAAACGCCTTGGTCGCCATCTCCGCGTCTTTATAAGTTTTGGCCGAGGACGCATCCGCATAATCCCCAAAAACGATTACGCCGTAATACGACGAAGTGGCCGATCCTACCAAAAAGACGTCATTGGAATTGATGGCGGGCGGTTTGATGTTGCCGTAAGGGACTTTTTTAGGTTCGACCCTTTTTAAAATGTCCTTGGGCGGGGAACCGGCCGCGTAAAAATCTTTCTGGTTGCGGTACCATTTGTGGATGTTGGCGCCGACCAAAAACAGAATGGCTAAAGTCAGGATGGCCAACGACAAATTGCGTGCGGTAAAGGGCGGTCGCATAGCTCAGTCTTTGAGTTTATAGCTGTAAAGCTTGCCCGTGCTGCCGTCGGTAAAGACCAACTGGGTTTTGTCTTTATTGAAGGTCGGATTAATCACGGGCAGGTTTTGGGTGGAATCCGATATTTTTTTAGCCACCCCGGTCTTGAGGTCGATGCGGTAAATGTCGTCGGGAACGGTGGTGAAGGAGCTTTCGTTAAACCCGGAGCCAGCCGGCAAATCCATGGGCACGGCGCAATACAGGTTGTTTTCGTCTTTCCACGCGCATTTGTCGGCCCAGGTGTTCAGATTCAGTTTTTTGCGGTTCCGACCGATGTCGTTGCCCATGGCGTCGGATATCCAGAGCATGGGTTTGTTTTCGTCGCGTTCGTGGTACACGCTGTACAGTAGGCTTTTACCCGTGGGCGACCAATTGGGCTGGAAACCGTGTCCGGCGACGATTAAGGCTTTGAAGTTCTCGTGGTTTTTGCCGAGCAGCAAAATCTGTTCCGCACCGTCGGGTTGGGGAGTGCCGGTTTGCGAAAAGCCGATGACTTGGTTGTTCGGCGACCAACTGGGGGTGACAAGCGCTTCGTTGTCGCCCAAATGGTACAACGCCGTGGATTCGTTGCCGTCGGCGTTGCTGGTTATTAGAAAACGGTTGTTTTGGTCCAAGCCCAAGCTTTTGGCCACCACCGTATCGTCGTTCGGCGAAAAATCGAAATCCTGCCAATGGCTGGGCAGGCTGTATTGGCGATCGGCCTCGAAATCATAATACACCTTGCTGTTGTCGGGGAATTCCAGGATCGCTTGGTCGCCGGATTTGCCCCAGGTGATGTTTTGGAGGTTGTAAAATTGCTTGTCGGAAAGCTGCGTCGTGCCGCCCGTGGGGCTCATGCGGTAAAAGCGTCCGGTGTCCGGGTCGTAAAAGCGCATATCGCCTGAAGGCGAACGGCTGACCGCTTGCGTCACCGCGTCGCGCAACAGGTTTACCGTGCCGCCGCCCGTCGTGCCCTCCGCGGTCGCTTCGCCCGTGGGCACGACGCCAGCCTCGGGCAAAGTTCCGGTTTCGGTCACGGTCTCGCCTTCGGTGGGGGTTCTTGGTCCGGACGTGCCGAGTTCGCCTTCGTACCCTTGGGGAGTTACGGTTTCGGTCGGGGCCGGGGTTTCGGTCCTGAAGAAAAAATAATACAGCGCATAGCCGGTGGCCACGGTGAAAGCCACGAAAAATACGCCAAACAGGATTTTTTTAGTGTTTTCAGAAAGGGTAATCATACTGAGGCATTATATCATGATATGCGGGCATCCGCTTGCTAAAGGCCTCCGGACAACTTGGTGAGCGCTTCCATGACTCTGCTTGCGAATTCGCCCAACTGGATCATGCCCGTAAATATGGCTGAGCCCAAGATTACGTACGGCGCGACCAGGATTACCGATATGGCCACGTACCACGCCATGTTAACGATGCACGTTGCGCCCAAGAGGCAGTCGGTGCACGCGGTAAAAGCGTCTTCCACAATGGTCGCCGGGGGAATGAACTGCACTTTGAAAGTCATTTTGTTCAGCATCTGCAGGTTGGACGTCACGATCCACATGATGATGGGGAACACGGCTTCAAACGATGACAATTCGCTGGCGTTGACGATGCGCCAGATGTTTTGCAGGTTGCGTTGGATGT
>JAKLEH010000052.1 GCA_022703155.1 Patescibacteria group bacterium | reverse complement strand
TGAGGCTCATGAGCAAGGCCAAGGATTTGACTTCGTCCTCAACCACGTCCGGATGGAAACGAATGCCACCTTTGCCCGGACCCAACGCCTCGTTATGGAGGATGCGCCAAGCTTCATACTTTTGCCCTTCCACCTCGAGCGTATGGCGAGTGTTTTTGGCGTACGAACGGATGATCGACATCTCGGCCGCGGTGAATTCTCCGGATTTTTCCAAAGCTTCGAGCCGGTCCATGATGGATTGGATGAAAGCGTTGGGCATATTTAATTCGTAAAATTTGTAAGATTTGTAAGATTCTTAAGATTTGGGATAATGAAGATTCAAAATTCTAAATTCAGAATTCAAGACGCCCCCAATCTTACGAATCTTATGAATTTTATGAATCTTAAAAATTATCGCCCGACCGTTATACCCCCGCATGCCGCTTGCGTAAAGTGCCAATATGTCCGCAACCGTCGGATGTGATAAAATGACGGGGTATGGAAAGACAAGACGGCTACAAACAGACGCCGGAAGCCGACGGTGAACGCTTGGCGCTCAAACGGCAAATCCACCACGCCATAGACAACGACGATTTGGATACGGCTGAACGCCTGTTGCAGGAGTTGCGCCTATTGTTGAAGTCCGGCGATGAATCGACTGGCGACCCCGGCGAGGAGGCCGAATACCAGGAAACGCTCCGCCTGCTCGAACGAGTCGCGCAAAAGACCAAAACCGTGGAATTCAAATACGAATCGCTCAAGGTCAATTCCCGCACGGACGGCACCAACCGCCACGGCCACAACTGAAATCCGAATTTGGTCATTGGTTATTGGTGATTGGAGCTTCCTTGAGTCATCCTTTGGTCATTGGTCATTCAAAAAACCGACTCGCGTCGGTTTTTCGTGTGGTGGGTGGACCAGGATTCGAACCTGGGAAGGCGCAAGGCCAACAGATTTACAGTCTGTCCCGTTTGACCGCTTCGGTATCCACCCAGGATGTCGCTAGCGCGGTTTCGAGTTTCGAGTTTCGAGTTCCTAGGTGCAGACAAGCACCATGAACCCGAACTCGAAACTCGAAACTCGAAACTAGAGACTATTTTCCATGGAGCCGTTGACCGGGATTGAACCGGTGACCTTCTCCTTACCATGGAGATGCTCTACCAGCTGAGCTACAACGGCATGAAACAATTACGAATTACGGGTTCGGAATTACGAATTACGAGGCTCGGACCAAGGTGGGTAATTGGTAATTTGGAATCCGCAATTCTTTCGATGGGCGCAGTCTACACGACCGGTTTAATTTTTTCAATACGTTCCCTGAACCTCAACAAACGCTGCTGATCCTCGGACAAAAGACGCAATTTGTCGTAGCGCCGTTTGGCCTCTGGCCAGTCCCCGTTCTCAATCAGGCATTCCAAAGCCAGTTCCTGGTATTTGGCCGATTTGGGATCCAAATCCGTGGCCCTTTTGGCCGAAGGCCAAGCCTTGGTGCATTGGTTGCGGTCCGCGTAAAACTTGGCCAATTCGGCGTGGCGGTTGGCCAAACGCGGACGTTCTTCCACAGCCCGCAGCCTCCAGGCTTCGGCTGCCGCGTCGTCGCCCTCGTTTTCGCAAATGTCGGCCATGGCCGCATAGCACACGTCGTCGGCTTGTTTGGTTTTGACCAGATACTCGTAGGTTTCCTTGGCTTGTGGATACATCTTCTGCTTGAGGTAGATGTAGCCCATGCCTTTATACGCATCCACGTTACGGTTATCCATGAGCAAAACTTCGAGATAGCGCTTTTCCGCGTCCGCCCACTTCAAATCGCGCGCCAAGCTCCTGGCTTCGTCGAGCAAGGACTTGATGCGTTCGGCCGCGCTTGGCGCCACGCGCGCGAACGGCCGCTTAGCCTGCTCGTAAAAACGGCTCAAGTGCACCAATTTTAGATACCCGGCATGGAAAGCCGTCTTGCCGCTGAAAATCGCCCTTTGGTAGATGGCCTTGAGCGGCGCGGTTTTGATGGTCTGAAGGCGATCGAAACGCTGGCGCACCAGTTCGTCACGCTTTTTGCGCTCCTGTTCTTCGCGGATGGAATCCGGATTGAGCAAACGGATTTCGGCCGCGTGTTTGGCCAAAATGAAAACCGCCACGCCCAGGCACAAGGCGGCCAAAACGAAAGCGACCCAAGTGAGAACGACTAGCATGTCAGGTGGGCATGGCCGCGCGGCACAACAAGCCGAATACGCGCGGATCCAGCGACGCCCCTCCGACCAAAGCGCCGTTAACGCCCGTGGTAGTCACGTATTCGCCGATGTTGCGCGCGTCCACCGAACCGCCGTACAGGATGATGGTTTCTTGCGCGTGCGCGGCGCCGAACTTTTTGGCCACGACCGAACGGATGGTCTCGTGCGCCTCTTTGGCGCGCTGCGCCGGGCAAGGTTTGCCAGAACCGATGGCCCACACGGGTTCGTACGCGAACACAAAAGACACTTTGCCGCCGTCCTTAAGGTCTGCGATGGCGGCCGAAACCTGCTGGCGCAAAACTTTGTTGGTCTCGCCCTTCTTGTTTTGGGCTTCGGTCTCACCCACGCAAATCACGGGAATGATGCCGGATTTTTGCAAAGCCGCGGCCTTCTTGGCCACCATGTCGTCGGTTTCGCCCAGGTTCTTGCGGCGCTCGCTATGTCCGACCAAACAATATTGGACCCCGAATTCAAGCAGCATTGCAGGCGAAGTTTCACCCGTATAAGCGCCGTCATCGATCCAGAAACTGTTTTGGGCGGCCAAAGCTGGGATCGAAGCGCGGCCCAAAGAGGCGCGCGCCGCGGCCAAAGACACGTGCGGCACAGCTACGGCGATATCCACATCCTTGGGCAAACGCTCGCGCCTGAACGCACGAATCCACGCCCCGGCTTTGATGGGGCCGTAATGCATCTTCCAATTGGCTATGATCAAGGTTTTCATACCTACTTCCAACTTATCAATCGTTTGAATTTAGCGGAATTTCCCAGAGGTCCGATGGCCGCGGCCACCATGCGCTGCGGGTTGAGCACGGTCCGTGCTACCCGGCGGATGTCGTCGGCCGTAACCTTGCGGATTTTGGCCAACCGTTTTTCCGGGGTCTCAAGTTTACGCTC
>JAKLEH010000051.1 GCA_022703155.1 Patescibacteria group bacterium | reverse complement strand
TTAACCTGGCCACGTCCACCGAATTATGAACGACCAGATTTTAGCCTTGTTGCAAAGCCGCGGAAAAATCACGGACAAAGTGTTGAAGATCGCACAAGATTTGACCACACGCGGCAAGACGCTGGAACAGGCGTTGGTGGGCGGAAAATACGTGGGCGACGCTGATTTCGCCAAGGCGCAAGCCGAAGTTTTGGGCATTGAATTTGTGGATTTGACCGATTTCACGCCCGATCCGCAAGTTGTTTCCTTGATACCCAAAACCACGCTCGACAACTACCAGATCGTGCCGCTGACTTTTGACGGCAAGGTTTTACGCGCCGTGTTGCGCGATCCGCAGGACTATCGGGCCGTGGAAGCGTTGGAGTTTTTGGCCGGCGAACGCGACTGGTCCATCAAGTTGGCGACTGCGCCGGCGTCGCAGCTGCGCAAATTCACCAAAGGCGCGGGTTTGCAGGCCGAAGTGGCCACGTCTTTGGAAATGGCCAAGGGCAAATTCGAAAAATCCAAGGAAGAGGAAGGGGAGATCGGCAATCTCGAGGAGGTCATCAAGGGCGCGCCCGTTTCGCGCATGCTCAGCGTCATCATGCGCCATGCCGTGGAAGGCGGGGCTTCGGACATCCACATCGAGCCCGTGGAGAACGAATCGCGCATCCGTTACCGCATCGACGGCGTGTTGCGTACGTCGTTGAGTTTGCCCATTTACGTGCATCCGGCCTTGATTTCGCGCGTTAAGGTTTTGGCCAACCTCAAGTTGGACGAAACGCGCGTGCCCCAAGACGGCCGCATCACGCAAGAGATAAACGGCAAAAAAATCGACTTCCGCATCTCGACCTTGCCCGTGGTGGACCACGAGAAGGTGGTGATGCGCATTTTGGACACCACGGCCGGCGCGCCCACGCTCGAGCAATTGGGTTTCCGCAAGCAGTACATCGACATCATGTACCAGGAAATCAAAAAGCCGCACGGGCTGTTCCTCATCACCGGCCCGACCGGTTCGGGCAAATCCACAACTTTGTTCGCCGCGCTCACGCAGCTGAATTCGGACGGGGTCAACATCTCCACGCTCGAAGATCCGGTCGAATACTACATCAACGGCGTCAACCAATCGCAAATCCGTCCGGAAATCAACTACAGTTTCGCCACGGGCCTGCGTGCCCTGTTGCGCCAAGACCCGAACGTGGTCATGGTCGGCGAAATCCGCGATCGCGAAACCGGCGAATTGGCCATCCATGCGTCTTTGACCGGCCACTTGATCTTCTCGACCCTGCACACCAACGACGTTTACGGTTTGGTGCCGCGCATGGTGGACATGGGCGTGCAGCCGTTTTTGCTGGCCGCCACGCTGAACTTGGGCGTGGCCCAACGTTTGGCGCGCAAAATCTGCGCCCATTGCAAAGAGCCGCAAGAGATTCCGGACGACACGCGCCAGGACATGATGAAGGTGCTGAACGGCATCCCGAAAAAATACATGGAACATATCGACCTGACCAAACCGATCGCGTTCATGCACGGCAAAGGCTGCCCCAAATGCGGCGGGTCGGGTTACGCGGGGCGTACGGCCGTGGCCGAACTGTTCCAATTCACGAACCAAGCCCAAAAGCTCATCGAACAGGGCTTTCCGCACGAAGACTTCCGCAAGGAATTCAATCGCCAAGAGATGATGACGTTGCGCCAGGATTTGGTGCTCAAGGCGGCCGAAGGCTTGACCACCGTGGAAGAGGTGTTGCGTTTGGGGCAAGATGCGAGCGAGGAGGAATGAGCGCATAAAGTCGGATGTCGGACGTCATTGAATCGGTAGTCGGAAATTCTGACTTCCTGAAAAATGACTTCCGACAGATTGCCTAAAAAATATAATGATGTCATATGGACAAACCCAGCGTGTTATTGGTCGAGGACGATGCGTTTTTGGCGCGCATTTACGCCCAAAAGTTCGAGGAGGCGAGTTATGACGTGCATTTGGTCGGCACGGGCGAAGACGGCCTAAAAATGGCCGGCCGCGACAAGCCTTCGATTATCGTTTTGGACATTTTGTTGCCCGGCATCGACGGTTTTGAAGTGTTGGAAAAGCTCAAACAAGATCCGGCCACGCAAGGCATTCCGGTGGTCGTGCTATCTAATTTGGGCCAAAAGGAGGATGTGGACAAAGCCACGAGCTTGGGCGCCGTGGGTTACCTGATCAAAGCCCACGCCTTGCCCCAGGACTTATTGCATAAAGCCAACGAGGTATTGGGCAGGGCTTAGTATGCCTTCGTTCCGCTACCAAGCCAGAATTCCAGACGGACGCATCCAAGCGGGCATCGTAGAAGCCCCGACTTTGGAAGACGCGCAACAGGCGCTCGAAGAGCGCCAATACGAGGTTTTGCGCATCCAAGCGCAAACCGAATCCGCGGCCGCGTCTTCGCTTTTGGCAATCATGAACCGCGTCAAGGTCAAAGAGTTGGTGGGCGGCATCCGCATGCTCTCGGTCATGATTTCGGCTTCGGTGCCGGTCGTGGACGCGGTGCGCAATTTGGCGCGGCAAACCAAAAATCCGGTGTTCCGGCGCATCTTGGCCGACGTGGCCAACGAAGTCGAGGGCGGCGCGCGCCTTTCCGACGCCATGGAAAAGTATCCGCACGTGTTTTCCGCGTTCTTCACCAACATGATCCGTTCCGGCGAAACCACGGGGCAATTGGCCGACGTCATGAATTACCTGGCCGACCAGCAGGAGCGCGATTATGACACGCGTTCCAAGCTCAAGGGCGCCATGACGTATCCCTTGTTCGTGCTGGCTAGCATGTTCATCGTGGGTATCGTCATGATGGTGTACGTAGTGCCAAAATTGACCAATACCTTGCTTGAAGCCGGAGCCGAATTGCCGCTGCCCACCAAACTTCTGATCGGAGCTTCGGATTTTATGGTGGCTTATTGGTGGCTGATACTGATCGGTTTGGCGATTTTTGGGGTATTGTTTTATTTTTGGCGCAAAACTCCCACTGGCCGCTACCAATTCGACAGTTTGTTGTTGCGCGTGCCGATCTTGGGCCAACTCATCGGCGACATGTATGTGGTCAGGTTTACCCAGTCCATGGCCACGCTCATGAAAGGCGGCATGACCATCACCCAATCGCTTGAGGTGGCGGCCGGCGTCATGGAAAACTACGTGTGGAAAAAGATGGTTTTGGACACCATACAATCCGTGAACGACGGCGAACCGTTGGTGGCGGTCATGGAGCGCAGCAAGTTCGTGCCG
>JAKLEH010000050.1 GCA_022703155.1 Patescibacteria group bacterium | reverse complement strand
CGGCATGGGATGACGCGGTGGCGAGCGGCGAAAAATGGGGTTACCGCAACGCCCAGCTTACGGTTTTGGCGCCCACGGGCACCATTGGCTTCCTCATGGACTGCGACACCACGGGCATCGAACCGGACATCGCGCTCGTCAAATACAAGTGGCTGGTGGGCGGCGGCATGCTCAAAATCGTCAATCGCACCGTGCCCGAGGCTTTGCACAAATTGGGTTACACTGAAATGCAAATCCGCGACATCATCGAATGGATCGACAAAAAGGACACCATCGAAGGCGCGCCGCACCTGCAGGAGGATCATTTGCCGGTTTTCGACTGCGCTTTCCGCGCGGCCAACGGAACGCGTTCCATCCACTACCTCGGCCATCTGCGCATGATGGGAGCGGTCCAACCCTTTCTCTCGGGCGCCATTTCCAAAACCGTGAACTTGCCCAACGAGGCAACGATCGAGGACGTCATGGGCGTGTACATCGAGGGTTGGCGTTTGGGGCTTACAGCCGTGGCCATCTACCGCGACGGCAGCAAGCGCACGCAGGCTTTGACCACCAAAAAGGACGTGGGCGAAACCAAGAAAGACGAGAAGCCGGCCGTCCAAGCGGCCAAAGCCGAACAACCGGCCCCGGTCATCCTGCCGGCCGCACAGACCTATACGCCGCGCCGCCGCCGCATGCCGGACGAACGCCGCGCCATCACCCATAAATTCCAAATCGGTCCGCACAAAGGCTTCATTACGGTTGGCCTGTACGACGACGGCACGCCGGGCGAAATCTTCGTGACCATGTCCAAGGAGGGCAGCGTGCTGTCCGGCCTGCTCGACGTGTTCGCCACGTCCGTGTCCATCGGCCTGCAATACGGCGTGCCGCTCAAGATCCTGGTCAATAAATTCGCGCACGTGCGCTTCGAACCCTCGGGCTTTACCACCAACCCCAACATCCGCGTGGCCAAATCCATCATCGACTACATCTTCCGTTGGTTGGGCCTCAAATTCCTCACGCCCGAGGAACGCCGCGCCATCGGCATCAACGTGGACACCTCAGCCACGGCCGAACTGCAAATCGACGAAATCGCGGCCGCGCCTTCGTATCAGACTTCAAGCGCGCCGGCGGCCCAGGCCAGCCTGTTGGACGCGCCAGCCGAACCCGCCGGACTGACTTCCACGTTCGACAACCAATCTGACGCGCCGGCATGCGACACGTGTGGCTCCATCATGGTGCGCAACGGGGCGTGTTACAAATGCTTGAATTGCGGCGCGACGAGCGGTTGCTCTTAAAAACCAACCGGTCAATCAAGTCCGTCAGGTCCACTTATCAGGCACGTGACGGACTTTTGATTCAGACTATATGAAAACTCCACAAAATACAGTCAAATACATCATTGGCCTGCTTGTGGTCATCACCTTAAGAATCGTCCCGCATCCGCCGAACGTGGAACCCATCATGGCCAGCATGATGCCGTTCTCCAAAAAATGGGGTTGGCTCTCCGGATTGCTGTTTTGCCTGATTGCGGTATTGGGTTATGACGTGGCCACGGGCACGTTCGGCAGCTGGAGCCTGATTACGGCCGGCACATACGCCTCTCTCGGAGCTCTCGCTGGTTGGTATTTTAAGGGCAAGAAGAACAAAATCAGCCATTACTTGGCCTTCGCGATCGTCGGCACCCTCATATACGACGCGGTGACGGGCATAGGCATGGGCATGCTGCTGTTCAAAATGCCGTTCATGACCGTGCTGACCGGGCAGATACCGTTCACGCTTTACCACTTGGCGGGCAACATCGCTCTTTCAGCCACCGTTTCGCCACTGCTGTACGCCTGGGTGGTGGCCAACCCAAAATTGGAGACCGCCAACCTGCTCGCCAAACGAAGCGCGGCGTAACCAAAAACCATGATCCACGTCTATACGGGCGACGGCAAAGGCAAAACGACCGCGTCGTTGGGTTTGTTGCTGCGGGCCGTGGGAGCGGGCAAACGCGTGGCCTTCGTGCAATTCGACAAGGGCGGCACGCATTATTCGGAGCGCAAGGTATTGGCCGAGCGTTTTCCCGAAGTGACCGTCGTAGCCACGGGATTGGACCGCATCAATCCGGTGTCCGGCAAGTTCAGGATGGGAGTGACGGACGAAGACAAACGGGAAGGGGAAAGAGGACTGATCGAAGTCGAAAGGCTCTTCAAAGAAAGTTCACACGACGTGTTCATTCTGGATGAACTTAATAGTTCTTTAAGTTTAGGCATCTTGGACCAACAAAGAACACTTGAAGTGCTCAAACAAGCCCCAACGGGCTGCGAACTTTTGCTGACCGGACGCAACGCGCCACAATATATATGTGATTTGGCGGATTTACAGACAGAAATGCGCTTGATTGAGCATTATTTTTACCATGGAACAAAGGCGAGGGAGGGAATAGACTTTTGATTTTTTAAATTCATAAGATTTTTTAAGATTTACGGATAACTGAAATCCAAGGATTTGGAATACGGATTTTTCAACGCCCCCAATCTTATGAATTTTATGAATCTTAAAAATTTTATAAATTACCCTCATTCTGGTACAATACCCCCATGATCCGCCTCCCAACCCTGCACCTGCCACTGTATCCGCTTGAACCCAAAACCTTAGCCTCGTACATCCTTTTAGGCATTTCCATCAGCGCGTTCGCGTCTTTTTGGATTTGGGCCATGGCCCATGCCGTGCGCACGCCTCGTGCCCCCTGGACCCAGCGCATGCTGTGGTTTTTGTGCCTACTGTTCAATCCCACGACCACGGTATGGTATTGGTGCGTCTGGAAACGTTGGGCTTTTTGGACTCTGGTTACGCCGCTGTTGGGCATTTTTGCGGCCTTACCCTTCGTGGTGCGTTCGCTCATGACAAAGGCAGACGCCACGCAGGCCACTAACGCCCTGTTCGCGCTCGGCACGAACGGTTTGGTCATCTTCATGGCCGTGCTGATGATTTTCCCATTGGTCATGCGTTTGGCGACCATCTTACACCTGACTAAAAACCCCAACCTTTCGGCCATGGAACGCAACGATTGGGTCGTTTCCATCGGCCTGCCGAGCATCGGTTTTGGGGCAGCGTTCGCGTATGCGATCAAATACCAAATGCCGTGGGCCTTTGCGGCCCTAGGCTGGCTGCTCACGCTTACCGTCACCGGAAAATTCATGGTCTCAAACGTGGCCAACGTCCTCATACCGGCAGGGGAGGAGAAACGCGAGGAGTTCAGGACGCTGCACCCGCCGTTGTCGCCGCAACCGTAAACAAAAACCACCGCCCAGGTGGTTTTTAAAAAATTCTAAAACAATTACTCGTCGTCGGAAAAATCGCTCAAGCGCAACGTGGCGCGTTCGGTCTCCAAAACGCGATTTTCCAACTCGTCCAACTCTTCAATCGGATCTTTGTCCAAATCCTCGAGGCCCATTTCGTCTTCGGCCTCCTCCTCTTCGTCGTCTTCCTCGTCCGTGTCAGGTCCGAGAACTTCAGCTTCTTCTTCGACGGCTGCCTCGTCGCCGGTCTCTTCTTCGTCATCGTCCAATACGTGCATGCCAGGGGCAAGCGTATCCTCCTCTTCTTCTTCGTAACCTTGCGGGTCCCAGTCGTCTGACGGGCCCACGGAAAATGGGAATGGAACCATAGTTTTGTGTAGTGCGATTTTGATGGTTTCGCGATTTTGCAAAAGATAGCAAGCGTCCTTTTGGTATGGAAGTGGATAATTTTTAGGCTTGGCGAACCGTGGAAATCAAGCTATGCTGGTCGGACCTTATGGAACTCCTCACACCCATCATGTTCGGTTTGTTGGTCTTGGTCTTGATCGCCGTCGTCCTCTTGTTTTGGCGGATTGCGGCGATGGAAAAAAGCAGGGAAGTGCCGGCGGAGCCCCAAAGCCTGCTTTTGATGCAGCAACATTTATCCCAACTGCAAAAAGACGTCAATAGCCGCCTTTTGGAGACCCACCAGACGTTCAAGGACCAGCACCAGTCGGTCACGGGCATCGTGCGCGACGTCTCGGAAAGAATGGCTAAAATGGAGGAAATTTCGCGCCAGGTGCTTAACGAAACCAACGAGCTGCAGAAGCTCCAGCAGATCCTGCGCAACCCCAAACAACGCGGAATTTTGGGCGAATACTTCTTGGAAACCCTGCTCAAGAACGTCCTGCCTCCGGAAAGCTACCAAATGCAATACAAATTCGCGGACGGGGAAATCGTGGACGCGGCGCTCTTCGTGAAAGACCGGATCGTGCCCGTGGATTCCAAATTCAGTTTGGAAAACTACAACCGCTTGTCCGCCACCGAAGACACGTCCGAACGCGAACGTTTGGAAAAACTGTTCGTCAACGACCTCAAGACGCGCGTGCAAGAGACGTCCAAATACATTCGGCCCAACGAGGGCACCATGGAATTCGCGTT
>JAKLEH010000005.1 GCA_022703155.1 Patescibacteria group bacterium | reverse complement strand
AGTAATCGGCTCTTCGGGCGCGTCCGCGATGGCGTCAGGCCCGGCTTCAGGCTGCGGCTCAGGACCGGCTTCTGGCTGGGGTTCAGGTTGAGGCTCTTGACCCGCTTCGGGTTGGGGTTCCGGCCCTGCTTCTGGCTGGGGCTCGGGACCGGTTTCAGGCTGGGGTTCGGTTGCCGATTCAGGCAAAGCGGCCTCCGGCTGCGCATCCTCCAGACCATCCGGAAAATATACGTCCGGCGGAGCGCCGCACCCCATGGTGTCGAGCGTGCAAGCGGCGTAGAACGATACGGACAAGACAATGGCGGCGATTTGGATGAAAGGTTCGATGATTTTGTTTTTCATGCCCGTCCTCCTTCGGACAGATTTTTTTGGATCGTCGTACAAGACAATCAACGGAATTTAGCACTTTTTTGCTCTTTTGTCAACCATACCACGTCGGCCGACAAATTCCAGAAGATATTTAAAAATCCCTTGGTTAAGGGATTTTTATGCATTATGAATTTTCTCTACGCGCCGAATTGATCAGATTCCGGATGCGTTTGCGGACGCGTTTTTTGTCTTGCCGCTTAAGTTCGACCGGAATCTTGTAATGCCGGCACGCGGCCGAAAGCCACGAACCCGACTGGTGCAGCCACGTGTAAAGCTCTTCGCTGGTCACGATGACCCGTCCTTTGGTGATCAAACCCTGCTCGGTCAAAAACACGAGTTTGAGCACGTCGCTGGCCAATTTGCGCTTTTGTCCCGGTTTAGGCGTGCCGTCGCTTTCGCTTTGGCAGATTTCGACGGCTTCGCGCGTGTCCGGATTCCACCCGTCAACCTCGGCTTGGCCAGAATAATCGCCTACGCGAAAGGTGAAGATGCGCCCCTGGGTAAAACCCGGCGGCAAGATGAACGCCTCGGAACGGCGCAAAAAGTCCGTGTTCGACATGTCTTGCGTTTATTCCTCTTCCTCATTCCCCATCTTACCACTTTTGACCGAAGCAATCAGGTCGTCCAATTCCCCGTCCATGATGCGCGGTATGTTGTGCCAGGATTTTTTGATGCGGTGGTCGGTCACGCGGTCCTGCGGATAGTTGTAGGTACGGATCTTTTCCGAGCGGTCTCCCGAACCGATTTGCGAGCGGCGCTCCGCGTCCAAACTCGCGCGACGCTTCTGTTCCTCCAATTCCCACAACCGGGCGCGCAGGATCTGCATGGCGCGTTCGCGGTTCTGTTGTTGGGAACGTTCGTCCTGGCAATTGACCGCCGTGCCCGTAGGCACGTGCGTGATGCGCACGGCCGAATAGGTGGTATTGACCGATTGGCCGCCCTTGCCGCCGGCGCAAAAAGTGTCGATGCGCAAATCCTTGGGGTCGATGTCGAATTGCGTCTCTTCGAGTTCGGGCAACACGGCCATGGTGGCCGTGGAGGTGTGGATGCGGCCCTGTTTTTCCGTGACCGGCACGCGTTGCACACGGTGCACGCCCATCTCGGTCTTTAACAGGCCGTAAGCGCCTTCGCCCAGGACCGTGAATATCACTTCTTTAAACCCGCCTTGCTCGGCGCGCGAATCCGAGGCCAAAACCACCTTCCAACCGTGGCGTTCGGCGAAACGCGTGACCATGCGCAACAAATCGCCGGCGAATATGGCCGCCTCTTCGCCGCCCACGCCCGCGCGGATTTCGATGATGGCGTTGGCATGGTCGTGCGGCCCCGGAGGCACCAAAGCCACTTCAAAAGCTTCGCACGCTCGATCCAGACTATTTTTTAAATGGGGCAATTCGGCCTCGGCGTAAGATTTGAGCTCCGGGTCGTCGGAACCGGCCGCTTCCTCCGCGTCTTTGACCGCGCGTTCGGCGTCGGCCCAAACCCTGCCCGTCTCGACCGTGCGCTTTTGTTCGGCGTAAGCGCGCGAAACCTCCCGCACCTTTTCGGGCCGGGCCAAAGTCTCGGGGTTGCCGATCAGCGCCTCAAGCTCGGCGAGCTTGTCTTGCGCCGCGGTGTATTGTTCGTTCAAATTTGGCATATAAAAACGAAGGTCGGAGGTCGGAGGTCAAATTTCGGTTGTCGGAATTGGGCATCCGACATCCAGAAAAAAACTTCCGACTTTCCGACCTTCTAAAAACTTCAAATCTAAGCTTCCACCAACTGGGTGGGTTGCTTGGCCGCGCGTTTCTCGGCTTTGGCCGCGGCGCGCTTGGCCGTTTTGGCCTTCTTGCCTCCGACATTGGTCTTGGCCGCCTTCTTGACCGCCTTTTCCTTGAATTTTTCCACGCGGCGTTCGGTGTCGACCAGTTTTTGCGTACCCGTATAGAACGGATGGCACTTGGCACACAATTCAACGTGAATGGTTTTCACGGTTGAACCCACGGTCACCTCGTTGCCGCAAGCGCAAACGATTTTGGCGTCCGGGTAATATTGGGGATGGATATCCGCTTTCATAACGGGCATACGTTAGCAAAAGCCGCCCGGATTGGCAAGAGCCACGGCCTCCCGGCGGTACGTTGTACGTTGTACGAAGTACGTGGTACGTTACGGCCCATGTTAACCAAGGATTTTTGGTACGAATTGCCGCCGGAGCGCATCGCCCAAGCGCCGGCCAAGCCGCGCGACAGCTCGCGGCTCATGGTGTTGGAACCGGCCACCCGCCGCATCCAAGAGGCGCGCTTTTTCGAGTTGCCCGACTTCCTCCGACCCGGCGATTTGCTCGTGGCCAACGACAGCAAGGTGTTTAGGGCGAGATTACATTCTATAAAAACCACGATCCGTCATCCTGAACTTGTTTCAGGATCTCAAGCAAATCAACCAGAGATGCCGAACCCAGTTCGGCATGACGAAAAAACAACCTTTGAAATCTTTCTCCTTCGGCCCGAGGGCGACGTTTGGATCGCTTTGGCCAAACCCGGTCGCAAACTTGCCGTTGGCGACACGCTCGACTTCACGTCCGACGTCTCGGCGACCGTCGCGGAAAAAATGGACGACGGAACCGTCAAACTTTCATTCGGCCTGACGGTCGATGAAGTATTCTCTTTCACCGATGCGCACGGCGAGGTGCCGACGCCCCCGTACGTCGAACGCGCGCCCACGGACCCCGAAGACTACCAAACGGTTTATGCGTCGCGCGTCGGTTCGGCTGCGGCGCCCACCGCGGGATTCCACTTTACGCCCGAATTGATCGAAAAGCTAAAGGCCAAAGGCATCGAATTCGCGACCGTGACGCTGCATGTGGGGCTCGGGACTTTCCGGCCCATGAAAACCGAAAACGTGGAGGACCATGTGATGCATGAGGAATGGATCGATGTGCCCAACGAGACCATGGCCGCGATCAAACGGACGAAAAAACAAGGCGGCCGTGTCATCGCCGTGGGCACGACCACGGTCCGCGCCTTGGAGTCAGATACGCAACACGGCTTTACCAAAATCTTCATCACGCCCGGCTTTGCCTTTAAAAAAATCGACGCGCTCATCACCAACTTCCATTTGCCGGAATCCACGTTGCTCGTGCTCGTGTCCGCTTTCGCGCAGACCAAAATGCAGGAACCGGACGCGGGACGAAAATTCATGCTGGACGCTTACGGCCAAGCGATCGCCGACGGTTATCGCTTCTTCTCGTTCGGCGACGCCATGTTCATCCATTGAAATTAGAACGGCCCCGAGCGAGCGGGGCCTGGAGGCAAACCGGATTGGTTACCGGCTTGGGGTGGCGCCTAAGCGCCCTACGGGATTTGACGGCGTAGCCGAAGCTACGAAGGGTGCGCGGATTCTTCGGACTCACGACGTTTGTCGTGCAATATGGAACTTATGCCGGATTTGCCGGCTAAACCGTCAGCTCCACATTTTGCGCCTCCTTCAATTAAAACATGCCTCTTCTTACGAAAAAAGTCAACCCGCATCCTTAATCCAACGCACATCGAACTCCTTGGCGTTCAAAACGATGGCTAAGACGTCCGCATGGATTTGGGCCGGCCTAATGCCCCTGGCCTGCGCGTAAATTTCGATGGCGCGATACATATGTTCGCGCTTGGCAGGCGTGACCGCCTCTTCGGGATGCCCAAAGGCCGCGCCCGAACGCGTTTTGACTTCCACAAAACGCCATTCGCCGTCCCGTTTCACGATCAGGTCGATTTCGCCAAACCGGCAGCGCCAATTGCGTTCCACGATTTGGTATTTTTGTTGGATAAAAAAAGACGCGGCCATATCCTCGCCGCGCCGACCAAAATCCTGATTAGAATTCATATTTCTTCGACCGGACTCCGACTTCCTGCTTACCGGCTTCCGACGTCCGACTTCATCCCTTATTTCTTGGGCTTGGGCAGCCACTTCTCGTACTGTTCGCGTTCTTTGGCCAGCGCACGCTTGGCCGGAATTTCCACCCTTACGTATTTGGCGATGCTCCAGATCCAAATGCCGGCCAAAACCAAACCCACCACCGCCCAAAAACGCATGCTGAGCAGCGGCACCCTTTCGTAAGACACGCCCCACCAAAACAAACCAGCCAATCCCATGGTCAAAAGCAACGTGCCAACCCTGTCCACGGCCCGTTTCATCAGCTTGTCCAGACCGCTTTTGACTCCATACACTTTGGTGCCGATGCCCATCACGGACATGGCTACGAAGACCACGATCAAAAACGTGTTGGCCCAGGATACGAACGACGGCGGCTGCAAGCCGAACCAATAAGACAGACTCAAGAGATTCATATGCGGCAAATCTTGCTGGATTTACGAAACCTAATCAAGGGAATGTCAAGGGTGTCTAGTAGATTGCCGACGGTCGGAGGTCGGAATTTGACGGTCGACTTTCGACTTATGACTAATCCGCCTCCACCTCCACCTCGGTCCGTTCGTACAGCAAACCGTAATGCGAATGGCCCACGTCGATTTCGTCCAGGTATTCCATGAACGGGCTGTGGCAGATGTTGCGGCTTTGTTCGGGCGTCAAACGATGGTCTTGCGAGGGTCCGATGGGCGTGGCCACGGTTTTCCATTCGACGACCAAAATGCGTCCCCCGGGCTTGGTCAACCGCGCCATTTCGCGGATGAGCGCCGGTCGGTTGGACGACAGGTAGAGGTTGTTGATGAGCAAGCACAAATCCAAAGTCCCGGGTTCGATGCGCGTGGCCCCATACACGTCGATGTCGGCCCAAACCGTGTGGATATTGAAGAACTGTTCGCGTTTGGCCAAGCGGTCAACGTGTTCCAACACGTCGCGCTGGATGTCCACGGCGTAAACCTTGCCTTCGCCGCCCACCATTTGCGCGGCCGGCAATACGAAATGTCCCGTGGCCCCGCAACCTAAATCCGCCACGTGCCAGCCTTTGCAAATGCCGACGCGCTCCAATAATTTAAATGGGTTGATCAATTCGGTACCGGTGCGCAAAATCAGGTTTGGCATAATGCGGTCAGTCTATTCCACGACCTCTTCAACCACAGCCGGTCTGTTGGATTGGGGCTGCGGGAACAACGAACCGAGTGTGGCCTGCAAAAACGCGGTCCATAAATTGGTCGCGTACATGAAACCGATAAAACAGACCGCGATGCCGATGAGTTTGTACATGAGCCGCGAACCGCCGCCGCCCAAATACTTGTCCGCAAAGTCCATGGACCCGAAAAAATCCAAGACCACGTTGGTGCGGATGACCACGGCTGCGCCCAGCACGACCAAAATGGAACCGATCAGGATGCGTAGAAACATATTTTGTTGTTTATAAAGTTTAAAAAGTTCTTAATGTCCGTAAAGTATTTGTTTCAAAAAAATAAATATCAAAACTTTATGAACATTAATAACTTTATGAACATTATACCCTCTTCGATGCGCCGTTCCAAACCAACCCGTCGGTCGCCGCTTTGACCACGCCCGCAAAACCCGTGGCGCGCACCGCCTCTTCCATGGCCGCTGGCGTATCCAAACCCGTGTAGTGCGTCATCCACAATTCTTTGACGTTGCCGCGGAGCGCGATTTCCCCGCACTGCTTTGGCGACATGTGCCCATAGCCCGCCGTCGAATCCTGGCCCACGCGCGAACTGGCGTCGGAAATCAACAAATCCGCATTGGCCACGGCCTCGAAAAGCGAGTCGGTCAAACCGGCGTCTCCCGTATACACGACGGTGCCTTGTGCGGTCTCCAGCCTAAAACCCAATGACGGATGCTGGCCAAACCCGTGGTACACGCCGAACGGTTTGAGTTTAAGGCCGGCGAACGGCTCGGTTTCCACGCCCGTGCGCATGGGCATGCACGACCAATTGAGCCTGTCCTTGTAGACCACGTCGCCTTCCGGATGGTGCCAAGCCCAAACTTCGCTGAATTTTTCCACCAAGGCTTCGTGCATGTAAATCTTAAACTCGTTCATGCCGTCCACGGGCCTGCCCCACAACACGCGGCACAGTTTAGCTTGGATGATTTGCGGCAAGGCGGCATGGTCCGGGTGCGAATGCGTTATGGCCACATGTTTCAACGCGCCGTAATCGTAACCCGCGTCTTCGATACGGAAGCGGATGCCTTCGCTGGCGTCGAGCAACAACAGGTTTCCGTCGCAATCCACCAAGAAACCCGGCGGTTGGCGACGCGGTCCGGGCGCGGAAATGCAATTGGCGCACACGCCCGTGCCCAACGCGATGACTTTCAATGGCATAACTGCGCTGATTATACCACAAAATGCCCCGACCCACGTCCCCGCTTTGGACACTTGCGGAAAATGCGGCGTTTGGGTATCCTTCCAGCGCAAAATACGCTCGGGTGGCGGAACTGGTATACGCACTAGCTTGAGGTGCTAGCGGGAGCAATCCCTTGGAGGTTCAAGTCCTCTCCCGAGCACCAGACAAAAAACCGCTTCGGCGGTTTTTCGTTTGTCCTTTTGGTCATTGGTGGTTCGGGTTGTTTTGGTTATTCCCGAGAACCCCCACCCTCCTCCCCCGACCCATGATGACGCGGAGTTTATTGGGTACGACCGAAACCTTAAACTCGAATCCGCTGACCGCGAACAGGTCGGCATGCCCCTCGATGGGCGAATCGGACGCGATGGTGCCGGATTTGAAAAACACATGGGTTTCGTTGTCCTCGCCGAGCGACAGGCGTTTTAGGATGCGCGTTGATAACGGTTGTTCGCGGTTGGGCACCAACACGGCCTCAAGCAAACCGTCGCGCGCGTTGGCCATGGATTGGCCAAGGCGCGAAACGCCGCCCAAGTTGCGCAACGCCATGTCTCCGCCGCGCGGCAACGACAAGGTGAACGCGTCGTCCATGGCCAGCTTGGCCCGCGTCCGCTCGAATACGGCTTCGGTCAAAAAATACCGGTCCCCAAGCTTACCCATGTCCAAGGTTTCAATAAGGCGGGCGCCCAAGGTGTCGCAAGCCGGCAAACCCGGCGGAATGCCCAAGAGCGTGGCGATGTCCGTGGGTTCGGCCACGGGCAAGTAGCCCAAAATCACGGGCAGGTCCGGCAAAAACCACATCACCTTGTTCAGCGTATTGTCGTTGCCCACGAGCACGATGGTTTTGGCGCCTTGGTGCACGTGGTGTTCCACCAATTCTTTGGCGCTCCGGAAGAGCGTCAGCCTGCCGATTTGTCCGGACAACCCCAAAGTCGCCAAGCGGGTCTCCAAAGCCGCGACCGCGTCGCCATAGCGCGGATCGGTCAAAAAATCATCGTAGATGAAAGCGTAGGAGGGGTTCATCTTTTTGCATTCATAAAATTTGTAAGATTTGTAAGATTCATAAGATTGACTGACGACCGGGCCCAAAATCTTATGAATCTTATGATTTTTAAATCTTACAAATCGCTCGCCGTTTATTTTAAACGGCGAGTGGGCTCGCCGTTTTGTTTTTAGGTTTTGTTCGCGGCGTCCGCCTTGGCCGCATCGGCCGGGGGCGTTGTCGTTTTTTGCGGGTCGTTGGACGGCGCTTCGGTTTTGGGCTCTGGTTTGGCGTCGGTTTTGGAACCTGAGGTCAAATTGCCTTTGAGCGCGGCTCCGGCCTCGACGATGATGGTCTCGCACACGATGTCGCCGTTGACGCGCGCCGTGGATTTGACCTCCAACCGGCGTTTGGCCAACACGTTGCCTTCGACCTTGCCCGCCACCACCGCGTCCGCGGCCGTGACCGTGGCTTTGACGAAGGCGTCCGCGCCCACGGTCAGCAAACCGTCGGTCTGGATCGTGCCTTGGACTTCGCCTTCGATGAGCACGTCGCCTTGGCTCTTGAATTGCCCTTCGAGCCGCACGCCTTTGGCGATGACCGTGGCCGGCGAAGCCTTGGACGACGTATGGAAAATTGACGGCGCGGACGGGGCAACCGAGGGCTGGGGTTGCTGGCCGTTGTCCGCGGCCGGTGCACCGAAAAATGGCATATCCGCAAAACCTTACGACGGGCACTGTGGATAGTCAAACGGAGTTATCCCCCGACCACAGGTCGAAAGTCGGAAGTCATTTTTCAGGAAGTCGTAAGTCGCGTCCACCTCGGACTACCGCTGCCATGACCTTCAGATTTCCGACTTCTGACTTCTTGCTTCTTTCTTCCCTCTCATGGCCGGCATCTCGACCACAAAAGTCGTGCCTTTGCCCAAACCGTCGCTTTTGGCTTGGATACGTCCGCCCGCCGCGGCCAACATCTTTTTGACGATATACAGACCTAAACCGCTGCCAGGACGGCGCCGCACGTCGGCCGAAGTGCTGCGCGAATAACGCACGAATATGCCGTGCAACTCTTCGTATGACAGCCCGATGCCCGTATCCGTGACGCTCAAAACCAAAACGTCAGGCTTCCAGACGGCTTTGACCGTAATGCCGCCGTGGTCCGTGTATTTGACCGCGTTGTCTACCACGTTAAAACACGAATGCACCAGCACGTCGCGGTCCAACCGGAGTTTAGCCGGCACGTCCTGGGTATCAACGGATAGGGTCAGGCCCTTAAGTTTGGCCAGTGCCGAAAGCTCGCGCACCACGGAGCGGATTTCCGCGGCCACGTCGCATTCCTGGGATTTGGTGGTGAACGTGCCTTCCTGAAGCCGCACGCCCTGCAGATAGGTTTCGGCCAAACCCAACAGGCGCTCGGCCGAATTCTGGATGAGCTCGGCCGTCTCTTGCGCGTTGGGCGGCAAAGCGCCTTCGGTGCCGTCGGAGAGCGAAGCCGCGGCCGCGCGGATGGCGCCGATGGGGCTGCGCAGCTGGTGCGCCACCATGGCCGTAAAATCCTTGCGCGCTTCCTCCAGTTCCTGCAAGCGGCGATTGATGGCGTCTATCTGCTCCGCGTGCGCGTGTTCGCGCATGACCATGCGGATGGCCGTCAATCCGTAAGCCCCCATCAGGACCACGGCCACTACGGTCAGTATGAGTTCCGCAATGTCGTGAGAATGGAAAATCAGTACGGCCGCCGCGCCCAACATGACCAAAAAATATCCTTCGAGCGGATGCAGTTTGACGCCCAAAAATCCGGAGCGGATGCTGGTCGAGACGGCCACGGCGAAGAACAGGATGGAGATGCCGGACACGGCCCATTGCGTGACCACGGGCCCGAACGCCAGCTGCACCAGCCCGGCGCACGAAAACAAGGCGAACAGGCTGACCGCGGCTAACGCGCTCTCGTCGCTTTGCGTGCGGCCCAAAATTTGCGGGTAATGCGTCCAAACCACATGCAACAACATGCCGAAGTACGTGACCAAACCCAAAACCGTGGCCGCTGACAATGCGGCCTCGCCCAAACCGTGGTTGAGCCCGAACTTACCGAACAACATGCCGCCCAAAAACAGCGCAGCCAAAAAGCCGCTCCACACGTACGCCCACCCCACGCGCAATACGTGGCGGGCGATGCGCGACGAAGCGTGCAGACAAATCGCCGGACCGAAGCTCAGCGTCAACGAATACACGACGGACCAGGCCAAGACCTCAAGCCGCCACTCCATGCCCAAACCCGCGATCCACGGCGCGCTCACCCAAAACGCGAACATGAAAGCCATCAGGCCGATGAGGATGTGCGCGGTTTCGCGTTTTTGTTTTTGCCAGGCGTACACGCCATAAGACAGCAGGGAGATGGCCCCGCCCAACACCAGCGTCTGCGCGTACGAAAAAAATGGCATCGCTACGATTATAGAAGGAAAATGAGGAATGAGGAAGGAGGAAGGAATCCGAAAACGAAAAAGAGGAAGTTCTTTCTTTCCTCTTTCCTCATTCCTTCTTTCCTCTCCGGGACGCTACATTGCGTCCGGCACCGCCACTCCGAGCAATCGCAAGCCGTTTTCGAGCGCGACGCGCGCCGCGGCGATGAGGCGCAACCGCGCGAGTTTGATGCGTTCGTCTTTGGCTTCCAACACTTTGACGTCGCGGTAAAAAGCGTTGACGGCCGAGGCCGCGTCCAAACACCACTGGGCCACGAGCGACGGCTTGTATTCGGCGGCCGCGCGCCCCGCGACTTCGGGGAACTGCGCCAGCACGAAGGCCACGCGCTTTTCCGCGTCATGGTCCAACGCGGCCATGTCTGCTTTTTTGACGTCTTGCGGTTTGCATTTAGACTTTTGGCCGATCGACGCAAGCCGCGTCGCCGCGTACTGCACGTACGGTCCGGTGTCGCCTTCAAAGGCGAGCGCCTTGGCCATGTCGAACACGATGGGTTTTTCCGGATCCTGTTTGTGCATGGTGAACATCACCCCGCCCATGGCGATGCACCAAGCCGCATGCTCGATTTTGCCGTCGTTCCATTCGTCCTTGTGCCGCGCCACGACTTCCTGCTTGGCCAACTCCACGGCGCGCGCCAAAAAATCCTGCAAGGTAATGATGTTGCCTTTGCGGCTGGCCATCACGCCCTCGGGCAAAGTCACGAATTCGAAGCCCAAATGCTTGAGCGGCTTGGTATAACCCAACAATTTAAGGGCCGCGAACAATTGGCGGAAGTAAAGCGCTTGGCGCGTGTCCACGACCACCAAACTCAAATCCATCTTGGGATAGTCTTCGAATTTCTGCTGGGCCAAAGGTATGTCTTTGGTGGCGTAGATGAGCGTACCGTCGGATTTGCGCAAAATCATGACGCCCAATTTCTGTTTTTGGAGTTCGGGGTCCGGATACGCGTCGAAATCGATGATGACCGCGCCCTGCGACTCGATGGCGATGCCTTTGGCCAACAATTCGTCCACGGCTTGCTTGCTGCGGTCCACGAACTCGCTTTCCAGGTATTGCTTTTGGATGTCCGCACCCAAATCCTGCAGGTAACGCGACAACTCCTGCAAGCTCCAACGCCGCGTCTCCTGCCACAAATACGACCAGGCTTTGTCGTGGTCTTCGAGCTTTTTGAGCACCAGCGAAACTTCGGATTTCCACGTCTCGTTTTCGCCCAACAACTTGCTGGCTTCGGCGTAAATCTCGCCCAAGAACTTGCCTGTATGCTGCTCGGCCGGTACGTCGTCGATCATGCGGTGGGCCCAAGCCACGGTAAAATTCTCGAGCACGTAACGGATCCACTGTTCGTCGTCCATGGCCTCGGTCGCGTCCACTTGCAACATGGATTTCTTCCGGCCTTTGACGGCTTTGGGCTTGGGGCGTTCCAAAATGAGCGCGCCGCGGCGCACGAACAGCCACAAACATTTGGCCACGTGCGATCCCATGTCGTTGACGTAAGACACGGGCACGGTCTTCCAACCCGCGAAATCCAACAGCCGGTCGAGCGACATGCCGTACAGGATGTTGCGCAAATGGCCCACGTGGAATTCCTTGTGCGTGTTCAAATTGGCGTATTCGACCATGACCTGCTGGCCGCGTCCGCTTTCGGTGCGTCCGTAATCCTCGCCCGCCTGCTCCACTTCGCGCGCCACGCGGTCGATGAACGTGCCGGGGCGCAATGTGATGTTGAGATACGGCCCGGCTGCGTCGGTCTTTTGGATGCTTTGGTCCACGTTCTCAAGTTTGCGCGCCAACTCCTTGGCCACGTCAGCCGGATTGCCGCCGCGTTTCTTTGCCGCACGGAAACACGCGAACGCCAAATCGCCCATGTCTGGTTTTGGCGGCGCCGCGATTTCTTCGGATGCCACGGCTTCTTCGAGCGCGTCGCCGATGTGGCGCGCCAAGTTGGATTTGATGGCTTCGAGTGTATACATAACCGAATTTTGTCGGAGGTCGGATGTCGGAGGTCGAAACGCTAACCGTAATCTACCCCATGAACCTTATAAACTTTATGGACTTTATAAACTTTTAAATATCACCTTGACGAAATGCCGCTTGCCTTTCTGCAACACCATTTCCTTGTTCGCGATTTCGACTTCCACGTCAGCGTCTTCCACGGCCTGGCCGTCGACTTTGACCGCGCCTTGCTCGATTTGCCGGCGCGCTTCGGATTTTGAAGTTACCAGACCGGCGGTAACCAAGAGGTCGATGAGTTTATGGTTGCGGGCGGACACCTCGTGGACCGGCATGTCTTCCGGCGCCGCATGTTCCTTGAACAGCCGATCGAAATGCTCTTCCGCGGCTTTGGCCGCGGCTTCCGAATGCCACGCGGCCACGATCTCGCGCGCCAAGCGGCGTTTGAACTGCACGGGGTTGGCCCCGGCTTCCATCTCGTCCGATATTTTGTCGATATCCTCGCCCGGCACGTCCGTGCACAGTTCAAAGCCCACGGTTATGGCCCCGTCCGGCCAGCTCATGACTTTGCCGAACATGTCTTCAGGCGTGTCGTCGAGCGTGATCATGTTGCCTTCGCTCTTGCCCATCTTTTTGCCTTCCGGATCGGTCAAAAGCTTGGCCGTTAGCACGAACTTCTCTTTGCCTTTGAGCGTCTTCATCAAATCGCGGCCGGCCAACATGTTGAACGTCTGGTCGTTGCCCCCAAGTTCGATGTCCACGTCCATGGCCACGGAATCGTAAGCCTGCATGACCGGATACAAAAACTCGTGCAGGAAGATGGGCTTGCCTTCGGCCATGCGTTTCTCGAACATGTCGCGCTCCAACATTTGTTGGACCGTGAAATTGGACGCCAATTCCAAAACATCAGCAAATGTCATCTTACCGTGCCAATCGGCATTGCATTTCAACTCGACTGGATTACCCGTTAACTTGCCGTCCATATCCAGAATTTTTGCGGCTTGCGAACGATAATCCCGGCAATTCTCCAACACCTGCTCACGGGTCAGTTTTTTGCGCACCGCCGTCTTGTCGGTCGGGTCGCCGATCATGGCCGTAAAATCGCCAATGAGCAGGATGACGCGATGCCCCATGTCCTGCAGCTGGCGCAATTTCTTCATGGCGATGGCGTGGCCCAAATGCAAAGACGGACCGGTCGGGTCGATGCCCAAATACGCGGTCAGTTGCCGACCGGATTTGAGCGCCGCGGCGAACGCCTCCTTGTTGGGATAGGCGTTCTCGACCGCGCGTTCCAAAAAATTGTTGACCGACAAATCGTCGGTTTTGAGGTTTGGCATGCGTGAATATTAACTAAATAGACTTAAAAATGCAAAATCCCGCAAACGCGGGATTTCGTCCGGCCGCCAACGTCAGCCCAATGTCTCCAGTCTCTTTTCCAACGCTTGGAGTTTGGCCTTGGCCTCGTCGAGCTTTGACTTCATGTCATTGACCACTTTTTCTGGGGCTTTGCCCGTAAAATCCGCGTTCTGCAGCTTGGCCTCGGTGGCTGCGATGTACGGCTTCAAGGCCGCGATTTCTTTTTCGGCTTTGTCCTTTTCCTTGGCCACGTCCACGCCGCTCGCCAAATTCAGACCGACAGTGGTCGCGCCCGACATGGCGGTTGGCCAGCCCTGTTCCACGGCCGCGACGAATTCAATCGATTCCAAACGCGCCAACTGTTTGACCACTGCCAAATTCTCTTGGATGAGCTTTTTCGTGGCTTCGTTGGACACGAGCGCGACTTTGACGAGCGCCGCCGCCTCCACCCCGTTCTCGCTCCGTAGCCTTCGGATATCGGTTATCAACGTCCGCAACGTCTCAAACTCCTCTCCCTGCGACGCGGGACGCGCGACGTGCGACGTTACGTCCGGCCATGCGCTCACGATCAATTGCTTGCCGTTGCCCATCAGCCCCCAAACGTATTCGGTCACGAACGGCATATACGGATGCCAGAGCTTGAGCAGGCTGCTCAGGATGTGGTTCAAGATGGCGTCTTTGCCTTTTTCTATCTTCGCGATCTCCAAATACCAATCCGCAAAATCCCCCCAGGTGAAGTCGCGGAGCAATTCGCCGGCTTGGGAAAATTGGTAGTTCTCGATGAGTTGCGCGACCTTTTCCCGCACCTCGTCCAACCTCGCCATGATCCACCCGTCAGCCAATGTCCGAATTTCTGGATTCAGGATTCGAGATTCAAGATTCGCCTGCGTGAGCACATAACGTGAAATGTTCCAGAGTTTATTGGTGAAATTCCTGAAGTCCTTGATCTTGTCCTCCGATAGCTTCTGGTCCATTCCCGGCGCCGTGCCCATCACAAGAGAAAGACGGACCGCGTCCGTGCCGTATTTGGGAATCAATTCCAAAGGATCGAGCACGTTGCCCAAAGATTTGGACATTTTGCGCCCTTGGTCGTCGCGGACCAAGCCGTGCAGATACGTGTCGCGGAACGGCACTTCGCCCAAAGCGTATGTCGACATGAGCACCATGCGCGCCACCCAGAAGAACAAAATGTCGTAACCTGTCTCAAGTACCGCCGTCGGATGGTATTCCTTCAATTCCCCGGTCTTCGCCAGATTTCCGTCCGCGTCCACGGTGGCGTTGTCCGGCCAACCCAAAGTCGAAAAAGTCCACAGACTGGACGAAAACCATGTGTCCAAAGTGTCAGGGTCGCGCTCCCATCCCTCACCCGGAGATTCGTTACCGACCTGGATTTCTTCGCCTTTATACCAAACCGGAATCTGGTGACCGAACCAAATTTGGCGCGAAATGCACCAGTCGCGCAAATTATCTATCCAATGAAAATAAATTTTCTCGAAATTATCAGGCAATACGCGTGTCTGTTTGGATTCGACCGCATAACGCATCAGTTCCTTGAGGGTCGCTTCTTCTCCCCTCTTCCATTTGCCCAAAGTGTTTTGCCGCAATTTGAATTTCTTGTTCACGCGCACGAACCATTGTCGCATGGGCAGCTGTTCCACCGGATTGCCGCCGCGTTGCGCGACCAAAAGGTTTTGCGCGATCGTTTCCTTCTTGACCATGCAACCTTGGGCTTCCAACATGGCCACGATTTTTTTGCGCGCCTCCACGGTCGTCAAGCCCGCGAAATCCGCGCCCGCCTCGGCCGTCATCTTGCCGTCTTCGCCGATCACCTGGACCATGGGCAATCCGTGCTTGTCGGCCAAATCCGCATCGACCAGAGAATGCGCCGGCGTCACGCCTAAGGCGCCCGTTCCGAATTCCCTGTCAACGCTTTCGTCCGCGATGATTTTTACCTTGATCGGTTTGCCGCAAAAAACCGCCTCGATGGTCTGGCCGACGTATTTGTTATAACGTTCGTCTTCCGGATGTACGGCCACTGCCGTATCGCCGAACTTGGTTTCCGGGCGCGTGGTGGAAATCTGTATAGGAAAATTCTTGTCGTACGTGAAAGTGACGAATTCGGCTTGGCCCTCTTTGTGTTCCACTTCGTCGTCGGACAGCGTGGTTTTGAACACAGGGTCCCAATTGACCACGCGGAAACCGCGCTCTATCAGGCCGTCCCCATACATCATCTTGAACGTGGCGTTCACGGCCTTGTTGCGTTCCGCATCCAAAGTGTACTTCTCACGCGTCCAATCCATGGACGAACCCATGGCCTTGCATTGGTTGACGATGGTGTCGCGCGATTTTTGGGCGAAGTCGCGCACCTTTTCCAAAAACTGTTCGCGCCCCAATTCCTTGCGCGGATCCGCCATGCCTTCATCCTTTAGCTTTTGTTCGACTTTGACCTGTGTGGCCAAAGCCGCGTGGTCCGTGCCCGGAATCCAATAGGCCTTACGACCGCGCATGCGATAAAACCGGATGAGCAAATCCTCGATGGCCAACATCTTGGCGTGCCCCACGTGCAACGTGCCCGTACGGTTGGGCGGCGGCAATACGATGCAATACGGTTCGGCGTTTTTATAGCGCTCGTCCAAATCCGCCAGTTTATCCGGGTTGAACGCGCCCGATTCTTCCCATTTGCGGAAAATGTCGGTTTCCACGGCCGAGGCGTCGTAAGCCTTGGGCGAATCTTTAAAATCCATAATGGGCTAATGGTACGGAATACTCGCGCAAAGGGCAAGGTGGTCGGGGCGTTTGCATAAAAAGCAAAACCCCGACCAAGCGATCGGGGCTGAGCGTGACGGACCGAATCCATGAAGGACTCAAGATCCGATGAATGAACTACTGGCCCATGGCTTCGGCCGGGGTCAGGCCGAGACGGCTGCACGTTTCTTCGAATTCAGACTGCAGCGCCGCCTGCTGCTTCTCATGGCAGCTCCTGCAGACGCGATATACCGGACCGTGCACGCCTTCGTCGACGTCGCGCGTGCCGAACAGCTCGCCGCACAGGAGCGTGGACTGGCCGCACTTGTCGCAGCGATCCAGGCAGGCATCGTCGCAATCGCCATCCGAATCGTCGTTCAACGATGCGTCGAGCCATGCGTCCAAATCCTCGGCCTCGTCCCAAACGGTCTTGTCGTTCAGGCCTTCGGCGATAGCCGTACGCTTCGCGATCATCTTTACCGTTTTCCGCATCTCGCCCTCCTAGAGTCCGATTGCCCGGAACTTGACTTCAACCCGTCCGCCTTCGGCATGGCCGATTTCGACCTCAACCGCGCCACTCCATGCCATGCGCAGGTTCTTCAGAACCCGCTTGATGGAAGCGCAAGAATTCAAGCCGTCATAATCGCCCACGTCGATCTTGAGCTCCGAGAGTCCGTAAGCGAACAGGTCTTGGATGATGGTCGTCTGTTCGAGAAACTCGCGTGCTCCGGGTGACGCGGCTACGAGCAACCGCTGCTTGAGCCGCTGCGCGTCGCTGGCGATCACGTCCATCTTGAACCGCAACTCCTCCAATGCAGCCATGCGACGATGGTTGATCGACCAAACTTCAAAACTGAAATTCGGCATCTGTCGTTTGCCCATGCGATCCTCCGGAATGTGGTGGTTTCAAAAGATGCGGCCAACCCACCTCGTCGTCCGAAAAAATTCAGGCGACCGGGCGGGAGCTCGTTCATCAAGATTCTGATGGACAAGCCGAGATTGAATGAACTTCCTGGAACGCGGGACGTACGACGATGAATTACGCCGCGATCATCTCGAGCGTGGGACGGATGGCCTCGATCCACTCGTCGTCATCGTTGTACTCGACGGCCCACATCATGGCCTCTTCGCACACGATGACGTCGCTCGAAACCATTCCGAGGTCCTCGAGACCGTCGTCCTCGTACAGATCGAGGCACGGCTCCGCATACGGGATGGCTTCGACCATGAGGCGAACACGGGTCACGTCCTTGTGCCGCGGCTTGCGGCCACTGACGTCGCCGGTCTTGGGCGCGGGCTTGCGCGGCCCGTAACCCGCAAACCGACCCTGCTCGTCACGCAACACGGGGCGGGCCCGGCGGACCGAACGGCGCAAGACGCGACGTTCGCGTCGATCGCGACGTCCCCGGCACGCTGCCGCGATGCGCTTGAGCTCGTCCTTGGCCAGCGCCTCGTCCTCGTCCTCGGCGATTTCGACGCGGCGATTCAAGACCAGCGTCTCGCCTTCTTCGAACGGCACGATCTTGTCCGTGCCCGGCAAGATGCCGCGCAGCGTCTCGAGAACGAATTCCGGATTCACCTTCCGGCCGTTGATCTCGATCCGCCTGTCGATTACCGCCCGCATTCCGCCGAACGTTTCGCCGACGTCGTCGAACAGCTCCAGGCTGCACGAGACGGTGACCGGCGCCGACGCCACATCCACGACCACGCAGCGTCCCGGCTTCTCGAAAGTGCTGATCATTTGGACCCCTTGTTGTTTGCTGTTTGAAGTTTGTTTTTTGACTTTCCCGTCTCAAACCCCGAATTATGAATCGGGGGTTGGGGCGGGAGCTCGTGCGTCATGGTTTGACGAACGAGCCGAGTAGAATGTGCGTCACGCGGCAACCTCGTCGTCCGAAACGGACAAGCCGTCGAGGTCGATCTCATCGTCCGCGAAGCTGACGAGGTCACGCGGATCGCAGGTGAATGGGTCGAGCTCGTACGAGCGGAGGTGGCGTCCACGCGCCCTTTGGACCGTTGGCTTGACCGCCACCTTGACGACGTTGCCGACCGACGGCGCCTGCGACGCGGGACGTGCGACGCGGGACGTTTGGGCGTCTTCCTTCGCCGCTCTACGCTTGGCGCCCTTCGCATGCTTCCTGATCTCGCTAAAACGTGCCATGGAACCTTCTCCTTTTATTCGTGTGATTTTTCCGTCATGCCGAACTCGTTTCAGCATCCAAAACAAACCAGTAAGAGATGCCGAAACGAGTTCGGCATGACGATTATTGATGACAAAGGATTTTCAATTAACGGGCTAATATAACACAAAAAACGGCTTTTGTCAAGGGTCTCTGGACAACGTCAAGAACATAAAAATGCCTCATTTTAGCCAAGAATACACAGGTGGCTTTGGCTTAGTTGCGCTATAATTGGCAACATGACTCATAATGGCGTAAAAGCTTGGTCTTTAAGCCCCAATCTGGCGCTTGAGCATTACGGTTCGGCCGAAAAAGGCCTGTCCGCCGAGGAGGCCAAAAAGCGGCTTTCCCAATACGGGCCAAACGACATCCAGACGGAAAAAAACGTCTCGGGTTGGCTGATTTTCGCGCGCCAGTTCAAAAGCCCGCTGATATTGATTTTGGTCGGGGCCAGCGCCGTGTCTTACGCGTTGGGCGACCGTGCCGAAGTGGCCATGATTTTGCTCATGGTGGCCATGAGCAGCGTGCTCTCCTTTATCCAGGAATTCCGCAGCGAACGCTCATTGCGCTTGCTACGCAAAAAACTCACGCGTTACGCGACCGTCATCCGCCACGGCAAACCCCAACGCATCGACGCGCGCGAACTTGTTCCCGGTGACATCGTACGACTCGAATTGGGCACGGTGGTGGCCGCGGACATGCGGTTGGTCCAAGTCGACGATTTGGAATTGGACGAATCCATGCTCACCGGCGAATCCGTGCCTGTGGCCAAATCCGAAAACGTTTTGGGCGGCCTTAAGCTCACGCCGCAAGAACAGGTCAACATGGCGTTCATGGGCACGAACGTGGTGGAAGGCTGCGGCACGGGCCTGGTGGTGGCCACGGGCACGAATACGGAAATGGGACGTACGGCCGCATTGCTCACCGAACGCACCCAGGAGACGGATTTCCAAAAAGGCGTGCGCACGTTCGGTTCCTTTTTATTGCGCGTCACCGTCGGACTGATGGTAATCGCGGCTTTGGGCATGGGTTTGCTGCGCGGCAACTGGATCGAAGCCATGCTCTTCGCGTTGGCGTTGGCCGTGGGCGTATCCCCCGAACTCTTCCCCATGATCGTGAGCGTCAACCTGTCGCGCGGGGCCATCAAGATGAGCAAGAAGCACGTGATGGTTAAGCGTCTCATCGCCATCGAAGATCTGGGCAACGCGGACGTATTCTGCACGGACAAAACCGGAACTTTGACGGTCGGCACGTTGCGCGTGCGCGGCGCCGTGGACGCGGACGGCCAAGAGAGCACGGCACCCATCGCTTATGCCGCGCATTGCCTCACGCTCGATGCAGCGGGGCGCGCCACCAACCCCATTGACCAAGCCATACTCGAAGCCGCGGACAGCAAGCACATGCCGTTGCCCCTACGCGACGCCGCCAGGCTCGAAACCGTATCGTTCGATTTCCAACGCCGCCGCATGAGTTGCGTGGTCGGCAAAACCAACGGGGACCGCTGGCTTATAGCCAAAGGCGCGGTCAAGGAAATGCTGAAAGTTTGCGCCAGCCACGTTTTAGGCAACGATGCCCACGCCCTAAATAACGACGACCGCCAACGCATTCTGGCCATGGCCGACAAGGCCCAAGACCAAGGTTACCGCCTGATTGCCGTGGCCCGCCGCGCCATTGGGGAACAAAAAACCTACACGCCAAAAGACGAACATAACATGGAACTGCTGGGTTTCGTCAAAGTCAGCGACGCACCTAAACAAACCGCGGCCGCAGCTTTGACCGCGCTTAAAAAACTCAACGTGCGCATCGTCGTTCTGACCGGCGATACGGACCGCGTGACGCGCCACGTCGCCGAACAACTGGGTTTTCCTGTCGCCGGCGTATTCATCGGCGACCAAGTCGAAACCATGGACGACGCGGCCTTGGACAAAGCCGTGGAACAAGCCAACATTTTCGCCGGCATCACGCCCGCGCAAAAACTCCGTATCATCCAATCCCTCAAACGCTTGGGCCATACCGTGGGCTTCATGGGCGACGGCGTCAACGACGCGCCTTCGTTGCGCGCGGCCGACGTGGGCATTTCCTTCGACGGCGCGGTGGACGTGGCCAAAGAGGCGGCCAGCGTCATCCTGCTCAAAAAGAATTTGCACGTTTTGGCCGACGGCATCCGCGAAGGCCGCCGCACCTTCGCCAACACCCAGACCTACATCAACGCTACCATCTCATCCAATTTCGGCAACATGCTATCGTTGGCTTGTATGTCTTTGTTCCTGCCGTTCTTGCCCATGTTGCCCGCGCAAATCCTATTGCTGAACATTTTGAGCGACCTGCCCATGCTGGGCATCTCAAGCGATCGCGTGGCCGAGGAGGAACTGGCCGAACCGCATTCGTGGAACGTCAAACGCATTTCCAAATTCATGTACTTTTTCGGACCCATTTCGAGCGTAGCCGATTTCGCGACCTTCGCCCTGTTGTTCTTCATTTTACGCGCGGGCAGCAACCTCCCGCTCTTTAGGACCGGTTGGTTCATCGAATCCCTTTTGACCGAGGTGGTGGTGATTTTCTTCATGCGTTCGCGCGTCACCTCTTTCAAAAACCTGCCCAGCAAAATCCTGACCGCCATGTGCGTCATGACCGTAATTCTGGCCTTGGCCATCATCTACCTGCCGTTTGGCTCCGATTTCGAACTGGTCCCCTTGCCTATCCAAACGCTGGTCTTTGTGTTGCTTATCGTCTTCGGGTACGGCCTTCTGGTCGAGGGCGGAAAACGCGTTTTTTACCGTTATTTGGATAAATAAGCTTAACCACGAACAAAATGTCGATAGAAAATTGCATTAAAGTGCAATTTTTTTTGCTTGAATAAAACAAAATAATCAAATCCCTAATCATTTTGTCAACATCTTGACATGTTTTGCTTAAAGGCGTAATTTATCCAATTCCCCATTTTACCGCGTTACGTGTAACGTGTAGCGCGTAACGCCAACGGTAGGTCGGGATTCGCAAGATTAACGGTCCAAACAGTCGATACACGTTACACGTTTCGCGATACGCGAATTATGCTCCAAGGATTTGCCCAAGCCACCGAAGCGGTCAAACGCGCGCGCCGCGCGTTGTTGGTCGCTCCGGAGAATCCCACGCCGGACGCGGTCGCTGCCGTGTCCGCGGCTTTGGCGTACCTGCAGGCGCACGGGCACGTGGCCGAAGCTTTGGTGCCCAATGTGCAACCGGACAAATTGCCGCATTATCTCCCCCACCGCGACAAGCTCCAACCCAAAATCGGCGGTACGCGCGACTTTCGCATCAGCGTGGATCTGAACCGCGCGCCCATCCATGAGCTCTCTTACGACGTCAAAGACGGCAGGCTGCATATTTTGCTGACGCCGAAAAACGGCGAATGGGAAAAGAAGGACGTTGACTTGCGCCCGGGCGAAGACCGTTACGACCTGATTGTGGCCTTCGGCTGCCCGGACCGCGCCGAATTGGCCAAATGCTTCCGCGAGAATTCGGATTTCGTTTACCGCATCCCCGTGGTCAACGTTGACCATGACGCCAAAAACGAACACTGGGCCCCCATCAACCTGGTGGATTTGACGGCCAGTTCCGTGACCGAAGTCCTGTTCGGCTGGCTGGCCGACTGGAGCGAACACAAAATCGACGAACAGATGGCTACGGCTCTGCTCTCGGGCATGATCGCCAACACGCAATCTTTCCGTACGCCCCGGGTCACGCCCCAAACGCTGGAACGCGCGGCCAAACTCGTGGCCATGGGCGCGGACCGCGAAGCCGTGGTGCACCACCTGTGGCGCACGCGGCCGGTCAACACGCTCAAGCTTTGGGGCCGCGCCCTCTCGCGCTTGGAACAGGACGAAGACCGCGGCTTGGTCTGGACCACGCTCTCGCGCCAAGACATCGTGGATTCGGGCGCCACGGAAGCGCGCTTGGACGAAATGGTCCAAGAACTCATCGCGTATGCGCCGGGCGCCAAAATCGCTTGCGTGCTGGTGGAACACGACCCGGCCGCCACGCGCGTGGCGGTCTTCGCCCAACCACCGCACCAGGCGGACGCGTACGGCAAAACCCTAGGCCTGGACGGCACCAAGCAACGCGCCAGCGGCGCCATTTCCAAACCCCTGCTCGAAGCCAAAGACCACGTGGTCAAAACCCTGCGGCAACAACTGAAATAAAACAAGCCCCGAAAGGGGCTTTTTAAAGTCACGTGTCGATGCAAGCGTCCTCGTAGAAGCGACGGACAAGGTCGAGCACGATGCGATCTTCGTCGTCACCGTAGTAAGTCAGGACGGGTATGGCGTCCTCTTCGTCCGAAGACGCGACGTTGATGCCGTAACCCGTCAGCTTCACAGGCTCGATGCAGATGTACTGGCGCAGC
The DNA here is from genome assembly GCA_022703155.1 of Patescibacteria group bacterium. Classification (GTDB taxonomy): domain Bacteria; phylum Patescibacteriota; class Patescibacteriia; order 2-12-FULL-60-25; family 2-12-FULL-60-25; genus MWCR01. Next base: position 16,994 of record JAKLEH010000005.1, on the reverse strand, counting down.
CAATCAGGATGGAGCACGGCGCATGCCAGACCGCCGGCGTCCACGGGCCTGTCGCCATTGTTCACCACCGCTCCGGTCACGTACCGCGATGATTTTTTGACCAATTTGGTCCAACGAATCACCTCGAGGCTGAATCCCGGGCGGTATGGATTGCCGTCCGTCAGGATGGGCTTGTTGGTGTAATAGCACGTTTTGACTCCGTAATCCTGGTAGATGCCGCCCATGGTACCGCTGGCCATGTTGCGTCGCGCCAGCTCCCAAAGCGCCAAGAACGTACGCTTCACGCCGGGCATCTTGGGATCCACCGAGGGCAAACGCGGCACGATGACCAAAGCGATGTCTTCATCGTTCCATTCGGGCTTGAAGTTCCGCGACGCGTCCCCCGCGACGCGGATTAGCTCGTTCTCGTCCAAACCCCACTGCATGTCGCGGTTAACCCTCTGCCAGAACGTCCGCTGGTCATCAATCCGCATGTAGCGATTATGGGCCAGGTTGAGGCGCGATCGGCCCGCGCGCACCATGGAATCCACGATGCTCGGGTCGTCGCGCATGGCCTTGGCCAAGTCGCGCGGCACGCGGTCCGCGATGAGTTTGAAGGTGGGATGGGCTTCGTTGTACGGCGCATCGGCGAGACGTTGCTTGTACACGGCGTTATCTCCTGTCGTTGCCCAAGGCGTTCGTCCGGCAAGGCCACATGCCGCCGACCGATTAACCCTGGGACTTATGAAAGAGCCGTTAAAGTTAATAACACGCCGTTATGCGTGTCAAATAATCGTCTTCAAACCCCTCTCCTGCGAAGAGGGAGAGGGTGGCCGGCGTTAATCGGCCGGGTGAGGGACCGTCCGTTGCCGCAAAGCTTCGCCCAAAACCATGGCCGTGGCCACTGACACGTTGAGCGATTGGACGAAACCGCGCATGGGAATCGTTACGATGGCGTCGGCCTGGTCCAAAAACATTTTCGACGCGCCCAACGCTTCATTGCAGACTACGATTGCGGATGGCTTTTTCCAATCCATATCCCATTGCGCGCTGCCCTGCTCTGACAAAGCCGTGACGCGCAATTCCAAGCCGCGCTTTTTGATGTCGTCGATGCAGGCTTGCGCGTCATTCCATCTTTTCAGTTCCAGCCATTTGACCGCGGACGCGGCCGAGTGCCGTAATTCTTTGAGCCGCGGCGGATTGGTTTGCGCGTATACCAAATGCACATTTTTGACGCCGACCGCGTCGCAAGTTCTCAAAATCGCGCCCACGTTGTGCGGGTCGTCGACCTGTTCCACGACCACTTCCAAATCCGTCCAGCGCCAAGCTTGGATTTGCGCGACCCTCTCCTGCCGCAACGTGGGCAGTTTTATGGATCTTGGATGGTCGTTACGCATACCGCGGGGAATTACGAATATCGAATTTAGAATTACGAGGCGCGACGGAAGAATCGTAAACTCGTAATTCGTAATTCCCTATGGCGATTCGTAATTCGATTTTTTTCTATAAACAAAGAGCGGCAGGTGAGATCTCGAACGGAAAATCCTCGCCAGGAAAACCCGTTCGTAGAACTCGCCTGCCACTCTGTGGAAAGAATATCACGGGGTAATAGCCCGTGCAAGACCCGTTACGGCCCAATAATTTGCCTCTATTTTAGGGAGAAACCGGGAGCTCCTGCGTGGGCTGGCCGGCCTCACGCAAGCTGGAAAAGTCCTTTTCCAAAGCGTTCATCCTGGCTTCCAGGCCCTCGAGTTTGTTCAAAATCATGCTGGTTGCCTGGGCCGAACGGTAGTCGTCCTGTTGTTGGGCTTGGGCATTGGCCGTGGCGAACACCACCCCCCCGGTGATGACCACGGCCAGACCAGCGATGATGACCGCGCTCCAAATATGGGTCACGCCGCGCGCCGCATGCATGATGTGGTGATGGCTTAAATGCGACGTGGGGCCCACGTAACGCACGTTGCACCGTTCTCCGCAATGCGAATGCCCGCACGGCGCCATGAACGACGAAGGCGACGGGCTGTTGGCGGCTTTAGCGCGTGATGCGCGCTTTTTGGGCTTGGTTTCCTCCATATGGGTGAATAATAGCACAACTAACAAACGTACGCTATCCACACGCCATCGATTGAACCTGGGACATTGACACAATCCCCGTCAATCAGTAGGATATGCCCACATAAGGACGTTTAGCTCAGTTGGTTAGAGCGTTCGATTCACATTCGAAAGGTCGCAGGTTCGAATCCTGCAACGTCCACCATCGCGTTTAACGCGACATCAAAAAGCCCCGCCAGGGGCTTTTGCGTTTTCATTCGAATTCGATGAAGGCGATGCTGGCCAAAGACAAATCCTCTTTGAACAAAACCACGCCCGCGGCCACGGCCGCCAAAACATTCAGCATCATGAAAACGCCGACCGCGCGATCAAGCTTTTGGTCATAAAATTCCTCATTGGGTATCCGACCCCCGACTTCCGACCTCGGATTGGTCTTTTTTCTTGGGCGTGTACACGTCCAGGTATTTTTCTATCATCAGTCCCGCGTGCCACGCTTCGGGCGAGACGTCGGTCATGCCGCGCACGTCCAGCCTTTCCGGGATATCGGCCAGCATGCCTAACGCATTTACGAACCTCACGTAATTGATGACGTTCAACGCGTTGGCCCGCATGCGCACGTCCATCTCCTGGCCATGTCTGACCATAGCCGAGGCCTGCCTGACCAAATCCAAATTCAATTCAGGCGGTGACAAGGCGTCCATCAAAAACGGCGACGTATGCCCGTCTTCGTCCGGACGCAACAGCACGTTGCCCCCGCCGGCCATGTCGATGATTTCCCCAGTGTCGACCGAATAGGCCATGCTGCGGCGCGCCAAATCGCCCAACGCGACCTTGATGTTGACGTCCGCGTCTAAACGTTCGATCACTGGCCGCAACGAGGGATAAATGTAAACGATAATTTTGCGTCGCGCTTCGGTTTCGGACGGGCCTACGGCTTCCGGAGCGGCCAACAACCGATGACCGTCCGCATAAAATTCCGGCAAGATGGTGCGGTTGAGTTCGGCGTAGCTTGAATACACGTCCACGCAAGCTTTCTTGTCGAGCGCGATTTTGCGTTGCAAGGTGCACAGAACATCCATTTCGTCGGGCACGTGCAACGATTTCGGAGCCTCGATGTTGCGGTCGCGCAACAACGATTCGACCATCCGGCGCTCCAAAGGCACGCGTTTGACCGCGACCAATTCGAGCGGCACGGCCCCGACCGGAAAATACGCCTGCAGGCGCCTTAAACGTTCGTGGTGTTCGGCGGCCTTGCGACGCAAACGCTCGACCTCGTGTTCAACGGCTTCAACCCCACGTATTTGCGCGTACAACACGGACAAACTTTCGATGAAATCCACTTTGAGCACGTAATTGGGGAAGCGCAAGTCCTCGAACACCACATGTTCCCCACCTTTGCCCACGAGATGCAGGATATGCGGCAGAACCCTGCATTGGTCAGAGGCCCGCATGACCAATTCATGCCCGAAGTCTTCCAAAGCCTGTTTGAGCGGCAACGGTTCCGGACGCGGCTCCGGTTGTTCAAAAATGGCGCGCGGCAAAGACACCACCTTAAGCGTATAAGGCGTGCGTTTGGTGATTTGCGGCAACGCACCGCTGGCCATAAGCCATAGGATAGCAGACCGAAAACAAAAAATCCCGTTTTGGGATTCTGTTTGATTTTTTATGCATTTCCTATCTGTGCGGGTTGTGCAACCACACGGTATTGGGGCTGGACGCGATGGTGGCCGGGGTAATCTTTTCCATCTGTTCCAAAAAACCGATATCATGTTCGTGTCCGCGAAATAACACCAGATGACGCTTGTGCGGCGCCACGGCCAAATAATACGCACGTTGGGCGAAGGTGGTGCAGATGTAGCGGCGCGTGGTTATCATCTGGCCGGCCGCGCGGAAGGACACGTTGACCTTGGCGATCCAGGTGTAAACCATTTGTGCGAACATCAAAAAAACCCGGAACAAATCGTACGGCGTGTCCAAAACCTCCAAAAAGAAACCGCGAAACCTTTCGCGCTCCTCGTCGCTCATGCCTGGCATGCGTTTGAAACCCAAATCGTATTTGTCAGGTTGCGTCAGGTAATGCTGCAACCGATGCACGGCCAAAGGTTCGCCGGGCGCCGTCTCCACGATCAGGACTTCGTCCAACGAGACGCCTTTGGCGATGGTATGCGGCACGTCGAACACCAAGGCCACATGCGTCCAATAGCTTTCCGTGGTCAGGCGGATCAGGCTGGAAATCGGGTCTTTTTTGGTATGCACCAAAATCAGGTCGCCGATCTTCAGATTCCTGACGACTTGCTGCAACTTTTCCGGCGTGCGCGCTGGCTTCATAGGTGCTTGTTCCAGACCCAAGTCACGGTTTGGCTGCGCGCGATGTCGCCGGGCGATACGGTATCCAAAGCCTGCATGGGCGTGTAGCCAGGCTTGAAAAGTATGCGGCGGCGCCGGTTCTCGGGCACGGCTTCGAACAGGGCCTTTTGCACCAACCCGCTGCACGAAAACCTTTGTCGATAGCTGAAACGCTGACGCGACCAGGGGGACGTCAAAGCCAAAAAAACCTTGGTGAAAGACAGCGGGTAATACGGGGAATCCACGTTCATCAGCGCGTACGACCTCATTTTTTTGCGCGTTATCTCGTCCAACCATTCGATACGGCAAATGCCCACGTCGTAACGTTCCGGATCGTTCAGGTAGCGCGACAGCAGGTGCATGGCCACGCCTTGCCGCAAACCGGTCACCAAGCCGGTCTGCAAGGCCTCGATTATGATGTCATGCTTGTGGCCTTTGGACAGGTCGTGGGGAAAAATCACCAGGCAAGCATGGTCCCAATAACTGCCCGTGACGCTGCGCAAAAAACGGCGCATCAGGCCGCCGCGCTTCATGCGGACCAATACGATGTCGCCGACGCGCAAATCCGGCAAAGGCCCGTGCTTGCGCTCCAAATCCGTCCGGGACCTCCGGCGCACGATGGACAAACATTTTCGTTCGAGAGATTTTTTATCCATGCCCTCCGCGTGCTATTATATCATAGACGGTTATTCTATGCGTTGCACGTTCAGGTTGGACCAAAACGTAATCATCATGGACGTCGAACACGCGAACGGGCACGCGCCGCCTTTTGGTTACGCCTGCCGCATCAAAGGCAAACGTTTTGACGAATTCGTGACTTACGAATCCGGAGAAGCGGCACTGCACGCCGTCTTGGACGGCTACCGCGGCATCGCCTCCCGCAACGTTCCCATCATCCTGAATTTTGGCCGCGGCAAAACCCTCTGCGGCTACCTGACGATCGAACCCGACCAACAAGCCGCGGAACCCAACAAATTCCTGAACTGCGTCCTGACATCCGAAAAATGATGTGACACATGATTAAAAAAGGTCCGCGAAGCGGACCTTTTTTGCTGTTTGGAATTTCCGCCAGAGGCGGACAAGTGTTGTTTGAAGTTTACAGGACGGCATCCTTCGCGGCCTTGGCCACGCGGAACTTGACGACCGTCTTGGCGGCGATCTTGATGGTTTCGCCCGTGGCCGGATTGCGGCCCATGCGCGCAGCGCGCTTCACTTTGACGAGTTTACCGAAACCGGGCAAAACGAATTCACCGGATTTCTTGACCTCTTTGTAGGCCATCGCGATCATGGCGTCCAACAAACCGGTTACGTCCTTCTTAGACATCCCCGTCTTGCCGGCGAGTTCGCTCAGCATTTGGGACTTGGTCATCTTTGCCATAGCAATGATGTATGAAAAATAGTGATTAATCTTGAGTTTTAAGCTCAATGGCATAAAGTATAAAAGCCGCGCTCAAACCCTGCAAGCATTTGGCCCAATAAAATCAAGGGTCTAAGGGGCAACCCTGTGTATAACCCCAATAAAATCAACCCGAACTCATCGCACTAATCACAAAAACCGCCTGAATAGGCGGTTTTTGTTGCTTATTGTCTGACTGCCGAGGCAATGGCTTGCACTACTGTTTTTTCGAACACGTTTGGCAATATTTTGTCTGCAGTCGGATTTTCGACCGTGGCGGCAAGGGCCTTGGCCGCGGCCAATTTGATTTCAGTGGTTATTTTTTTGACGCCATTGTCCAAAGCGCCACGGAAAAATCCAGGGAAGCATAAAGCGTTGTTGGTCTGGTTGGGAAAATCCGATCTTCCGGTGGCGACCACGTAAGCGCCTGCGGCCTTTGCTTCGTCCGGCATTATTTCCGGCACAGGGTTGGCCAACCCAAAGACGATTGGTTTATCGGCCATAAGTTTGATGTGTTCGGGTTTGATGCTGCCCGGACCGGACACGCCTACGATGGCATCCGCGCCGCGCACCGCGACCGACACGTCTCCGTTCAAATTCTCTTTATTGGTGATTTGGGCCATGGCCATCTTGTATTCGTCCAAATCAGTCCGGTCTTTGGAGATGATGCCTTTGCGGTCCAAGAGCACGACGTTTCCCACGCCGGCCGCGAGGAGTAGCTTGGCTACCGCGTTCCCAGCCGCACCAGAACCCACGATTACGACCTTCCCCTGTTTAAAATCCTTACCCACGACCTTAAAGGCGTTGGTCAGTCCGGCCAAGACCACTACGGCGGTGCCGTGCTGATCGTCATGCATCACGGGAATATCCAACTCGGCTTGCAGACGTTCTTCTATGGCGAAACACCGTGGCGCGGAAATATCCTCAAGGTTTATGCCGCCGAACACGGGCGCGATGTTTTTGACCGTAGCCACAATCTCGTCCGGGTCTTGGGTCGCCAATACGATGGGAAACGCGTCCACGCCAGCCAACTCTTTGAATAACACGGCCTTGCCTTCCATGACCGGCAACGCACCTTCGGGGCCGATGTTGCCCAAACCCAAAACCGCGGATCCGTCTGAAATCACAGCCACCATATTGCGCTTGACCGTATACTCCCGAATCTCATCCTTGTGTCCGGCCAGGTACGTCGAGACCGCTCCCACGCCCGGCGTATACACCAAAGACAAATCTTCTCGATTTTGAATCGCTTTTTTGCTCACCACCTCAATTTTACCGCCCAAGCTTTTATGCAGTTCGAGCGAATCTTTACCCCAATCACGTTGATTTGTCATAGTCGCGTTTAATCTAACTAATAATTCACCTTGCCCAAACCCTTCCTGACCACGAAGTTTTTGTGAGCCTCTGCGTTGGTCAGGTCGTTTCAATAACTAATTTAACGGACCGTACCCGTAAACTTCACATTGTAGATTTGAGACGTACCGCCTTGCGAGATATCGGTCTGAGGCTTTCCTGCGCCATCCAACCTAGTTGTTTGAATCGATCCAGAAAAATTAATCTTCGTCTCACCGTCATCCTCTGGAAGAACGTGCTTAAATGAACCGGAGTATATTATGGTTCTTGGTTCCTTTTTGTAAATACCATCATATTTACGATAATGACTACCCTGCAACGTTCTGGTTTTGGCATCATAAGTGCCTTTAAGCCTAATCTCTCCACTGCCAGAAAAATCGCCAAAGCTATACGGCGCACTATACGAAACGCTAAACGAACCGCCCCTAATCTCTATCGGAGCATTTTTAAACAACGAGATTCTTAAGGCGCCTTGCCAATCACTGCCTATGGTCTCGGCTTTAGGAACTAAAGACAAATCATTCGCTCCTACATTTTCCTCGACCCGATTTGCTACGTTTGTGTCTAAATCCGTCAGATCTTCTTGCGCGGTTACCGGCTTCTCTTCCTCGTTCGTACCTTCGCCCTGAACCAATTCTTGTCCAGGACCTTCACTTGCCGCAGGCTTCACCACATCATTTTCGCCGGTCTCCGTGGCTACATCGTCTCCTTGCCCCTTTTCCGTCTCGTTATCTATTCCCAAGATCTTTTTTACGTTTTCTTCACCGCCATCAACTCCCGCATCCCCAACCTGATCTTTTATCCATGCCGACGCTTCCCCGCGGTCTAGAGGCGACACGCGAAGGATTGTTTTATACTTTCTAATATTTTTAAAACGTTGGTCTTTTTTGCCCACGGGTAATTTTATACCTATAATCTTTCCCTCTTGGACCACGCTGTTGAGCTGTTCGGCGCCAAAATTTACGGCACTTAATTTTTCAATTCCCTTTGTCATGTTTTTCGGAAGGTCGGCCACCGCAAGCAGACCGGCCAACGGTTCTGTCACTTTCCTGGCATCGCCCGCAATGGCTGAAATTTTATTTTCATCACCTAAACCGATTCTTGCGACATCGTCCGTGACTTCCATAATCAAATCCGCGCCGCTAACTATTACGCTGGCTTTAGCCACGACCGAACCTGCGGCAAAGCCGGCGGCCCCACCCGTAGCCACCACCGTTCCCACAAAAACAGTGACCTTGGCAGCATCCTTTATGAGGATTGCTGAATTTTCCAGCTTCTGGAAGGTTTCAGCCTTTTTCCAGGCGTCTGCCGTTACCCTAGCCTGATCTTGTTGCAAAATTTGCGCCGCGGTTTTTGCGTCCACGCCCAAATGCTTAGCAAGTGTTGCGATTTTTTTACCAGCCGGGGCCCTGTCGAATATCTGAGAAATTTCTTCTTCGTCGTATGCGTAAGCCGTCTTAACAAACTCCAAACCGATCTTTCCCGACGACATCGATTCGGCGTCTTTTCCAAGTTTTTCCGCTTCGATGGAAAAGCTGTTCCAGTCGTCGATAAGACTGTCCATGGCCAAGTTCCACGAGGAATAGTCCGGATATTTTCTCGCTTCGGTTAAAATCTTGTCCGTGCGATAGCGCAGGACTGCATACTGTTTAGATACACTGTGTGTAGTAAACAAAACCTCTTCTTCATGCAGGTCGTTCGACGGACCCTTGATTAATAAAAAGGTTGTGACGATAATGGCTAGTGCTGCCAAACCCAAAAGAACTAATTTTTTCATATTCTTTAAAAATTTTAACATCGTTTCATCTTACATCCCTGCACACGTGTTTACAATAGAAAATTTCTTGAAAAAAATATTAAGAAAACAGGTCCACCATATATCAAAAAGGACCAAATTGGTCCTTTTTGATGGTCGCGTTCAACGCGATGGTCGGGCTAGTGGGACTTGAACCCACGGCCTCTTGCACCCCATGGTCGCCGCGGCGACCGCTAGCCGTTCGTATCATCCAACCATTCCCTGCCAACACCCGACTTCAGCCATCTTTCGCGTTTTATGGCCCCAATCCTGTCCGCATGCAACTCAACACGTTCAATTGCGAACGGCGTCTGATGCTTGATGGATTCTGTCATGCCGCTTTCGTGCTCTTGGAACCTGCGCCACAAATCGTTCGTCTGACCAACGTAGCGACGACCCGTTTTAAGGCTGCGCAAAACGTAAACGTAAAACATAAGGACAATTATAACTCAAAAAGGACCAAATTGGTCCTTTTTGATGGTCGCGTTCAACGCGATGGTCGGGCTAGTGGGACTTGAACCCACGGCCTCTTGCACCCCATGCAAGCGCGCTAGCCAACTGCGCTATAGCCCGTAAATTGGCCGGATATTTATCTCACACAATCCAATATTGTTCAAGTGGAACCAGGACATCTTAAAAATTTAATCGTTTCTCGCCATAACATTCTTCCTATATAAAAAACGGCAGTTGCCGCTTGTTAAGTCTTGCTTGGACCGCCAATCATTTCGGCAATCACACCGACGATCAGGTCGTTTTGCGCCTTGGATACCTGACCCAATTCCGATTCTTCATCCAAGACTGTCACCAGGCCAGATTGGCCACAATATCTACAGACCGTTTGATCTGTACGCATTTTTTCAAGTTGCTCCGGCGTCTTACCGAGGCCTGTCTTGTAACCAACCCAAGTGTACGTCTGACCGCAATGTTCACATGTGGATTTATACGCTTCCATAAATCCTCCTCGACCGCAATATTGCACGAAAAGTGTTAAAAGTCAAGTCTCGGTACCAAATAAGATACTCAAAACCGCCCTTGCGGGCGGTTCAAATTTTTTGTTTGAACTCCAGAAAAGTGATCATCTGAAGGAAATACGCCGAAATGAGATGTCACTCCGAGCTGAGCTCGGCGATACATCAACGACCTCGGTTGATGTTCCGACATAAAGTCGGAAGTATCTCCCTAGAAAGGAGGTGATCCATCCACAGCTTCCGCTACGGATGCCTTGTTACGACTTCGTCCCTATCGCTGATCCTGCCTTCGTTCCCTCATCGGGACCTTCGGGCATTACCAACTCTCTTGACGTGACGGGCGGTGAGTACAAGACCCGAGAACGTATTCACGGCCGCATGGCTGATCGGCCGTTACTAGCGAATCCGGCTTCATGGGGGCGAATTGCAGCCCCCAATCCGAACTGGGGCAGTGTTTGATGGGATTAGCTCCACCTTGCGGTTTGGCGGCCCATTGTCACTGCCATTGTAGCACGTGTGTAGCCCTGGACGTAAGAGCCATGCTGATTTGGCGTCATCCCCGCCTTCCTCCCCGTTATCCGAGGCGGTCTCCTATGAATATTCAACATAGGACAGGGGTTGCGCTCGTTACCCGACTTAACGGTACATCTCACGACACGAGCTGACGACAACCATGCAGCATCTCTATGACACCCTCGAAGGCGGCCACCGTTTCCGGCGGCTTGCAGTCACAGTTCAAGCCCAGGTAAGGTTCTTCGCTTACCGTCGAATTAAACCACATGCTCCTCCGCTTGTGCGGGTCCCCGTCTATTCCTTTGAGTTTTAGCCTTGCGGCCGTACTCCCCAGGCGGGATGCTTAATGCGTTAGCTTTTTTCGCCGACACTGGGAGGGTCGATACTCCCAATATCTAGCATCCATAGTTTAGGGCGTGGACTACAGGGGTATCTAATCCCTTTTGCTCCCCACGCTTTCGTCCCTGAGTGTCAGAACCGTACCAGCACACTGCTTTCGCATTTGGCGTTCTTGCCGATATTAACGCATATTACTACTACACCGGCAATTCCGTGTGCCTCTTCCGGCCTCTAGCCATGCCGTATCGAGTGCAGTGTCGAAGTTGAGCCCCGACATTTAACACCCGACGCGCACGGCCACCTGCGGACCCTTTACGCCCAATAAATCCGGACAACGTTTGAGGTCTCTGTATTACCGCTGCTGCTGGCACAGAGTTAGCAACCTCTTATTCATTTGGTACCGTCAGAATTCGTCCCAAATAAAAGCGGTTTACGAGCCGAAGCCCTTCATCCCGCACGCGGCGTCGCTCCTTCAGCCTTTCGGCCATTGAGGAATATTCTTAACTGCAGCCACCCGTAGGTGTCTGGGCAGTGTCTCAGTCCCAGTGAGGGGGGTCATGCTCTCACACCCCCTACCCGTCGTAGCCTTGGTGGGCTATTACCCCGCCAACTAGCTGATGGGCCACAGGCTCCTCTCCCAGCGCGTTTTGCGCTTTACACGCGAATGACATATGTCCCCGCGTGCCCATCGTGGAATTAGCTCGCCTTTCGGCGAGTTGTGCCCGACTGGGAGGTAGATTGCCAATGTGTTACGCACCCGTTTGCCGCTAACCACGCTTCGTATTGCTACAAAATGTGGTCCGCTCGACTTGCATGCCTTAGACACGCCGCCAACGTTCGTCCTGAGCCAGGATCAAACTCTCAGAAAAATGGATCGCTTGAACAACCCATTTTTATACCCTTCGCACTCCTGGTAGAGATGCGAAGGTCAATTTTTCTCCAGTCTATCTGGAGTGACGTCCCCTTTCGCATATAGCTACGGGGGACGGAAGAACGTATTTCCTTAGACGATCACTCTTCTGTTGTCCAAGCTCCCCAGACAGTGGCTAGTTTCGAGTGTCTAGTTTCGAGATGGCTCTCGGAACTCGTCACTCGCGACTCGAAACTGTTGAAGGTGCGAGCAATATAGCTGAACCAATACACCTTGTCAAGAAAAATCAAGCCGCCCGAATTGTGGATACAAAATTGGCTTTTTTTAGCCATTTTTCAATTTTAAACATTTAAGGCAAGTCGCCGTTCGCTCCCTTGACAAAACCCAATTTTTATGCTAAATTAGCCAGTTCCTTCAAAGACCACATCGGATCATGAAGGGCGAATTGCAAAATCAGCCAACTCCCGCCAAGGAGAAAAGCCATGAACGCCAATAGTTCTTTCGTTTACGTTGCCGGTGGTGGTCCGCCTATACCGACGGACTTCAAGACGTGTGCCGGACGCGGGTCGATCCAGAGTTCCAACAAGGCGAACAATGTCGCCTAGGAGGATCCAATGGACCGACGACACCAGCGGGCCATCGAGATCCAGGAGATCCGAGAAGCCGTCCTGAGAGGCAACCCCCAGGGCATCAGCGCCGCAATCCTGCGGCGCGACGGCGACGAACTGGCGCAGGACACGCTGCGTTCGCTCATGCTGGACACCGAAAGGAAGGGCATCCTGCTCGACTTCGCGCGCGACGGCGATCCGTACGTGGTGGGCAAAGTCTTCAACGACCTGCTCGGCCACCTGATCGGCATGCGCGAAAAGGCCAAGAAGATCGCCGACCGCACGCAGGACAAGTCGCGCGAAGCGTCCGTCCTGTACAATGAAGCCGCACGTCTCGAGAACTTCCTGCGGCAATTCGCGGCCGTCCACGACCTAGCCAACCGACACGTCGAAGTCCCTCCGCAATCCGACGAGACCCTGAACCAGACCGGCGAGTACCCGACCATCGAAGTCGTCGCCGAAACGGCCGCCCAAGAAAACGCGGCCTGAAAAACGTACCGCTTAGCTTCAAACAGCCTCCCTGCCACCCATCTCGGCACGGAGGCTGTTGTTTTTTATTGCGGTTTGAGGGTAGAGACGCCATCGGATGGCGTCTCTACGGGATGTGGCGATTGACAAAACCGCATTTTTATGGTATAAAGACACAATCCTTCGCCCATTCAACAACCGGAGAAACGCCATGAGCAAAATCTCTTCGGATTACGCCCTGCTCGCCACCCTGTCGCTCGACCAGGTCCGCCAAGTGCGCGACCACATCTTGGAAAAAATCGGCCAAGCCTTCGCCGCCTGGCGTGACCTGGCGGAACTGGCCGCTCCCGAGCTCGACGACCAAATCCTCAAAATCTTCGAAGAACTCGACAAGCTCGAAGACAGCCTCGAAACCGTGGAACTCTACCTCGAACGCAGCGCGCGCCCGTCAACCAGACGGGCGGCGTAATGCGCAACAACCTTACTTGCCCGTCAGTCTGAAAAGATTGGCGGTTTTTTTGATAAATCAAAATTCAAAAAGCAAAAATTTTTGAGGCTTCGGCATAATTAAATATATATCCCGTAGGGATACTGACTTTTTGAAATTTGAATTTTGCTCTTTGCTTTAAATCAATTTTGCAAGTTCCGCCCACTGCCCCACGGACAAACCCTCGGCGCGGATTTTTTCGTCCACATTCAAATTCGATGCGATGGCCGACCACTTCTCCGGAGCCAAACCCAGGTTCCTGAACAACAGTTTCCGCGGATGAGCAAAACCTTTTTTTGCCGTGGCCATCACATCTTCCGGATTGATACCCCAAGTCTTTCGTCTTTGGTCTTGCGTCATCGGTCTTATTAGAACGACGGCCGATTCGACTTTGGGCGGCGGCCAAAAAGCCCCGGGCGGTACGCGGCGGACGATTTTGACGTCCGTCGACGCCAACGCCACCATCAACGACAACAAAGACGCTTTGCCGTCACGGGCCAGTACGCGCTCCGCGACTTCGCGCTGGACGAGGACGACCACGGTCGTGGGCGGGTTTTTGGAGTATAGGGTTTTGCGCAACGCGAGCGACGTGATCGAGTATGGCAAATTGGACACGAACTTCCACGGCTTATCTCCCATTAATTCGTCCCAATCGAGTTTGGAGGCGTCGCCCGGGATGCAATCCCCCCCTGCCCCCTTTGACAAGGGGGAGATTAAATCAATAAAACGCTTGTCTTTTTCGATGGCCGTGACCAAAGCGCCGTGGACAATCAGTTCCTTGGTGAGGACGCCGAGGCCGGGGCCGACTTCCAAGACGCGATCGCCGGGTTTTATGTCCGCTGATTCTACGATGGTTTGCAGCGCCGTTTCATCAATTAAAAAATGTTGGCCTAAAGTTTTATTGGCTTTGCCGCCCAAGTTCGAAAGTATGGCGCGTATTTCAGTCGGGTTCATGACACTTTTATAGCACCTTGCCTCAACACCGTCACGCTCCCGTCGTTGCCGACTTTAATCAAAGTACTCGGCTCACTGGGATTGAGCATGCCGCCATCTACGATCAAATCCGGACGGACCTCGGCATCCTTAAACGCCTCAACGACCTCGGCCGCGGACAAACAGGCCGGCTGTCCGCTCAAATTCGCGGACGTGGCGGTCAACGGAAAACCGTAAGTTGCGGTCAGCTCGCGTACGAAAGGATGCGACGAAGCGCGGACCGCGACCAAACCGTCGCGCATGATGGATTCAAAATCTTTTTGGAATTCAGGACGGGGCGCAAGCAGAATCGAAAGCGGGCCGGGCCAATGTTTCGCGGCCAGGCCGCGTTCCACGTCGGACGTCAAAAAATACTGCTCGACCTGTTCGAGCGAGTCGGCCACCAAAGGCAACGACTTGTCGGCCGGCCGATTTTTTATGCGGTAAATCTTATCCAAAGCCTCGCGGTTGCGCGGGTCGCAACCTAGGCCGTAAGTCGTCTCGGTCGGAAACGCCAAAACCGCGCCGGACCTGAGGGCGCCCACGATTAACGGGATGTCGGATGGGTTGGTTGGTTTCGTATTGTCAGCAATATACCCCTCTAACTCCCCCTTATAAAGGGGGAGAACCGACCATAAACAAAAACGCCACGTTCAGCAAGTGCCGACGGGGCGGGTCAGTTGGTTCTCGAATCCGAAGACTCAGACAGGAACAATCCAAGGTGCGGACGGGCGAGTTTGAGATAAGGGCCGAACTGGCGCATGAACGCCTCGTAGAACGCGCCTTTGCGCGCCATGAGCTCGGCCGGCGTGCCGTCTTCCACCACGCTGCCCTCGCGCATGAAAACGATGCGGTCCACATAGGCCGCGATGGACAAGCGATGCGAAGTGATGACGTACGTACGGCCGTCGTCGATCGCGGCTAGCCGCTCGCGGAATCGCACCTCATGTGCGGCGTCCAACTGGGCGTCAGGCTCATCCAGCCAATGGATATCCGCCTCGCGATACAACACTTGCGCCGTGTTGAACGTCTTGGCTTCGCCGCCTGACAGCCCGAGAGGCTTGTCTTCTGGCATATGGTAATAGCGTCCTATCTTTACCTCGTCATAACGCTCTATCGGATCCGCGCCTGGTTTTTCTGGCAAGCCCTTGGTCAGCTTTCGCGCCATGTCCGAGTCGCCCCAACCGCTGACGCTCAGGGCCAGGGAATAGCGTTCCGCATCATAAGGGCGGCCCGCATTGGCGTCCGTGACGATGCTTTTGGCCGTACCGAAATAAGGAAAAGCGTCCTGCTGCTGGCACGAAAGCCGGGACCGCAACGAACTGCACAGGATTTTCGACATCTCAATTCCGTTTACCAGTATGGTGCCGCCCGTGGGTTCGTACGCGCCCATCAGGAGCCTCAAGAGCGTGCTCTTGCCGGCGCCGTTATCCCCGAGGATGGCCACCCTCTCGCCGCGCCGTATGGCGAACGAAACACGAGACAGGGCGTCGACGGCAGCGTCCGGATACCGAAACGTTACGTCCACGAATCTGATGGCGTCCACGCGTTCCACCTTTTGGCCTTCCCGCGCTTCGGTGTCGAATGCGAATACCTTGGGCAGGAAGGCGACGTACTTGGCCTCGCGCAAAAACCATTGGACGCTCTCCGTCACGCTCTCCGCGATGCCGATGAACTGTTGGTATGTGGAGATGAATACCACGAGCGTGGAGATGGCCGCGCCGGGAAAGGGTGAACCAATCCTGATCATCACGATGCCAGCCACGAAGCCAAGGATGGTCAAAGCGCTCCCGACAACGTACGTGCCGCGATTGCCGCGCGTATCGCTCAAGCGCTTTCCGAGCAGGACGGCCGTAAGGTCACGCCATCGATTCAACAGTTCATCGGACAGTCCGATCATTTTGATCGACATGAGCCACGTCGGCTGGCTGAACACGTTCTCAGACATCCGGCATTTGCGGCCTTCGCGCGACTGGAAATCGATCAAACTATGATGCCTCTTGGCCGCGCGTGCGCCCAAAACGACGCTGACCAAGATGGACAATGTCAGG
This sequence comes from Patescibacteria group bacterium, assembly GCA_022703155.1. Lineage (GTDB taxonomy): Bacteria > Patescibacteriota > Patescibacteriia > 2-12-FULL-60-25 > 2-12-FULL-60-25 > MWCR01. The sequence goes on along the minus strand of JAKLEH010000005.1, from coordinate 796 downwards.
AACACGATTGAGGCCCACGGAAAATACTTGACCATGGCGCCCAGCAAACCCAACATGGAGAACACCGAGCCCAAAAGGCGCAGCAAAATCATGGGAAACTCCACCACCACGTGTTGCTTGGTGTTGAAAGTGGCCATGAAAGCCTGGTACGATTGGTCTTCGAGCACCGAAAACCTTAAGCGGTCCGTATATTCCATCATGGTCTGTTGGCGGTGGCGCTCAAAGCGGAAGCGCAGGCCCAACTCCAAATACCGCGAAACGTTGTACAGGGCCTTGTCGAACAGAATTGTGGCCGCAAAGGCCAACACCCACCAATGCCAACCAGAACCCGAGAAGGCGTCGGTCATGCGCTTGAGAGTATAGACTTTGAGGATGGCGAACGGCGTGCTTAGAGCATGCGCGCCGATCAGCATCCAGAAGCCGCGCGGATGCGCTTGCTTGATATCGCGCAAAGCCTGCCAAAACGACACGAGATGGTCGCGCCAGGTGGGGCTGAAAGTCGACAGGTCGAATTTGTCTTTTGAGTTTTCCAAGGTGCCACCTCAACGGTTGGATTGAGTTTTTTTGTTTTTGTGTGAAAACGCAACTTATACGAAAAAGACGGTTTCGTCAACCGTCCGGTCGCGTAACGCACGACGCGTATCGCGAAACGCCTGACGATGCGCGATTCGCGCTACACGGTGCGCGACCTGAACCATTCGACCGTCAGCCCCAAACCCTCGTCCAGCTCAACCTCAGGTTTCCAGCCGAGTTCGCGTTTGATTTTGCGGCCATCCAAAGCGCTGCGCAGCGGCGC
>JAKLEH010000049.1 GCA_022703155.1 Patescibacteria group bacterium | reverse complement strand
TCGATTATTTGTTATAAACCGAGATCCTGAAACAAGTTCAGGATGACGTTGCGCTACGCATCCCCCCCTTCCGTCCTGCCGTCCCCCTCCGTCATGCCGAATTCAGTTCGGCATCTCGATTGATTCTTACAAACTGAGATCCTGAAACAAGTTCAGGATGACACGGCACCGGTCGTCATGCCGAACTCGTTTCGGCATCTCGATTATTTGTTATAAACCGAGACCCTGAACCAAGTTCAGGATGACGGAAAGGGTGGTTTTTTTTTACTTTCTCGGTCCTCTGGTCCCAACGGTCGGCTTGACCGACGTGGCTACTGTAGCGGTCGTGGGCGTGGCGGTCGGTGCCACGCTGGTCGATGTCGCGGCTTTCGGTTGTGTTAGTTTCATGGCCTCGGCAATGGTTTTGGCCGTGCCGTCCAACAACGGCTTGAGCCTTGTTCTGTAGGCAGGGTCAGAATTGATGATGGCCGAAAGTATCAAGTTGCGCTGTTCCACCAAATTCTGATGTTCCATACTGGTCGCGATGTCCAAATACACTTCCGGAGCCGCGGCCGGCAAGGTGGGCAAAATCTCAATCAACTTCATCAAACCGTCCTTATCGTTCGTGATGTCGTACGCTTGGGCCACCAGCGCCGCGTCTTGCGCGCTGCGCAAGGCAAACGGACGGCCAACTTTCATGGCCTTGGCGATGTACGGCGCGCCTTCTTGCGGCTTGTTTTGGTCATACCAATAACATACGCCTATCTGCCACCAAGCCTCGCCAATGACCTCGTCGAACGAAGCGGCCGCCTTGAATTGCGCAATGGCTTCGTCATACCGGCCCATGTCGGCCAAAAGTCTGCCGTAGGAAAAAAACAATTGTTGGCGTTTGGGGCTTTCCGCGATGGCGGCCTTGAATTGCTCTTCCGACTCCTGGGCGTATTTAACGTCCCGCGTGGCCCGCGCCATGGCCTGCAGATAACTGGCGTAGATGTACCTGGGATGCGCATTTACGCCATGGCTGGCCAAATGCCGCGCGGTGATGTCATGGATCAACGCGTCCATGTCTTTCCATTTGGCCCACCGCGTCATTTGCCCGCTGTCGGCCAAAGTGATCATGTTGCGCGCCAACAAAAAGGTCTGTTCGTCCAGATACGGCGTTTGGATGGCCGCGGCCTCTTGGGCGATGGCGTACATCTTTTCCAAATCACCGGCCATGAAATAATTGTTGCCTTTTATGGTCAGATACGAAGCGTAAGCCGGTAGCGCGGACGTAAAGTAAATCAAAGCCAAGAATGCCGCCTGCAAAACGCCGAAAGTGATCCAAGGCGCGGGTTTGATTTTGGCTTCTTTAACCGGCTCGTCTTCGTGCTTGCCCGCGAATATGGGGAACCCCAAACAAATGACGAACGCATAGAGCAGATAGCTCATGCTGTACATGGCCGGATGGTCGAACACGAACAGGTTCTGCAAAAAGTAACCGGCCGGCAACCCGATCATGACGGCCGTGGTCGGAATGTCGATCCATTTCTTCCGTCGAGCCTTGATGATGGTGTAATAAATCGCCACCCACAATGTCACGAAGGCCATGAAACCGATGATGCCGGTCATGGAGATGACGTCCATCACCGTATTGTGCGCCCGGTCAAACCACGTTTCGTAGTAACCAGAACGCAAGGACTGCGGATTGTAATTTCTGTTAAACAAAACGTGGAAATCGTCCAATCCCCAACCGGTCAGCGGCCTCTGCAAGAATCCGTCCCACGCGATACGCCAGGCGATAAAGCGTCCGGCCGTTCCTGTATCCAACGAAAAAATGCGCGATGCCGTAGGCGCGGCTTTCGCGAAAGATCTGAAGGCCTGTGTATTTACGCCGACTGTCACAACGCCTACATATAGCAAAGCGGCCAAGCCTACGCTTCCCAAAATTGCAATTTTTATTTTTTTAGATCCATGCATAACCCCAATGGCAATGGCTGACAAAACACCGCCAAAAATCAAACCCATGAAAGGCCCACGCGAACCGGCGGCTAGCATGGCGCTAAATGAAAAGATGGCCGCCACGACATACCACATGCGCCAACCCTTGTTTTTGGTTTTGGCGAACAATAAAACGATAAAATTCAAAATGAACAGCTGATACGCGCCGCTATAAATCGGATTATCCAACAACCCTCCAACTCGATCGCTGGCCGGGAACAGCAACAAACTCGGAAATGGCTTCTGTAACAACGCCACCACGGCCATGAACACGCCCAAAATCACCTGGTAATTCAACAAATAACGCCAATCTTCCCAGGTTTTGAGCATGGATACGGCCATGCACAGCCAAGCGAACAAATGCAACAAGGTAAACAAACCGTTCATGCGTTCTTGGTTGCCCCACCAGGCGCGCACCGGGTCAACCGCGAAAATCACGGACAGCAACAACGCCACAAAATACCCTATGAGTGCCGCATACATAAAGGACCAACGCGGACGGTATTGGGGTTCCATCCAAGCTAACGCCAAATACGCAGGCAGCGTCAGACCGATCAAGACTTGGAAGAATATCAATTTGGAAAAAACGAACGGAAAGATGACTACGGGCACGAACATGAGCGGCATCAAAAGGCCGCCATAAATGCCTATGTAGGTTATGGTCTTCAAAACCTTAACTGCGGTTTGTCGTTGCATATGGCACATAGGATAACACGCGCACTAAATGTAGCAAAAGCCCACCGCTCCACACCCTCCCCGACCCCAGCCCCCCCCTCCGTCATGCCGAACTTGTTTCGGCATCTCGATTATTTGTTATCAATCCAGATCCTGAAACTAGTTCAGGATGACACGGCACCGGTCGTCATGCCGAACTCGTTTCGGCATCTCGATAATTTGTTATCAATCCAGATCCTGAAACGAGTTCAGGATGACGGGACGGGAGGGTGACCAGGACGCCGAACCCACCCCAACACCCGCCCGCCTCTTCCGTCACGCCATTTCCTTCCGTCCTGCCGTCCCCCTCCGTCATGCCGAACTCGTTTCGGCATCTCGATTATTTGTTATCAATCCAGATCCTGAAACGAGTTCAGGATGACGTTGCGCTGCGCCTCCCCCCCCATTCCGTCCTGCCGTCCCCTTCCGTCATGCCGAATTCAGTTCGGCATCTCGATAATTTGTTATCAATCCAGATCCTGAAACGAGTTCAGGATGACACGGCACCGGTCGTCATGCCGAATTCAGTTCGGCATCTCGATTATTTGTCGTGAACCTGGATCCTGAAACGAGTTCAGGATGACGGTTTGATTGGTGGCAAGTCCCGATAAAAAGCAAAAACCCCTCCTTGCGGAGGGGTTTTGCGAATCCCAGACGAGTCCAGGATTTCGAACTTCCAAACCTTTCCCCTATCCCTTTCCCCCGCTAAGCGGGGGAAAGGTGTCCCGACGTCACGTCGGGACGGATAGAGGGTTGGGATTAGTTGCTCAGGGTCGCGCTTTGCGCGAGGTCCTCGACATAGACGTCGTTGGTCCAGTCGCGAGAGCCCGGGGTGATGCTGCTGTAATGCGGCACTTCCGAGTTATCGGACCAAACGAACGTGCCCAGGTTGGTCGGGGCAGCGCCGCCGCCAACCGAGGTGTCGATGTTGAAGATGCTGGTGCTGTTGGCGAAGACGCCGACGGCACCGTTGGCCAAGTAACCGGTCACGACCGGCATCGTACCATCGCGGTAGAACGACGTCGTGATGTTGTTACCCGTGCCAGTGTAGCTGACCGTGGCGCGCAACGAGTAGATGTTGCCAGAGCCGTTGATCGAGTCTTCACCCGTGAAGGCGACGGCAGCGATGAACGAGCCCACGCCAGCGGACACTGTGCCCGTGTAGAGATCCGCGCCAGACGTGGCGTTGACCACCGTGTATTCCGATGACGGAACCGGGGTCGAGCCGCGATAGAGGCGGAAGCTACCGGCAGTGACGTTCGCGGACTTGGAGACCTGGAACGCCATCTGCTTGAGGGCAATGGAACCGGCCGAGTCGGCGCCGACCTGTACGCGGTACAGTTCGAGTTCGCCGCTGGAGAGCACGGTGTTGGTCAGGTTTTGCTTGGTCACGACCGGCTTGGTCTTGCGCAGGACCTGCGCATTGCCAGTGGTCGCGCCCGTGGCCGCGTACACGCGTTCGCCCGAGGCGTTACCCGTGGTGCGGACATTCAACTTGCCGGCGTAATTGGCATTCCATTCGCCAGTCTGCAAGTTGGAGAGCAAGCCCAAGGCCGGAGAGTGGCCAGTGCGGCACACGCCGGTGGTGGCACCATGGACCGTGGACGAAGCTTGCACGGTGGCGAGCTTGGCCCAGACCTCAAAGTTGACCGAACCATCCTTGGGAACCGTGATGTTGTTGCCCGTGAGGTCAACATCCACCACGCCGAACGGACCGGCCGAGAGCGTGTTGGCGCCCTTGACCGCGCCGCCGGAAGCGATCGCGACCTGCACGAAGTCGGCGTTGTCGCCACCCACCGTGGAGCTCACGGTCAAGCGGTCGATCAACATGTCTTCGTACTGGGCCGTCGCCTTATAGCGGGCGAACGGCACCCAGACGTCCTTGCCAGCCACCACGATGGAGGTGGAAGGATGCGCATCGGCGGCAATCGTGATCGTGCCATGCGGCAAGATGGATTGCACGACCGACGGGGTGAGGCCCAACTGCGTGTCCTTGAGGGCGTCCGCGATGGCGGCACCGCTCATGTCCAGCGTGTTGGCGTCCTCGTCCTGGGCCGTGATGCCGGAAGCGGGCACGCCGACGGAAATCTTATCCGTGGTGGTGGCCGAATCCGTGGC
>JAKLEH010000048.1 GCA_022703155.1 Patescibacteria group bacterium | reverse complement strand
GGGGATGGTTGACGTATGCCGTATTCATCGTGGCGGTCGTGGCCGGCACCTTCTGGTTCGGCCGGGGTGCGCACGGCAAAATGCGTTGGTGGATTTTTCCGGCGTCCTCGGCTCTGGCCTTGGCCGCCGTTTGGTCGTTTTATTCCATGCTATGAAACATAAACAATTACGTTGCGTCATCTTTGGTCCCCAAGGTTGCGGCAAAGGCACCCAGGGTTCGCTTTTGGCAGACCGTTTCAACGTGCACCTAATCGGGGCCGGCGATTTGTTCAGAGCGGAAATGGCAGAAAAATCAAAACTCGGACATCTGGTCAAGCAATATGTGGATCAGGGTTTGTTGGCGCCGGACGAATTGGTCAACGCCATCATGGCTCGCCAGTTGAAGAAGATGGATTTGGAGCGCGGTTTCATCCTGGACGGTTATCCGCGCAACGTGGAACAAGCCACTTATCTTGAGCGTTTGTTGCCCGTGAATTTGGCCTTGCAAATCAAGATTGGCGATGATGAGGTGGTCAGGCGTTTGGCCGGTCGTTGGCAATGCACCAAATGCAAGAGCGTGTACCACGAAACCCAAGCTCCGCCCGCCGAGAAAGGCATCTGTTCCATGTGCGGACATACTTTGGTGCGACGCGACGATGATGTCCCGGACGTTATCCGCCAGCGCTTGAAAGGGTATCATTTCATGACCGCGCCTTTGGCGAATTTCTATCGACAGCGCGGCGTGCTTCTGGCCGTAAACGGCGAACAACAGATTTCGTATCTGTTCGACGATATCGTAAAGAAGCTCGGGAAATTGGGATTTGCTCCGTAGGGAGACGGTAGATTGTAGCTGGTAGACGGTAGGTGTTGTTTACCCGCTACAAGACACAGTCTGCCCGCTACCGTTTCGTCTACCAGCTACTGTCTACTATATATGATTAAACTCAAGACGCCTGAAGAGATCGCCAAAATGAAACGCGGCGGAGAAATCCTCTCGCGGGTTTTGTCTATGCTCATGAAGGCTTGCGTGGTTGGCGCGCACACTGTCGAGTTGGACAAGTTGGCGCAAGAGGAAATAAAAAAAGCCGGTGGCACGCCATCATTCTTGAATTATAAAATCCATCCCAAGGATCCGGCATACCCTGGAGCGGTTTGTATTTCCATCAACGACGAGGTGGTACACGGATTGCCAGAACCGGACCGCATCATCAAAGATGGCGATTTGGTGGGATTGGATATCGGCATGTGGTACGAAGGTTTGGCCACTGATATGGCGGCCACGGTCGCGGTCGGTAAAGCTTCCAGCCAAGCTAAACGTCTGAATGACGACACCCGTGAATCTTTGCGGCGCGCATTGAAGGTCGTGAAAGACGGTGCGTGGATACATGAAATAGGCATGGCGGTAGAAGAGCTTCTTGAGCCTAAAGGCTATGGGATCATCAAGGAATTGTGTGGACACGGCGTGGGCCATGCGGTGCACGAGGAGCCGCAAATTCCCAATTATCATGAACGCGGTTTTCGTGCGGTTAAAATGAAAGCCGGTATGTGTTTGGCCATCGAACCCATGATAACTACCGGGGATTGGCGTATCCGCCAGCTGAATGACGGTTGGACGTTTTCTACTATCGACGGTTCGTTGGCCGCGCACTGGGAAGTCACGGTTGCCGTGACTAAAAGCGGATACGAATTGTTGACGCCGTGGCCGGATGCGGAGAAATAAAGCAAAGAGCAAAAAGCGAAAAGCAAAATGGATGAGTCCCTGCGGGATATACGAAATAATATAAAGCCGGAGGCCACTTAAATTTTGCTCTTTGGATTTTGCTTTTTGCTTCACACCCCATCTCTTTGGATTTTGCTTTTTGATTTTTGGATTTTATTACATATGAGAGTCCTCGGAATTGATTACGGAAAACGGAAGATCGGTCTCGCGCTCGGTGACACGGAGTCGCGTTTGGCGTCGCCTTGGACAATCATACAGAACACGAGCCACGGCGAAGTGGTCAAACAGGTCAAGTTGATTTGTGAACGCGAATCCGCGGAACGTGTGGTTTTGGGTTTGCCGCGGCCATTGCGCGACGCGGAGTTGGAGAACAAACAGGTCCAAGCCGTGCGGCTGTTTGCGGACGATTTAAGGTCATTGGGCATTCCGGTGGACGAATGGGACGAGCGCCTGACCAGCGCCGAGGCGCAACATTACGTGCAGCGCGGACAGGACGACGACGCGGTTGCGGCATCGATAATGCTGCAGTCGTACTTAGATAGAAGCGAGGGATGATGGGGGAAGAATAAGAAGCAAAATTCAAAATTCAAAAATCAAAAAGATTGAGTCCCTACGGGACATTTCGGAAGTATATAGTTGATGCCGAAGGCCACCCAAGTTTTGCTTTTTGAATTTTGCTTTTTGCCATATCTTGTGTACATCCGCGATCAGGTCATCGTGCTTAAAAAGATTTCGGTACGCGAATACGACCGGACGGTTTTTATGTATGGGCGACAACATGGGCTTATTATGGCCACGGCGCGCGGGGCGGCACGGCCTAAGTCCAAGCAATGTGCGCGCTTGGAACCGTTGTCCTTCGCCGAGGTCATGGTGGCTAAAGGCAAGAGTTTCGATCATCTGGCCGTGGCCGGGCCGGTAGAAGCGGAGGTGGATTTCAAAACTCACGAAGGTCGGTCCGCGGATAGCGACCTGTGCGTCAGGGCCGTGACAGGGGCGTTTGCGGATTTGTTTTTGAGTTTGGTTAAGCCCGGGATTTCGGACGAGAGACTGTTCGCCTTGTGGGGGGAGCTGATTGTGGCCTTGCGCGGCCCTCGTACGGGTCTAACCGTCCTGCGTGCCCAACTCATGTTCGCCATAGCCAGCCTCAGACTCATGGATTTATTGGGCTATGGGCCGGCTTTGAGCGTGTGCACGCATTGCCGCCAACCGTCCGGCCCCACGGATGCTTGGTACGCGCCGGAACACGGCGGCTTGGTCTGCGCCTCCTGCCGTCTTTCATGGGAAGGTTTTTTGGTCCCGGCCAACGCCCACGCGCTGGCATTGCTGCGTTTTGCACGCAAAGCACCGTTGTCGGACCTGTTGCGCGTCTCTTTGCCCGTGGACGTGGGTGTGAACGCCCTGCGCCTCATACGCGAGGTCTGGAAGCATGCGCCCTTGGACCGCGAACCCCACGGTTTGGAGACCATTTCGGCGCTTTTAGTCTGAAAAAATAAGCTAAATGAAGCAAAGAATAACGCGCATGGCTTATATAACTAAAATGGAACAGAGATTAGGATATTAGTGTCCCTAAATCTTAAATCACTGCTCCATGTCTATCTTAGACCGCGTCCCTTCGGACGCCAAGCTTCGTAGTTTATTCACTGAAGCCACCTTCGGAGTCAGGCTGTTCTGTCCCAGATGTCAAACCAGCCATATAAAAAGGTCTGAGGGTAGGTACAGATGCCCTAAGTGCAGAAAACCCTTCAGCTTAAAGAGCGTCTCCTGGCTCAAATACTCCAAGCTCGATTTGAGGCGAACCTGGTTGCTTGTGGTCTGTTGGCAGAAAAGGATAGCTTTCAATACGACTGCTGAAATAGTTGGAGTATCAACCATAACCGTTAGGCGGTGGTTCAGAAGATTCCAGGAGAATTTAGTCTATGAAAGCCCATTATTGAAGGAAGCTGTTGAGATGGACGAGGCTTTCTTGGGCAAGAAAAGATATGGCAACCAGCGCATAGTGCTTGGCGCCTATGAACGGAAGAGCGGAAGGATAGTGGTCCGCATGACGAAGTACCGCGATCAGGAGGCTACGGACAGGTTCTTGCTTAAACACGTCGCACGGAATTCCATGGTTTGGACGGACAGCGCCCAATGCTATGAGGGTATCTATGAGTTCTTTGGATATATCCATGGCTCATGTAACCACAGTGTTTTTGAATTCGGTCCCACCAATCATGCTGAATGCATCTGGTCTGCACTGAAGAGATTCATCCGCAGGACATACCACCATTTCCATAAAGAATGGCTACCCCAATTGCTGCGGGAATTCGAGGCGCGCTGGAACGCCCCCCGGTTGTTCATTTCTCCGCTAAGTTACCTTAAAACCTGCTTAGTCGCTGTTCCAGCTTGTTGACATAAGCCACGCGCGCATGACCCTTGACAAAAGGCCTTTTTTATGCTATTTTGTTTTATTCCCGCCTCCGTCGGATTTCGGCGGGCAGGCAGGTTACGGTACCGAACCTTACACTTTCCAAGTGTCTACTTAGCTTACGAACGAAGACGGCGAGCCTGGGGTCCTGACGTGGTGTCGGGATGAGGGGCGAGCCAAATCGAACGAGGTGTGTCGTGGCGAAGAAAGACGTTTCGAGCATTGAGAAGGGCGCCGGCTATTTCCTGGGGTTCATCACGACTCTCATGAACGTCGCGCGGCAGAAGGTAGTTCCGTTCGAGGCGATCTACCGTCTCGGGACGGAAGGCGGCTATGCTACGGTCGTGAAGATCGTAGACGTAGCCTACACGGACTGGCAGGCCGAGCAGCCGAAGCCCGTCGAGCAGCAGCCCGAGGGCGGTCACCCCTACCGGGGCGGGCCGACCAACGGCAACGCACTGCCCCCGAATCACTACCGCGTCCGCGTGAACCGCGGCCCGCTCCCGCCGATGGCGACCCTCGAGGAGATGTACTCCAAGAACGGCGTCTCGGCTCTCTATAACGGGAGCTACACGTGGGCAAAGGACCGCTCGCGGACCGGCGAGAACGACGTGACGGCCGACGAGGTCGTGATGGTCGCGAAGCAGTTCACCGTCGAGGAGATCCGTGAGATGGGTGGTCTCACGAGCGAGAACATCATCGCCTGGGGCATCCGGAACAATCTCGTGGCCGCCGATGAGAAGGAGACTCACGCCTTCGGGATCAACCCCGAGACGTGCGATCTTCAGCGCTCGCGCTGGCTGGTCGGCCTCGGCTCGTCCACGGTGTACGACGGCCACCGCTGCGTCGCGGTGCTGGGCGGCGGCTCCGGCAGGCGCATCCTCGGCGACGGCTGGTTCGACTGCGGGTGGGGCTCCGACGGCCGGTACCTGTTCGTCCGCAAGTAGACCTTGGACCCTCGGTCCCTTGGCCCTTAAAACTGGCACTTGGAACCTTGGGCACTCGGCCCTCAGATCCCGTCCGACACACCCCCGATACTACATCGGGGCGCACGTTGGACGGGGTCGCTTGCTTTTTGATAAAATTACACACGGATAGTAGACGAAACAGCT
>JAKLEH010000047.1 GCA_022703155.1 Patescibacteria group bacterium | reverse complement strand
AATGACAATTTACAAACCTAAAGATAGGTTTATGACCGGCGCTTCTTGCGCGACCGGCGGCACGACCGGCATGGGCACCTCAAGTTTCTGGCCTAAGCGGTCGAAATAGTAGATTTTTTTGTTGTTTAGCGCGTAGTCGTACACGTCGCGCGTTACGCGCACGTCCTGCAGGCAGTAGTCGCGCAGCTCGTCGATTCTCCCCTCTTGCCAGAACTTAACGGCCTGCAAACCGTCGCCGCTTTTGCCGATGCCCAGCGTGGCGTGCGCCACCGTATCCAGTTTGACGCGAAACCCGATGCGCCGTTCGATTTCCACCAGCAGATCGATGGTCGGCAGGGCCATGAGGTTGCCCGTGTAATATTGCTGCATGCACGGGTAATCGAAATTGAACAAATTGTAGCCGATGATGCGCGACGAGCGCTCCAGACGCGGCCAAAGCTTGGGCAAATCCGGCTCCAAAAAAGACTCGAACGTGTCGGTCTCGTAAAAATACACGCCTACCAAAGAAATCTTCAGCAGTGAGGCTTTGTACGCGCCCACGTCCTGGAAGGTGTTTTGGGTTTCGATGTCCAGCACCACTTCGGTCCTGTTTGGCATAAAAATACGCGGCTTAATCTAACACGCGGTCGGTCAAAATGGGAGTGGATATTAATAAATACGCCAATGCGTACGTTCAAGCGAAGGTTTTTGTGATCCAACGGTAGAGCAGGATTTTTTGCTTGGGGCGTTGGGCGGGTTCGACGTCGCGGTCTATCCACTCGCAGCCCAAATCGATCATCATGCCTCCCATGTACAAGCCGGCGAGGCGGGCGCCCGCGCCGGGGACTCCATGATGGAATTGTATTCGTCCAGGTCTTGCGGCATGTGCTTATACGCGTGGCCCATTTCATGGTACAGCGAGGCCAGCAAGAAGCAGCGCGGCATGTTCATGCCCCTGATGAAAATGGCTTGCTATTGCTGCTTGTAAAACATGGCCGGCAGGTCAAAGTTGGGTTGTTTCGTCAGCTTCCATCCCACGACGCTGATCTCCAGCGCCGGTGCCGAGTTGGTCGGCCTGTCGTCGAAGTAGAAGAAGCAGTATAGGGCCAAAAAAAGTGTGCCCATCACGAGTCCGAACTTTGCGTTGCTTGACATTGCGACTCCTGGTTTGGGATGTGTTTCTTTACAAAAATCCTTGATTTTGTCAAGGATTGGCGAGGTCGGCATCAATGTCACAACTGCCCGGCGCGACGGCGTTCGTAGTCCTTCAGGAGCTGTTTGCGCATGCGGATGGATTTGGGCGTGACTTCCACCAGTTCGTCGTCGCCGATGTATTCGAGAGCCAATTCCAGCGTCATGTCGCGGTGCGGGGCCAAGGATTCGGCCACGCCGTCGCCCTTGGAGCGCATGTTCGAGAGGCGCTTTTCCTTGCACACGTTCACGATCAGATCCTCGGGTTTGGCGTTCTGGCCCACGATTTGGCCTTCGTATACGTCTACGCCCGCGGGGATGAAGAGCGTTCCCCTCTCCTGCGCCGTCAGCATGCCGTAGGTCACGGCCGTGCCGGATTCGTGCGCCACGAGCGAGCCGTGTTCCAACCGGGCCATGTCGCCGGCGTACGGGCGGTAACCCAAAAGCAGGGTGTTGAGCATGCCCTGACCGCGCGTGTCCACCATGAATTCGCTGCGATAGCCAATGAGGCCGCGCGTGGGAATCTCAAAAGTCATTTTGGCCACGCCGTTGTCGTTGCCCATGTCTTTGAGCTCGCCGCGGCGTTTGCCCATTTTTTCGATGACCATGCCGGCCATGTCTTCCGGCACTTCTATCTCGACCTGCTCAAACGGTTCGTGCTTGTCGCCGTCAATGGCCTTGAAGATGACTTGCGGGCGCGAGACTTGAAGTTCGTAACCTTCGCGGCGCATTTTTTCGATCAAAATAGCCAAATGCAATTCGCCGCGGCCCGAGACCACGAAAGATTCGCCAGCCTGCCCAAAATCCACGCGCAAGGCCACGTCGTTCTGTAATTCGCGCTCCAGGCGCTCCTTGAGGTTGCGGGACGTGCAGTATTGGCCTTCCTTGCCCGCGAACGGCGACGTGTTGACGCCAAAGGTCATCTTGACCGTGGGTTCTTCGATGGCCATGACGGGCAGGGCTTCGGGTTGGTTGGCGTCAGCCACGGTTTCGCCGATGTTGAGGTTTTCGATGCCCGCAAAAGCCACCACTTCGCCGGCTTGAGCTTCGGCCACTTCTTTGCGCTGTAAGCCGTCAAAAACCATGACCGACGTGATCTTGGCCGGCGTTTGTTTACCTTCGCGGTTGATCCAGATCACCGGGCCTGGTTTGAACGTGCCGCGGATGACGCGGCCCACGCCCGTGCGGCCTTTGAAGTTGTCGTGGCTGGTGTTGACCACTGAAACCTGCAGCGGGCCGTTCGCGTCAGAATTGGGCGCCGGAATGTGTTCGATGATGGCGTCGAACAGCGGCTTGATGCCGGTCATGCTTTCGAGTTTTGGTTCGGGTCCGGCTTTGGCCTGTTTGGCCGAAGCGTAAACCACGGGAAAGTCGGTCTGGCGATCGCTGGCGCCCAATTCCACGAACAGGTCGAAAGTCTGGTCCAGCACCCATTCGGGCCGCGCGTCCGGTTTGTCGATTTTATTGATGACCACGATGATGCGGTGTCCGGCTTCGATGGCCTTTTTGAGCACGAAGCGGGTTTGCGGCATGGGGCCTTCCTTGGCGTCCACGAGCAACAACGCGCCGTCAACCAGGTTCATGATGCGTTCCACTTCCCCGCCAAAATCCGCGTGTCCGGGGGTGTCCACGATGTTGATTTTGACGTCCTTGTAACGCACAGCCGCGTTTTTGGAGAATATGGTAATTCCGCGCTCGCGTTCGAGCTCGTTGGAGTCCATGATGGTGTCGCCCTCGAATTTTTGCGTGTCGGCGGTTTCCGATTGCTTCAAAAGCGCGTCCACGAGCGTCGTTTTGCCGTGGTCCACATGGGCGATAATGGCGATGTTGCGGAGATTCATAGGGTGTCAGTCGGAAGTCGGAAGTCGGAGGTCGGGTAAGGACCTTGGGCGATTGACTGTCGGCTTTTTCGTGTCGTGGGAGTTTAGCCAAATTTTAAAGATTCGTCAACCCATTGGAGCCGTTTTAGGCCACAATTGACGCTGGTGGCGGCATGGGGTATCTTATTGTCCCCAATGGCTAAAAAACCGTTGGTTGTTCATTCGGAGGCGAAAGAAATGAAAGACGACGGCAAAGAGTTCGGCACGTTCATCCGCAGAGTGGCCTTCAACCATCCGGAATTGTATTTTGATGACGCCAAGCGCGTTTGCGCGCTGGTCATGGCGTTCGTCAAATGCCAAAAAGAGTCGCAACGGTCTGAAGTTCGGATGGACCTGGCCAACGTTTGCGAGCGGCTGAATCGCAAGTTGGTGCAGAACCGCCAGCAACACTCCACGCTGACCGTTCCCGAGTGCATTCGAATCATGGCCAATCCCCTGAGTACGGATTTGCAGATGTGGAATACGGCCAACCGCCTGGCGACCGTAGCCACCGAGTTCATGACTGATCCGTTCAAGAAAGTTTCCGGGGCCTGGAACGCGCCGCCAAAAAGCGTCCGAACCATGAGGTCCGAACCGCCTCCCGCGGCCTAGCCCAACGGCTACCGCTTCACTTCTTTTTCGACCGTCCCGAATTTTTCGGGGCGGTTTTCGTTTTGCAGAATTTCACGTCGTTGAGTTTTACCGGTTGCCCTTTGACCAAATGCTGCACGGTTACGCAGTGCGCCGGACGCGTGCCCAAATGCTTTTTGCGCGCTTTGCCCATGGCATGGCTCCAAGCGTCGAACCAATCGGTGATGGGACCGGTAAGCGTGAGGTCCGTGGGGCGGAAAAGCGTTTCCAAGTTCGCCAGCAACGCGCCGATGTGCGCGCCGTAAACCACAAAAGCGTCCGCGCCGTCCGCGTTGCCCAATTGGGTTTGTTGATATAGGAGTTTGGAACTTTGGCCGGTCTTGCGTTTGAAAAAATCTTCGCCGCAAAAATCCTTAATGCGGTAAGGCGTATGCGGTTCGTCCACGGCTTCCTGGAAATCCGCGATCAGATGGTCCAAATCCAAACGCGAAGTCCCCTGCTTGTTGGTGACGGTCAGGGTGACGCGCGGCCCGAGGTTCAAAGTCAGGTGCGTGCCCGCGGTGCGTGATTGAGTTTTGGCCATATTTTTATGGATTAGCGTATAAGGTTTTGGCGCCTTCCCAGTATTGCGGCATGTCGAGTTTGGTTTTTAGCCAGTACCACCACTCCACTCCCCAAAAATCCACGCGTTCCATGCCCATACGTTTGGCGAAACGGATGTTGTCGTTGAATTGTTTGAGGTCCATGGTCTTGGATTGCTCCTCGAGCGTGGATTGCGGGATCGTGGTTTTTACCCACGGTTCCATTTGGAATTCGCTGACGTAAACGTGTTTGAACCCCATGAGCCAGCCCAGGATTTGCGCTTTGCGCAAATAGAGCTGCGGCGGCAAAAACCAATACCGGAAAACGCCGACCGGGCTCACCACGACACGGTAGACACTGGTTCCCAGCTGGTCAACTTTGCGTCCGATGGACCAGAACGAAAGTTCGCCCGAATCCGTGGTGGCGATGGGTTTCGTGTTGTCCAACGCGCGTACCAAGGCCAATTCCTCGTCCAGCAAATCGGACCGGTACGCCGGACATGTGCCGAACGGAAAATGCGCTTCGTTTTCCACCTGCCACATATCCACGGCCGGGTGGTTTTTGTAACGTTCCACCGTGGCCGTCAAATATCGTTTGAGCGCTGTTTCGCGTTCGGTTTCGGAGAGTTGCATGACCCAATCGGGCATCCAGCATTCGGGCCAGCGCGGGAGTTTTTGGCCGATGGCCAGCGTGACTTTGCCGCCGCGTGAGGCGATGGCGTCAAGTTGTCGATCCAGTACGGTCCAATCAAAGCCGTCATTTTTGGGTTGCAGCAGGCTCCAATAGGCCGGAATGCGGAAATAACGAATTTTCAAGTCGTCCAACGAGGCGTTCAGGACTTCCATCGGGTCCAAACCCAACTCTTGGGCATAGGGCACGCTAAAGGTCGCGCCCGGCTTGAAATCGGTTTTAACGTCCAAGTCCATGAGCCAAAAACACACGGACCAAAACGCGAACAACGATACGATCACGATGGCAATGCGGTACGACCATTTAAGCGGTTTGCCGTTAGGTTTTTTAGCCTGTTTCATAGAAATTTTTGGAATAACCGATGACCAACCATCAATCACCAACCTCCGGTTTCCTTTTGGTCATTGGTCCATTGGTTATTGGTGATTCCTCGGTCTGTTTATACGACAAGCGCCAATCCCGCCGCCATGATCACCAACGCCACCGCCTTGATGGCTATCACGGATTTGTTCAGCGATTCGCCAAGCAGCGTTTGGGCTTTGGATTTTAGGAAGAAAGCCACTAGCACCAAAAGCGCGAATTGCATGACTTGCAAGGCGTTGACGATGGCCGCGCTCCCCAGCGACATGGCGTATTGCACGCCAATGAAGCCGATGCCGCCCATGAGCTGCCCGGCGATGGCCAATTTGGCGGCCGCGGAACCGGAAATGACCTGGCCTTTGGCCTTCTTGTCCGTTTTCTTAGCCCGGACGATGTCCATGATCTCGGCTCCGGACAACGG
>JAKLEH010000046.1 GCA_022703155.1 Patescibacteria group bacterium | reverse complement strand
CAAGGCGCGCGCCGCGGCTGGTTCGCTCGAAATGTAGCTCTTGGGCATGCGCGCTTCGGTGGGGCAGTAAACGCAACGGCCCGGACAAGGCCAAGGTTTGGTCAGGACCGTGATGGGCGCCACGCCGCTGTCCGTGCGCACGTCCTTGACGCGCAACGCCGTTTCCAGATTTTCGTGCCGCGGCTGGCCTTGCGCCAAAAGTTCGCGGTACGCGTCCCAATATTCGGTCGAGAGCGGGAAGCGGAAGGGCGTGCCTTTGATCAGCAGCCTGGCCGTGCGTGCCACGTCGCGCCTGGTCGGGCAGTCTAAAAACCACACTTTTTCGAGTATGGTCTTGGCGATGTGGAGCGGCGGCGCGGGTTGGGGCATGGGGATTTAGTTGCTAGTTTCGAGTTGCGAGTTAAGGGAGGGGAGATGGGCGTCTAGAAACTTGCAACTCGAAACTCGAAACTGTACCGTGCGTACTATGATGCAAGCCGAGACAAAGCGCAAGCTGGAAGCCCAAGTCGAGCGGTTTTATGAAGATGCCGGGGCGGCTTTCGCGTCTTCGCGGCATGCACCTTGGGACGTGATGAAATTATTGGTCGACCGCGTCAAACCCGGCGACCGCGTCGTGGACGTGGGTGCGGGCAATGGCCGTTTGGCCGACGTTTTGCCGCCGGGCGTCGAATATCTTGGCGTCGAACCGTCTTCCGCGTTGCGCGCCGCGGCAAAACACAACGTTGTCGCCGGTTCGTTGCCGCATTTGGATTTGCCGGACGGTCATGCGGACACCGTGGCGTGCATCGCCGTTTTGCATCACATCCCGTCCGACGAAGGACGCCGCGCCGCCGTCGCCGAACTGCGCCGCATCCTCAAGCCCGGAGGCACGTTGTTGCTTACGGTCTGGAATCTGCGGGCGCGCCGTTTTCTTTCGTGGCTGACGTTCAAGCACGCATGGTTGCGTTTGGCGGGCGTGGCCGGCGGCGAAACAGGCGACTTGATGTATCCGTGGCGCGCGGCAGGCCAAAACGAAAATCGTTATGTGCACGCCCTAACGCTGGGCGAATTAAAAAGTTTGCTCGACGCCAAGGATTGGGAGGTTGAAAGTATCGGCGCGTATGACAATGGCGCGTGGCGTTCGGTTTTGAACGGGCGGAATTTGGTGGTCCTTGCCCGGCGCCGCTGATTTTTTTGACGTACAAAAAATCCGGCTCGCGCCGGATTTTGGTTTGTTACATTGCGGGGGCCGGAGCGACAGGGGCGGTCTTTTGCTTGAGTGCGTCCTTGAGGCTCTTGCCGGCCTTGAATTTGGGCACGCGCACCGGAGGAATCTGGATTTTTTCGGTCGGGTTTTGCGGGTTGACGCCCGTGCGGCCCGCGCGTGTCTTGGCCATAAATTGGCCGAAGCCCGCGATGGTCACCTCGCTGTCCTTTTGGAGCTCGCTGATGACCGTATCGACGAAGCATTCGATCATGTCTTCGGCTTGCTTCTTGGTAACGCCAACCTTATCGGCAATGACGTTGATGAGTTCTGCTTTGTTCATAGCGCAGAATGCGACTAAATGAATAATTGATTATGCGAACAGCTTAGCATTTCTGGGCTTATATATCAACAATTTCGCGTATGCGGTCAAGACCTGCGACCTTGCCAGTGTGCAAATCCAGCCGGACCGCCAAGCCGTTGATTTCTACCTTGCCACCTTCCGTCAACTCGTACGGGGCTTTGGATTCTTCTAAAAATCGCTTGATTGAGCTATTTTTTTCAAAACCAATGACCGAATCATGCGCTCCGACCATGCCCAAATCCGTCACATAAGCCGTTCCTTTGGCCAAAATTTTATGGTCGGCCGTGGGCACGTGGGTATGGGTTCCAAAAACCAAGGTCGCTTTTCCATCCACATAATGTCCAAAGGCCATTTTTTCGCTTGTGGCTTCGGCGTGCAGGTCCACCAGAACGATCGGAGGCCGTCCGTCCGGTTGCGCCAGAACGTCCCATAAGCGGTCGAAAGCCAAAAACGGGGAAGCCGCCTCTTGGTTGATGAAGAGCCGTCCCTGAAGGTTGAGCAACAAGACTTCAAATCCTTTGACGTTGAGCTTGGCCATACCCACGCCGGGCAATTTTGGGTCCACGTTGGCCGGGCGTATGAGCCGCTTTTTCCAGTCCGCGTCATCCAGGAGCGGGGAGCCCATGGGATTTTCCCAAACGTGGTGGCCGCTGGTGAACGCGTCCACGCCCGCGTCCGCAAGTTCCTGCAAAGTCTGCGGCGTGATGCCGCGGCCATGCGCCAGATTCTCCACGTTGGCCACGGTCAAGTCCGCGTCAAAACGCGACTTCAACTCGGGCAGGGCTTTGGCCAAGCCGCGCCGGCCGATTTTGCCGACCACGTCGCCGAACAATAAGAACGTCGCTTGCATATGAAGCAAGGGTAGCAAGTCGAAAGTCGAATGTCGAAAATTTGGCGCCGTCCCTCGTAATTCGTAATTCCGTAATTCGTAATTGAAAAAAGACCTAGTCGGTCTTTTACGTGTTGAGCTTGCCCTTGAACGATCCCTCGTAAACCAGTTCGTCGCGGTAGAGCACGGTTTCTTTGCCTTCGAACTTGGCGAAATCGCCTTTTTGTTCGCAGGTATATATCCAGTCGCCGTCCTCGAAGAGTTGGGGGCCACGCAGTTGCTCCGGGTCGTCATTGGTCGTTACTGCGCAATCCAAAAACTCTTCGATCGCTTGCGCCAGTTTAGCCCGTTCCAGCGGGCCGGCGTTTTTCAGGGCGTCGGCGTCCTCAAGCGTCCGTCCGTTGTACATCAGGTGCCAGATATTTTCTTCTGGCTTGATGTCCTCGCCGCATTCGTAGAATGCCAAAACGATGAATTGTATGCGGTAGGGAACGGCGGCCGTTGTCACGCATTGCCTTTTGGACAAAAGCAAACGCTTGCCTTCCGTGTAGCGCCGCACGGTCCAGCCTGGACTGGTGCCAGGCTCTTCGTCGCCCGGACCGAGCAAAGCATGCGATCCATTGAGCAAAAAGACGTTGAAAGGGGCTTTTTCGTTATCCATGGCCAAATCCGCCTATTGATTGGTTTGCTGTTGGTTTGGTTCTAGACTGGCATGTTTCTGCATTTCGGTCAATGGTCGACGCAAACCAAAAACCGTCCAACGAATCATCGCGGGACGGTTTCTGCAATGCATTGCCAAGAGGGGAAGGCGGTTTACTTGGCTCTGCCTGAAACGTCAATTTATTAACGGCTCAGGCAGGGACGCGATAGGGATCGCGTCGTAAAGGTGTCGGATGTAGGAGGTCGTGTTAGCGGTAGTCGGAATCGTTTCGAAATCCGACTTCCGGCTTATCGACTTCCAACCTTCGACGGTGTGGGTTTTTGCAGGTCGAGCATGGCGCGGACGTGGTCCGGGTCGATGCCGCAACCAAGCCAAAGCCCGTCCGTGAGCTCGCCGCCACCGCAACCGCCGCTATAATGTCCCATGTCGGATCGCATCTCTTTGATGAAATCCTCGTCGGCACCGTAGGCGCGCATGCGGTCAAGCGTGGCTTCTGGGCTGTAGACAAGCGCCGATGCGCCGTCTTCTTCGTTGCAGCCCCATTCGCGCTTGTCGATCTCTTGCAGGAGGTCGAATATCCGCGCGTTGGGTCCGACCAAGGCCAGGGGAACGGTCAGGTAAATCTGTCCGCCCCAGTCGCCTTCGAGAACGAGCCAGTAACCGCTGGCGTCGGCGACCGCGAAACGTTCGCGGTCGGAAAGGTTAACGTTTCGGGACGCGTAGGCGTAGACCGGCTTCGCGGTCTCTTCGTGGTCAGTCATGCTGACATCCTTGAAAGGTGGGGAGGATTCCCCGCCGCAAACGTCGAAAAGTTTTGCGACATTTATGGCGGGGACTGCATAAAGGCATGCAGTCGAGTCGAGGGGTGGGCGAGGCTCAGCGGCCGGCGATGTAATCTTCGGCATGCGTGAGCGAGTCGCGCAGGAAGTCGACGTCATGGCCGGTGGCTTCGAGCGTCCAGAACAGTCGCGCCAATTCCGTATGGCGTTGTTCCTGCTGTTCGCGCCACGGTTCGCGGTCGAGGATGTCCTCGTACCTCAGCCAGAAGCCCGTGGACAGGAACTTGAATTCCTCCTCGTCCAACTCCTTGGCCCAGGCGCGTAAGGCCGCGTCGCGCTCGTGTCCGAGCGCACGGTATCGCGGTCCATATCCAGGACGCTCAGAGCCTTGAAGAAAACCAGGTCTTCGCGTCGGCGACCGTTCCATACGGACAGCGCCACGGCCTCAGCCTCGGACTTCGACAGAACGATATTGATCATCCTTGCCTCCCGTGCGGTTCGCCAACCCTCCTCGATGACGAACCATACGGGAGTTCAGAATCTCGCGACTCGGCTCCTCCTGTCCTCCTTCCGACTGCGCTGGTGCCAGAAATCCTGTGCGCCGCGTTTTGCGTGGCGCGTCGGATCGCGTGTTCGCCGGCTCGGCGGAGCCAGTGAAGATTCGTTTTAATGTTCAAGCTCATCATCCGGACAAGCACGTCGGACGAATCGCTTTTGATGTCATTCGGCCGTTTTTTCAACCGAATGAAGTACGCTATCACGACTTTTTGATTCTGTCAAGAGTAGCTGGACAGTTTTTGTCATAGCGGCAGTATTGGCTAAAATATGGCAAAAAAATGCTTTTTTCCTGTTAAAACCCCACTTTTCACGCCTCCGACATCCGACCTCCGACATCCGACCAAATCCCTTTCCGTCAACCGTACCCTTGACAAAATGCCCAAAAAGTGCTATAGTCGAGCGTATTTTGCATAGGCCTATTTGCCGAGTGCAAAGTACCGTGCGTTCTGGCAAGGTATTGGGGCCGAGCCTATGGACGCATGTCCGCCGAAATCAACGGAAGAAAAAAACAATGGCGGAAACACGTAAGCATGAATGCGTCAGTTCGTTCAAAAAATGGATCGTGAAGAGGAAGGAGGGCGCGGCTTTGGCCGGTGCTCTGATGGTGATGTTCGGCGGCCTAGCCGGCGGCTTGGGATGCCATGTTCTGGCTGAGAGCGTGTACGGCGGACAATTCCCGGGTTTGGCCATGGGTCTCGCCGTGATCATGACGTGCATTCTTGCGCCCATGGCCCTCGGCGTCGCCTTGGTCAAGGTTGTGTCATGGTGCGCTATCACGAGCGTGAATCTGACGGAAAAAACCGCAACGGCGGCGGCCAATCGATTTGACGACGGCGATTCCGGCGGACCGTGCAACGGATCCGGCATCAACTGCTTCGGCAACAACAAGCGCGGCACCAAGATCGGCACCGCGTTGACGGGCGTGATCGCGTGCGTGTCGGCCGATTGCGGCCGTCGCAACGACGAACTCGCCGTACAGTGCTCTCGCAACAACAGGCTCGCGCCCGCCAGCGGTCGAGCTCGGCTCGACGGTTGCGGTTGTTCCGAGCCCTGTCAGGATTGCACGTGTCGGCGCGAAGCCGCCAAGAAACGGGACGAGTCCGCATCGGACCGCCCCGTCAATCAGTCCGGTTTGGAGTCCGTGGGCAAGTTGCTCGACGGCAGGTTCGCCCTCGAGTCCATCGACGCCCTCGTCTCCAAGATTTCCCAGGTCGCGTTCCCCATCGCAAGCGCCTGCCCGGCCTATGAAGGCGGCGGATGGAGCTGATAAGTTCATTGGCTACTTTGAAAGCGGCTTGAAGCCGCTTTCGGAAGGGTCGGACGGTGTCCGGCCCTTTTTTTATTTTGTTGTTTTACTCCAACCTTGAATCCCAAGCCAGTTGGTACAGCGCGCGCATGGTTTCGGCGATCTCTTCGCTTTCGATAATGACACCGACCAGTTTGTTCTTCAAAGACAGGAGGGCGACTTTGTTGCCGTAGACCGTGATGTTGCCGTTGAACTTGATGTCTTTCCTGAAAATTTGCCGGCCCTTGGTTTTTTTGCGGTGCAACGACAACGGCGTCGACGAAAGCGCCATGACCCTGCCTTCGACGTTCATCTTGTCCATGGTTTGCTTGTTGGGCGCCAATTCCTGTTCGTTGAAGATTTGGCCGAAAGCGTCATCGTTCACGAAATCCCAAAGATTTGCCGGTTTGGTCGCCACCACGTCCTCGAACATGGATTTGAAGCCTTCCTTGCCTTCGAACATTTTGACCACGGGTTTTTCGCCGCGCTGCATCAGCTTAAGCTCGTCGGCCGCCGACTTTATGTCCTTGACCGTAGCCTCCATCATTTTGAGTTTGGCTTCGGCGATGGAACGCAAGCGCTCCGGCGATTCGGCCGCATACAGTTGTTTTTTGCCTTTTTCCACCGAACTCATGAGGCCTTGTTTGACCAGCGAGTCGATGGCCGTATAAATCGCTTGGCGCGAAAGGTTGGTTTTGTTGCCGATTTCGATGACCGTGCTCGGCCCAAGTTCGAGCGCCGCGATGTAAGTTTTTATTTCGCTGTCCAGGAAGCCCAGCGAACGCAAAGTGGGGGAGATGTCTCGCATATGAGGGGGAGAATACCATGTCGGAAGTCGGAAGTCATGGGAATAAACAAAAATCCCCCGAAGGGGATCTTGAATTTTAGTTTTTACCCACTGACGACCGACGACTTTCTACTGACGGCTTCCTCCTCTATCTCGCGTATTCGATAATTCTGGTTTCCCGGATGAGGGTCACGCGGATTTCACCAGGGTACTTGAGTTCGGCTTCGATTTTGGCCGCGATTTCGCGTGCCATGCTCAACGCCGTGAAGTCGTCCACGGACTTGGGATTCACGAATACGCGGATTTCGCGGCCGGCTTGGATGGCGTACACCTTTTCCACGCCTTCGAACGACGTGGCCACGGCTTCGAGTTCTTCCAAGCGTTTGACATACTGCTCGAGCGAGTCCTTGCGCGCGCCCGGCCTGGCGCCAGAGATGGCGTCCGCGGCTTTGACGATCACGCCTTCCAGGGTCTTGGGCTTGTCTTCATGGTGCGCGATGCATTGGTACCAAATCTCTTCGGGGAAACCGAACTTCTTTAGTATCTGCACGCCGAGTTCCGGATGTCCGCCCTGCATGTCGTGGTCCACGGCCTTGCCGATGTCGTGGAATAAGCCGCCCTTCTTGCAGACCGCCACGTTGGCACCCAGTTCCTCGGCCAGGACCGCGGAGAGCATGGCCACTTCGATTGAGTGTTGCAGCGCGCTTTGTCCGTAAGATGTGCGGTACTTGAGGCGACCGAGAATCTGCACCAGTTTGGGGTCGATGCCGGCCATGGAGATGCCGAGCTGGTAGAGCGCGTCCTCGCCGGCTTTCTTGATGTCGATGGCCAGTTCGCGTTTGGATTCGTCCACCATCTCCTCGATGCGTCCCGGGTGGATGCGGCCGTCCTGGATGAGCTTCTCGAGCGCGCGGCGGGCCACCTGGCGGCGGATGGGGGAGAAGCCCGAGACCGTGATCATGCCCGGCGTGTCGTCGACGATGAGTTCGCAGCCGGTCAAAAGCTCGATGGCCTTGATGTTCCGGCCTTCCTTGCCGATGATGCGGCCCTTCATGTCGTCGGACGGCAAAGCGACCCAGGTCGTGGTCGTCTCGGCCACGACCGTCTGGGCCAAGCGCTGGATGGCGACGCCGATGACGTTCTTGGCTTTGCGTTCGATCTCCTCCGTTTCCTGCTGCTCGAGCTTATGGACCCGGCTCATGAGCGCGTCCTGGCTCTGTTCCTCGACCAGTTTGAGCATCCTTTCGAGGGCCTGTTCCTTGGTCAGTCCGGCCACTTCCTCGAGTTTCTTCGTTTCTTCGACTTTAAGCTCCTCGATCCGTTTGGCATCCTCGGCGATCTTCGCCTTCGAGGCTTCGATCGTCTTGCGCTCCTCGTCCAACGACAAGAGCTTGGACGCGAATTCGTTCTCGCGTTTCACCAATTCGCCCTTCTGCTGCTTTATCTCCTCGGCCATCTTCTTCTCCTCGACGCGGGCGTCCTCGAGGATCTTGATGGCTTTGTCCTTGGCTTTGACCAGGATTTCCTGCTCCTTGGCCTGCGCTTGGCTGATGAGCTTGTGCGCCTCGGCTTCGGCGTCGGCTACCCGCTGCTTTATCTTCTTGGCCTTTTCGGTCGCGATGTAGTTGGCGGTGAGATACCCCAACACGGCGCCGACGGCCAAGCCCAAAAATACGTAGAGTGCCATATGCTAGCTACGTCCGGACGCGACAATCTTGCCGGTTATCTCGGTCTTCGTCTGTGGTTTTATCTAGCGGACCTGGTTATCTGGTGATGGTTAAGCCGAATTTGCAGGTCCTGGACTTACAGTGAAGGCCGACCAGTCGGATGTCATGCGCCCGGAACGGTTAAGGTTAAGGTCGGTATGCCGACTTTACCAGATGACGCCCCTTCCGTCCAGGGGTAAACAAAGGACGCACTTGCGTGCGTCCCGCCGTCTCCGGCTTCCATTCGCCTATTTGAGGTTTCCGATCTGCAGGCTCGGGAGGAACTCGCGGGCCTTGCCGCCGTGCTTCTCGACCGCGTTGAACATCTCGGTCGCGTCCTTGCCGCAACCTTTGAGGATGGCCGGGCCGCCCGGATGCTTGTCGACGGACTTGGTCACGTCGTAGACCTTGCCGTCGATGGCCATCCAGCAATCGGTCTCGCTGGCGTGTTTGGCCACATCATCGAGGGTAAAGGCAGCGCTCGCTTTTTCCGCTTCGCCCGTCGAGGTCGGCGGAGCGTCGCCGTTCTCATCCTTGCCGTAGGCGCCGTAGCCGTTCTCGGCGGCGGGCTCGACGGCCTTCTGCGCGTCGTCCGGGACGGTTGGCGTCTGGTTGGCCGGAGGGGCGCCCGAGGCGCAGCCGGCG
>JAKLEH010000045.1 GCA_022703155.1 Patescibacteria group bacterium | reverse complement strand
CCGCCGATCAGAACCACGACCACCGCGATGATGCCCAAGAAACCCAACGCCACGTTGATGATGTTGGCTGCGGTTTCGCGCACGTCGCCACCGCCCAAAGCCAAAGACGAGTTCAAAGTCTCACCGGCGCCCAACGTCTCGGCATTCAATTGCGGTTTGGCTAACGCCACCATAGGGGCGGTTAACGCCAAAGCTATGGCGAAGGCTGCGATTTTTTTTGTTGTTCTCATTTCTCCCCACCTCCTTTCCGCATAAATATGCGTAAATTATACCAGTACTTTGGCTAAGCGTCGATTAAAAACATCCACATGTCCGTCTTCAGCGATAAAACACCGAAAAACCCCATAGTCATGCCGAATTCAATTCGGCATAGCCATCTCATGAAGCGTCATCCTGAACTTGCCTGCCGCCCGAAGCTAAAGCGAAGGGTGGTTTCAGGATCTTGATATTCAAACAAGATGCCGAAACAAGTTCGGCATGACGAGCGGGCCAACAAATGAACACCGACTCGCTTCATTGGGCCACCTTGCCCACGAAGTCCAAAACCCAATTGATGATCGTGTAAGACGCGACCACTATGGCCACGCCGATAACCGCGTTGACCAAAGTCTTCTGCCCTTCTTCCGCGCGTTTGGAATCGCCGGCCGTGATGTAGAGCACGCCGCCCCAAATGAACATGGCCAGGAACAATGCGCCCACGAAACCCAAAATATATCTGACGATATTGCCCATGAGCGCCGGAATGTCCGTACCCAACGGACACGGGAAGCCGTAGGCGCAGGTTTTGTTTTCGGTCGAGATGCTGGTGGCGCCGGGCGTGCTGTCCGGCATGCAACATACATCCCCCGCTTTAGGGCAGACTATGCCTGGATTGATTTTGGTCTTACAGTCGGCCTTGGGACCGCAACACGCCACGCCCGTTGGCGCGGCGGTTTCTTTTTTTTGCGCCCCGCAACACGCGAACCCGTCCGGCGTTCCGTCTCCGCAAGCCGTATTTTTTCCGTTAGCCCCGGCGGGCGCGGTGATGGTGGCGGGATCGCATTGATCTTGTTTTATGCAAAGACCCAAGCAGGTTGGTTTCGACCCTTCGGCTTTTTTTATGCAACACGCTCCACCTTCAATATTGTTGCATTGCTCTTTTCCTCCGACCGGTATCCGATCGGGCGGACATTTGCCATTATCATAAAAACACTGTCCGTCAGGTTTAAAATCTTCCGCACAGCCTGCGTTGGCCACGAACGGAACGGCCAAAAGCGCGGCAAAAGCAAACAGCATCGAGAAGTGCAACGGGATAAATTTTAGCGACATTCTGAAATTCATATTTCAATTGGGGTTTTCATGGGCTAACCGATAAATCATCCTTTGTTGGTCGAAGTTGCGGCGGAACGCGTCACTTCTTTGAACTGCAGCACAAGGCCGCCGCGCCGCATTCCTCGCTGTCGCCCGAGGCCGTCTGCTGGCAATAGTTCTGCATGTACTCTAGAAGCATGCCGTTGGTGCTCTGGCACGTGTAGCCTTCTGGGCATTTGGGCTTGGACGACTGCTGCTGCGCGCCCTCCTGCTTGGCCTGTTCCTCCTTGGCCTTCTGCTCCGAGAGCGAGGTCTGTTCCTGGGCCTTTTCCGTCTCGGCCTGGGTCGCCTCCTCGGACGCGAGCGGCTTGGGCGGCGGGGGCTGGTACGTGGTCAGCATCCTGACCAGGTTGTCGGCCAGGGTATAGGACATTACTATGATTACGAGTCCGATGGCGCCGTTCACGAGCGCGCCGCGCGCGGACTCCGCCTGCTTGGTGTTGCCGCGCGCCGTCATCCACATCACCCCGCCGTATATGAAGACAAGGAGCGCGATGGAGCCGACGATACCGAGGAAAGTGCGGATGACTTTTCCGATGATGGCGGTTATGGAAAGTTCCGGGCCCAACGGATTGTATATATTCATTACCTTGCCCGACACTTTTTTAGCGGCTGGCGCGGCGCTGGCAGCGGATGCTTGCTTGACTTGGCAACAAATTTCCCCCGTTTGATTACAGACCGCATCTCCTTTATTGGCATCGGCATTAAAAGGTTTTCCATTTTTGGCGCACGCTTGTTTCAACATGCAGACGTATTCACCCAAAGGGGTGGATTTTGGTCCGCATTGCGATTTTGAACTTACCCCGGTTTCCGCCGGGCTCATACAGCACAAAACCGGATCTGGGGTGCCGTTTTCTGAATTTTTACTACAGCCTTTGAAAACGTCGTTTTTGCCCGGGCAGGCGGTGACGCTTGGACCGTCGGGGACGGCTTTGCTCCCCTCTTGGCATTTTTGAGCGCTATAAGAAAAGCACGCCTCGGCCAAAACAATTTGCGGGACGAATAAAAATGCGGCTGCTGACAAAGCGACGGTTAAGAAAAAACCCTTGAGAAAATAACTCATTTGCAACATCGAATGTTGTCCTTACCGGGACAATAACCGGGCGTACAATCTTTACCCTTGCCTTCCTTATTTACGTCCATGCAGGTCCTGCCTTCCGTGCCTTTGGCCTGACCGCAAACTCCTTTCGGTCCCCCTTGCGCGCCGCTTCCGCCTGACGTGTTCGGAACCTTGTATCCAAGAGAATCGGCCACATAAAACACTATGGTATAAGCGCCCATGACCAATATGATGCCGATTACGGCTTGGGTCATGGCCTTCTTGCCTTTGTCCACCCAACTGGATTTGCCGAACGAGAGCACGTACATGGCTCCGCCGTAAACCAAAACCAAAAGGAATAAGGCTCCGGCCAAACCCATAATGAACCGGGCGAACGACACGCCTTTTTGTACGATTGCGTCGATTGAACAGTCACCCGTGGACTCGCAGG
Source organism: Patescibacteria group bacterium (assembly GCA_022703155.1). Taxonomy (GTDB): domain Bacteria; phylum Patescibacteriota; class Patescibacteriia; order 2-12-FULL-60-25; family 2-12-FULL-60-25; genus MWCR01. Next base: position 5,972 of record JAKLEH010000045.1, on the reverse strand, counting down.
CTTGCATTTCGATGCCGCCTTGTGGCGTCGGCGGCGCGGCATCTGTGCCGCCGGTCGTGCCATTCGACACACTTCCAGAAGTATCGTTGGAAGTCTGTTTGGATTGCTGATTTTTCTTCCCGCCGCCGATTGGCATGCAACACTTCATGGGCAAGCCGCTTCCGATGCTTGTCTCCGGACATGCTTCTGGGCTTTCGTTGCCCTGCATCTGATGTTCCTGCGTCGTGCCGCAAAAAAACTTGGAAAAATCTTGGCTTGGCCAACAAGTACCGCCAGCTGTAACGCAGGCATTATTTTTGCAGCTCTTATCGTTAGTAAAACAACCACATCCGACACCTGGTTTTCCGCCACTGATTGTCGCATTATTGCATTCGGCGTTTCCGGCTATCCGCTGACATGGATCTGATGAGAACATTTGGCATTCGCAATGTCCCTTGCCGCCATCGCAAGGATCTCCATTCGCAATCGCCAAAACCGCTTGCGGCCACGCACAAAACAAACCCAACGCTAAAATGACATAACCGCAAAAAGATACAACGTTTTTTTTCGTGTTGGACATATCTTTATTGCGCGATCATGGTCTGTTGGACCTTCTGCTGGGTCAGCGTCAATTCGTGCAGCAACATGTCGGCCTCCAAATTCGGCGCGGTTTCGACGAGTTGCAGCAGGGCTTCTTCCGCGGCTTCCGGATCCGCGCCGCGGTACCAGGATTGCGCGGTTAAAATCTGGGACGCGAACACGGCCAACTGTTCGTCCTCGAGCTGCGCCTCGATGAGGGACTTGTGGGCGGCAGGACGCTTGGCCGCGTCCACGTAAAGCTTTTCGTTTTCCGCTTTGGCCATGTAATTGATGAGGTTCCACGCGATGTCCGAATTCTTGGATTTTTTGGACACGGTCCAAGCCCAGTAATTGGCGAAGTTGACCGTGGGGTTGCCCTGGATTTGCGGCAGTTTGGCGATGGTCAGGTTCAGCTTTGGCGCGCGCGCCTTGATGAGCGGCAAGTCGTAAGCGTAACCGAAGAAGTAAGCCAATCGCCCTTCCACGAACGCGTCGAGCGAATTGGGCATGTCCTTGTTCCAGGTGTAAATCTCCTTTTGCGGATTGGCGAAATCCAGGTAAAAACCCAACGCCTGTACGGACGGCAAATCCTGGCGCGTGGCCGAAAGCGCTTCGGGCATCATGGCGAACGTGGGATTGCCGTCGTCCGAAACCATTTGCGTGCCGTTCTGCATCATGAGCACGGACACGATGTCCACCGCGCGGTCGATGTTGCGCGCCGTGCCCAAAGCCGCGCCGGCTTGCGTGATTTTGCCGTTCTCGTCCACTTTGACCAAACGCGACACCGTGGCTTGGAACCTGTCCCACGTGTCGGGCACGGTCGGGATGCCGGCCGCGTTCAACATGTCCTTGTTCACGTACAAAGCCAAGGTATCCACGCTCATGGGCAGGCCAAAAACCTTGTCTTCGTAAACCGGTTGGGTGTAGGGCTTGGCCGTATTGATGCGACGCACCATGTCCTTGGCCACCACGTCCGGAAATTGGTCGCGCAATTCGCGCAAAGTGACGCTCTTTTCGTTGCGCAATTCCAAAGTCTCTGTCTTGTTGGTCATGCCGCCGCTCGAAAACTTGTAGACCATCTTGGTGGCGGCGGGCATGGGCGTGATGCGCGGCATGTATTTGCCCACCCAGGTGTTGTGGATCATGAAGACGTCCGGTCCCCTGTCTTCGGCCATGGCGTTGACCAGCTTTTCCTCGTAATCCTCCAGCCTGAACTTGCGGTATTCGATGGTGACGTGCGGATGCGCGGTCTGGTAGTCGGTCAGTATCTTGCCGTACACGTCCATGTCGTCGTTCACGGCCCAAATGGTCAAAGTCTTGGGTTGCGAAGCCGCGACCGTGGCCGCGTCCGGGCCTTTGGTGCAACCCGCGCCGAACAAAACGGAAAAGATCGCTAACGCGGCGACAGCGCGCCGGGAAATCGAAGAAAACATAACGGTCTACATTATAGCACGGCGTACTAACTCACCCCAACCCCTCTCTTACGCCAAGAGAGGGTCTTACATCATCCCTTCCCTCGTTAAGGGAAGGTGGCCGCAGGCCGGATGTGTTAACGTTAGGTGACTTTTCGACTTTCGACCTCCGACTTCCGACATCCAATCCCTTGGTCTACAATCTCCCCATATGTCCACCATCCGCAAAGCCATCATCCCGGTCGCGGGCTTCGGCACCCGTTTTTTGCCGGCCACCAAGGCCATGCCTAAAGAGATGCTGCCCATCATCGACAAGCCGGTCATCCAATACGTGGTGGAAGAGGCGGTGGCCTCGGGAATCCAGGAAATTATTCTGGTAACGAATTGGGCGAAGAGGTCTGTCGAGGATCATTTTGACGATAACCATGAACTTGAGAGTTGGCTACGTAAACAGAAAAAGATCAGGGCTCTGGAGCAGGTTAAAAACATCAGTTCCATGGCCAAGTTTGTTTATGTCCGTCAAAAAGGACCTTACGGCAACGCCACCCCCATTTTGAATTGCGAACATTTGATTGGCGACGAGCCGTTTGCCGTGCTCTTCGGCGACGAGGTCATGACCGGCAAACTTCCGCGCTTGGCTCAAATGGTCCAAACCTTCGAAAAATACGGTGACCCGGTTTTGGCCGCCATCCATACTGACGACAAGGGTACGGAAAAATACGGCATCATCGACCCGGCCGCGGAGGTTGAAAAAAACGTCTATCAACTCAAAGGCGTGGTGGAAAAACCCGGACCCAAAAAAGCGCCGTCACGTCTCGCGTCCATCGGCGCGTACGTACTCACCCCCGATATTTTCTCGGCCATCCGCAAAACCAAACGCGGCCACGGCGGCGAATTGGTGTTGTTGGATGCAATTTTCTTCTTAATGAAAAAAAGACCCGCTTATGCGCGTCTCATCCAAGGCGATTATTACGACACGGGTTCAAAAATCGGGTGGTTGGAGGCCAACGTCAAATTGGCGCTGGAACGGGAGGATATGCGGGAGGGCGTCAAAAGGATGTTGAAAGGGTTGAAATAAAACGCCTTCCGTCATCCTGAACTTGGTTCAGGATCTCGATAGATCGTCAGTTGTTGAATCGAGATGCCGAAACAAGTTCGGCATGACGGGCAAGTGCGCCAATCCGTCACCCTGAACTTGTTTCAGGGTCTTGTTTATTAACTAGATGCCGAACCAAGTTCGGCATGACGACCGGACCGTGTCATCCTGAACTTGGTTCAGGATCTACATGAATCGCCGGTTGTTGAATCCGGATGCCGAACTGAATTCGGCATGACGGAGGACGGTTGGCGTGGCGTTCAGGAAGCGATGCGGAAAAACACGATGTCGCCGTCCTGCATCACGTATTCCTTGCCTTCCACGCCGACTTTGCCTTTTTCCTTGGCCCCGTTCCAACCGCCGCACGCCATAAAATCGTCGTAATTCACGATTTCGGCGCGGATGAAACCTTTTTCGAAATCCGTATGGATGACACCCGCGGCCTGCGGGGCCAAAGTGCCGCGCTTGATGGTCCAGGCCTTGGTCTCCATCTCGCCGCTGGTCAAAAACGTAATCAAATCCAAAGAATGGAAAGCCGCGACGATGAGGCGGTCCAAACCCGACGCCGTCTGGCCCACGGTTTCCAAATATTCTGCCTTCTCTTGGTCGGTCATGTCCAAGAATTCGGCTTCCATCTTGACGCAAATCGGCACCATGTCTTTGACCCCGATTTTTTTCACGTCGATATCCGCGACCTTGTCTTTCCATGAGCCGTCCTGCAATTGGGTTTCGCTGACGTTGATGGCCAGAATCGTGGGCTTGAGGGTCAACAGCGACAAGCCTTTCAGAGCCGCGTATTCGTCCTCGGTCCATTCGATGGTCCGCAACGGCGTGGCGTCGGCCAAGATTTTTTTGGCGCGTTCGAGCGCGGCCAACGTGGTTTCCAATTCCTTGGTCTTGCCCGCCTTGAGTTGCTTGGTGGCCGAATCCAAGCGCTTCTCGACTACCGAAAGGTCGGCCAACGCCAGCTCTATGCCGATGGTTTCCACGTCGCGCGCCGGATTGATGGAACCGTCCACATGGATCACGTTCTCGTCCTCAAACGCCCTGACTACCTGCACGATGGCGTCGGTCTCGCGGATGTTGGCCAAAAAGGCGTTGCCCAAACCCTGACCCTCTGACGCGCCGCGCACCAAACCCGCGATGTCCACGAATTCAATTGTGGCCGGTACTATGCGCCCGGATTTTGAGGCTTGGGCCAACGGCGCCAAACGCGCATCCGGCACCTCTACAACGCCCACGTTGGGATCGATGGTGCAAAACGGAAAATTAGCGCAATCCACGGCCTTTTTGGTGATGGCCGAAAACAAGGTGGATTTGCCCACGTTCGGAAGACCGACGATACCTATTTGGAGAGGCATATATATGTAGGCAGGATGATACTTGAATCATCCACAAACGTCGAGTTCTGACGGTATCCGGCGATAAACCGCCAATTATTGACTTTCACTCATTTTTTTGCTATAAGCAGATTAGCACCATAGACAATTCGCATCCTCAAAACCAAGGGGAAGGGACATGAATACAAAGCGTCTTTTGGCAGTTTCTTGTTGCTTGACGGCCGCAGTCATCACTAACCTCGTCGCCTGTTCCGACGACTCGTCACCCAATCCCGTCGCATCAACCGGCGGATCCGCAGGAACTTCGACCGGCGGTGCGGGCGGAAACATCCAAGCCGGTTCCTGGAAACCCGGCGTGGTCGGCAAAGCTGACCACGGCGCCATAGTGCTGGCTAAAAACGCCGGACAAATCCAGGGATTCGCCATGGCCAACGGTCTCAAGATCATGGATGGCGAGTTCGACGCAGGCGATGACGCCGATTTGGATTCCGATATTCTCGATGGAGGGTCGGACGAAGCCGGCACGCCCAACACCGTGCCTTCGGTGGATCTCTCGGGCATCACGCCAGACTTCACGGAAATCTGGTTCCCGGTCCAACCGTACAAGATGTTAGACGGCACGAAGATCGCGCCGTTGACCGCGGTTCTCAAGCCCGACGGCACGGTCACCACCATCCAGCACTTCGCGGATTGGGAAACGCAGACCGACATCGTCATGGCCTGCTTCGACGACAACATGACCTTCGAGGTCGCACTGAACGGAACGCAGCTTAAGTCGTACGGTGGGTTGAGCTTGGACATGGCCGACTGCATGGGGCGGCACTTCCTGGTGAGCAACGCCTCGGACAAGGTCTGGGAACTGTTCGCCGACGGTACCAAGAGCGTGTTGGCCGACCAACTTCCCGGGGCATCGGCCATCATGTGTCACCCCGAAGGCTATTTGCTCATCACGACCCTGCCCCAATTCGTAATAAACGCACCCAACAGCCACCCGGTGCAGGGCGTACGCATCCACAAATTGGCGCTCGACGGTTCGGTGCCCACGCAGCTCGCTGAGCTGCCCGTAACCATGGATTACATCACGCCGGCCAACGTGCCCACGTGTTGGAAGTATCCTTTCACGGACAAGGCACTGCCTGCGGGTTTGCGGCTACCCATCACCCTGGACTCCAACGGCGACATCTTGGTGGGAGACGTAGGCGCGCGAAAAATCTATCGCGTAACCATGGACGGCCTGAGCATTACGCCGTTCGCGGACATGCCCATGCTCACGGCCAGCGCTATCTTGGCGCCCAATGGCATCGTATACCTGGTGGACGCGCCCCTCCTGGACAAGACCGGAAAGACCGTCCTCTCGGGTACGACCATCCGCGCTTACACCGGTACGGGGTGGGATGATGTCATCGCCCTAACTGGATACGAGCAATACGTCAACGCCATGAGCTGGGGCAAGAACGGCGTTCCGTGTCCACCGCAGTTCGCGGACGCCGGCGCCTGTCTTTCGCCCTGGGGCGTATTCACCAAGATTTCGTATGGCGCCACCGCCATCCTCTATTTGGTGGACCC
>JAKLEH010000044.1 GCA_022703155.1 Patescibacteria group bacterium | reverse complement strand
ATTCGGCGGTCCGGAACCAGCGCCCCTCAGCTTGGTGCGCTACCAGCGCCCGAGCGGCGGCTTGGCGCCGTTGCCTTACGCGTCCGAAGACGTTGAACTTTCGGCTCGCGTGGCCGCGGTCGCGCCCGACGCTTTCGACCGCAAGGAACTGGCCAATTATTTTTGGAACGTGACCGACGACGTCAAATCGGTCCGCGACGACCAAATCCAAGCGCTCTCGGGCTTGGCCGCGCTGGGTGAACCGGTACTGGACAGGTTGGCGGCGGCGTTGGGACTCAAAGATCTGACATGGCGCGAACGTTTTGCCGTAATCCGCGGCTTGGAAGCGTCCGGCCAGCGCGAAGCCGCACGCGCGGTGCTTGATACGGTCTTGTCTTCGGCCAAAGACCAAGACGGCCGCATGTGGCTCGAAGTCGGCAAAGAAAAATCGGACATTTTGGACGCCACGGCCCAAGCCGCATCATTGGCTTCTTCCATGTCCCATCCCGCGGCCGACAAACTCACGGCTTACGTGGAAAACTCTTGGGACGACGAGGCGTTGACCGATTTGGAGCGCGCCACGTATCTCCGAAAAATCATACCGCAATTGCCGCAGGTGGACGTTCAGGTCACTTACCTGATCGGAGAAGAATCCAAAACCATTAATCTCAAGGACAATCCTGTACAGTACCTGACGCTGACCGCGGACGAGGCTTCCAAATTCCGCATCGCCAGCGTTAACGGTCCGGCCACGGCGTCGTTCATCCGACGCGTCGCGGGGGAAATCAAGAACACCACGGATGCGTTTACGGTCGAGCGCCAGTATTCCAAAGACGGCAAGGCATTGGGTGCGTTGCGCGAAGGCGACATCCTGAGCGTAACCTTGATGCCGCGTTGGTCGGCCAAAGCCGCGGACGGCTGCTACATGTTGCGCGACCGTTTGCCGGCCACGTTCGTGCCGGTCATGACCATCGCCTTCAATCCTAACCAGTCAGACGTAACGGATTATCCGTTCGACGTGCGCGACGGCGAAGCTTCGTTCGTGACTTGCAAGCAGACCAACGTCCAACCCATCAAATACCAGGTGCGCGTGGTCTCGCTCGGCAAATACGCGGCCGAAGGCGCCATGCTGCAAAACATGGACATGCCTTCGCAAGCCGCGTATTCCATGGTCCAGAACGTGGAGGTCAAATGACATGTTAAAGAACAAGCTGATTAAAATTACCGTGCTGGCCTTGCTGCCAGCATGGTTTTTAGTTGGGTGCGCGACGCGGTCGACGGTCGACGGTCAATGTTCGGACGTTCGTCCGGGTCCCGTCGGAACATCGGACCATTTCCCAATCGGACCATCGGACCTGTCGGAGAGAGGCGTCCGAACGTCTGCTGCGGCGAGTTCAACCAACGTAATGCCCATCGCCAACACGTTCGTGGATGCGGAGAAGTTCGCGCACACGGCGGGATTGCGGGCGTGGCCTTACCAAGGTCGTCCGCTGGCGGGCGTGGTCAACCACCACGTCGTGGCCATGGATTTGATGGCGAAATTCTTTAAGACGCTGAAAAACGTCCGGCCAGACATCGAGACGTTTGTCATTTTGTCGCCTGACCATTTGGCGAGGGGAAAAGACGTTTCGACCAGCCGCTTGTCGTATAACACGCCGACAGGCGAGTCGACGGTCGACGGTCGGTGGTCCAAGGATTTATATGAGTATGGAGCTTATGACGGGACCGAAGGGCGCATGTTCGAAAATGAGCATGGCGTCGGGGCTTTGGCGCCGTTCATCAAGCGCGAATTCCCGGAAGCGAAAATCGTGCCGGTTTTCCTGGGCAAGAACGTGTCGCGCCAACGTTTGGAGAGCTTGGGTCGCGCGCTGGCCTCGTTCGCGGACGAAAAGACGTTTGTCGTGGTTTCGTCCGACATGAGCCATTATTTGCGCCGCGAGGACGCCGCGGCGCGTGACCGTGAGACCACGCAATGGCTCGCGCGCGGCGACTGGCCGCTCCTGGAATCCGCGACCGACAAGAACACGGACAGCGCTTCGGCTTTTGCCGTTTTGCGTGAATATTTGAATCTTCAAAAGGGAGTTGGGCGTTTCGAATTGTTGGGTCACGCCATCTCGACGGATTACATCCGCGATCCGTTGAATACCACGAGTTACATCGTTGGGCTTTGGGATTAAAAAATCCCCCTCTTGTTTTCAAGAGGGGGCCGGGGAAGATTTCATTGGTTCAATCTTTCAAGTGTTTGGGTCAGCGGCATTTTGGCCAAATCGATTTCCAAGGTTTTTCCGACGCTGCCCTGCAGATTGCCGGGCAAAGCGTCCTGCAACCGGCGGCACATGTCGGCCGGCATTACGATTTGGAGCGCGTCAGCGTCGCCGCCGCGCAATGCCTCTTCCAGGTAGTCGGCCAAAGTCGCGGTGAATTGGGCGCGGCGCACGCCGTCGTCCTCGTCGGTCGAGGGATTGGAGAAGCGTTCGCCCCTCACGTTAACCGAACCTTCGACGTCCGGCTGTTTGCGTTCGGGCGCGGTCAGCGTTTCCATCTCCTCGATGTTTTCGTCGTGCGCCAAGTAAACCTTGGCCGTCTCATGGTCGCCGACCACGATGAGCGTAGGCGCGGCGTAATGTTGGAGGTGTTGGGGAATTTGCATATGGGCATTGGTCAATAGTCGGAGGTCGGAAGTCGAATTAACGTTACGAACTTTATAAACATTACAAACCTTTAGATGAGGCCGAGTTTCAGGCCTTCTAGGTATTCTACGAACGGTTGGTGATAGCGCGATTCGGCGTTGATGCCTTTGTGGATGGAGGCCAACAGAGGTGTGCGCGCGCCGAGTTTTTTTGAAAGCTTCAATCCCAAATTGGCGGCCGCGATGCCCTCGACCGTGGTCATGCCCAAGCGTTTGGGGTCGTTGGTGTGGGCGCGTACCAGACGTTCGCCGTATTTGCGGTTGCGGCCGTGCGGTGACCAACCGGTGACGAGGAGGTCGCCCAAACCGGCCAACGAAGGCGCGGTTTTGGGATGCGCGCCGGCACGCAGCATGACGCCGGCCATTTCGCTGACTGCCAGCGTCACCACCAAAGCTTTGGCGTTGGTCGGGTATTGCAGGCCGTCGCAAAAACCCAAGGCGATGGCATAGGCGTTTTTAAGCGCCGAACCCAATCCTACGCCTTTGAGGTCCGAAGATTGCGCGGCTTTGACCTTGTCGCTGGTCAGGATGTCGGAAATTAGTTTGCGCGCCTTGGCGTCCGTGCTGGCCACCACAAACGCCGTGGTCGTGCCTTTGGCCATTTCCGTGGCGATGGCCGGGCCGCCCAATGCGCACAATCGGCCGCGTAAATGCCGGGGCAAATATTTTTTTTCTTCGACCACCACGGGCTCCAGCGTTTTGGCGTCCAAACCTTTGGAGATGGTGGCCACGATCGCGTCTTTGCGCAGGTGCGGCACGGCTTTGCGCAAAACTTCCGGGACCGCGAAAGACGGCACGGCCACGATGACCACATGCGCATCCTGCGCCACGTCCTTGATGAGCGACGAAGCCCGAATGGTCGCAGGCAACCTGATTCCGGCTAGATACCTGTCGTTGCAATGTTCGCGGTTTATCTGTTTTTCGACTTCGGGTTCGATGCAATACATGCGGACCGATTGTCCTTGGTTGGCCAAGTGCAAAGCCAGGGACGTGGCCATGTTGCCCGCGCCGAGTATGGCGATGGATGTTTGTTTCATATTGAGGGTATTGTAACAACGCGCTTCGCAGGCGTGAAGCGTGCGCGAGTCAAGGTCGGGGCGTTTGGGTCCGTCATGTCCGTCAGGTGTGGACCTGACGGGCATGATGGACTAATTCGGTTTTTCAAATTTGACGGCCGTGCATAAGGCCAGCGCGAACGGCAGGCTAAAAGGCAGGTTTTTTTGCGCGGATTTGGGCCAACCCACGTCGGCTTGCAGCGACTTGGCCGTGAATCGGTTGACGTGGTCAGGTACGCGGACGGGCCGGCGTCCGAGGAAAAACCTCACCATCGTCCAAGTCGTGTCGTTGGGCACGTTGATGATCAACCAGCCGCCGGGTTTAAGCACCCTTTTCATTTCCGCCAGCGCGAGTTTGTATTCGTGGATGTGTTCAATGACGTCGGTGCACATGACCGCGTCGAAGGTTGCGTCCGCGAATGGCATGGCGCACGCGTCGCCGCGAGCGAAGGTCGCGGACGGGCAACGGAGCGCGGCTTGGGCCAGGGTGTTGTCCAAAATGTCCAAACCATGGAATTCGTCGCCGCCACGCATCGAAGAAAAGCATTCTATCAGATGCCCTTCGCCACAACCCACATCCAAAATTTTCAGAGATTTGGGCGGCAACATCCGCGCCATGGTCCGCAAACGCAGGTTGAAAAACCAGCGGACTAACGGATTGGACGAGGCATAAAGCTTGTCCATGTGTTCGTCCTCCATGACCAGGTGTTGCGCGCGGTCCATAACCGCACCAGTATGCTAGTCCGTGGCGGGCGCGTCCAGTTTGCGCCACAAACCCACGCCTTGTCCGTCCACCAACCTGGCCCAAGTGTTGTCCAGCAATTTGTCCGCCCGGTCGGTTTTTTCCGCCGGATAAGACAGCAAATATTTGACGTTGCGTCGGTTCAGGAATTCGTTGTAAGACTTGGCGTCATTTCCCGCCAACCAAGATTCGAATTCTTTTTTGCGGTTGGCGTAATCCGGCGTGGCGTGCGGGTGGCCGATCCAAACCCCATGTCCGGAATAGGTCGGGGTCCAGATGTTAATGCCAGGGTCCGTGGCCATGGCCAAAGCCGGTGATCGGTCTTGCTTCATCAATGACCAGGCTTTGAACACGCTGTCGGTTTGGTAAAAATTGCCGTTCCATTTTTGGTCGGCCAAGTACGCCGTTTCTTGTTTTAACAAAAAGAGGAACGGGAAGCAGCACGCGAACGCCAACATGCAACGTAACATGCGGGTTTGCGTCTTGGTCCAATCGCGGAATTTCAACCAAGCGGGCTGGGTCAGCAGGACGCCCATGGACAGCAAGGCTTGCGTGTACTTGCGCGCCCATGGGAACGGCAAGAGCAGGCAAATCAGGGCCGCCACGATCCATGCCACGGCCCAATCTGGCCGTTTGGGGCCGCTCCAACGCGTCCGTGTGCGGCTGCACGTTATCCAGACGGCGGCCAAAATCAACGGCGATAGCGTAATGGCCCAGACATGAACGGGTTGCAGAGGCAGGACATTGGATTGGGACCAGTGTTTGAAGGACGGGTCGGCCATCAGCCAAACGTAGTACGCCACCGGGACAAGCGAAGGAGCGAGCGCTGCGGCCGCGCTTCGCAGCCGCTTGCCGAAGTCGACCGAAACGTTGGGATGCAGGCAGGCCATGGAACAGACGAGTCCGATGAGCGGAATGAAATACGGATGGAACGACGCCAACAAGGCGGCGGCCAAACCGCCAAGCGACGCCTGGCCGATGTCGTTGCCCCGGACGCCGGTCCAAATAAACCGGATGGCCGTGATTTGCAACGCCATTGAAAGCAGAATGTGCGGTCCGCCGAGCAGCATGGGAGCGATGGCGAACTCCGAATCCAAATCCGGTGATACCAATTGTCCGGCTTCGGGTCTGAATATGATGGCGTTTAAAAAGCCCACGCCCAAACCGCTTACCATGAGAAAACTCATCAGACGCGCGTCTTTCTCGTTGTGCGTGGTCGATTTGGCTGCCGCGTACAGCGCCCACGCCAAAATGAAAGCGAAGAAGACGCGTAAGCCGTTATAGGTCCAAAGCGGTGACAGTCCGACACGCGTCAACAATCCGGCCGTGGACCAAAAAGGATCAATGCGCGGCGTTTGCGGCTGGTCGAAATGCGGGTTGATCAAGCCAAAACCCATGCGCCCTTGTTCCAGATAATCCAGATAAATGGCCGCATCGGCGGCGTTGACCGCGGTCGAGCCCAGCCATTTGGCGTTAGTGGGTTGGAGCGCGAGGTCGAGTCCGACAATGGCGAGTTGGAAGGCGGCCATGCCCGCGCCCAAATAAAAAACGAACCGCCACCCATGCAGCGTGGCGCCGATTCGTCTCAATGCGTTTGCGATGGGATGGGACACAACGACTGGTAGATGAAAGTCGAAAGTCGCAAGTGGCAAGAAGGGCGTTGTCCACGTCTCATGATTTTGAGATTTTGAACACGCGGCTTGTCACTTCAGCAAGGGTACGACGATCCGGTATGGCCGGCTGCCGCCTTGGACCAGGTGTTCCGTGCCTTCGCCGACCAGCGCCGGGGCCAAATATTCGAAATCGTGGTCGTTTTGTTTGGTCAAAGACACGAAAGCGAAAAAAACCTTGTCGATGTCCACGCTTCCTGCCGTGGGACCGGCCAAGCCCCCGTTTTCCATTCGCGTTTTCATGTCCGAAGCCGAGATGGCCGGATAATTCGAGCGTTGGGCGTCCGGTGCCATGGCCAGCCAGCCGGAAACGACTTTGCCGTTCGTGGCGTTTAGGTACAAGGCGCAACCGAGTTCCGGGTGTCCGTCCTTGTCCACGATGTTGCGTTCGTCCGCCACGCGTTCCGCGGTTACGATGGCCAAACCGCTCTGGTCAGTGCTGGATGCGGAAGTGAAGTTGCGGTAATCGCTTTCTTTGAATCCGTGGCCCACCACAAAATCGCGCGCCGCCCGGACTATTTTTTCGTCTTCGAGCCGGGTGGACGAAGCGCCGGCGCTCGGCGCCATCGAAGGATTGGAAAACGCGAGGCGTTTGTTGGTGGCTTTGTAAGACCAAACGTAGCCCTCGTCGTTTGTCCAGACGAAATCCAATGACAGGTTGCGCGCATTGTCGCCCACGGCCCCGGCCGGGACGTCCATGGCCGTGGTCAGGTTGGCGAATTGCGTGCGGTCGGCCATGCCCGCGGGCACGCGCACCACGGTCACGGTCGGTTGCAGCGAAGGCAATTCGGCGTTGATGCGCACGATGCCGCCATTGCCGGAATTCATGTTTGAGTATTGCGGCTTGGGCAGCATACCGAAACCCAAGTCTTGGGCCACCGCCGCCCGGCTTTTGTCCGTGGGCGCGAGCGTATCCGCTATCTTTTGTTCCGGAGGCAGGTCCAGACAACCGGCGCCCAAAAGCGTCAAAGTCACCAAACCAATAACTATTCCGGGAGGAATTTTCATACGTCTGGATTATATCGCGTCGTTTCGGTTTTTGGAATTAAAAAATCCCGGAATTAATCCGGGATGTTGAGATGGCAACGACCGTGGGCCGTCGTGCCGCCGCGTTAGGCCGGCGGGCGATACGCGGTTTTGCTAAGGTCGATTTTGATTGCCCGCACGTAAGCCGCCTTCAGGAGTCCGAATCGTTTGCGGGCTTCCTTTGCCGGATAGCGTTCCGTCCTCAGTTTGTCGGTTATGGAGCGGTCCAGCTTGAGGTCGTGGAATTCCAGCATGGCCAAGATGCGCAGGCCCAAATCCGAACGCGGGCAGTACGGGTCTCCGGGTTGGTCGTCGATCCGCGCCACGCGCCGTGCCCAGGCTTCAAGCGCCTCGAACATCAGATCTTTGCGTTCGGCCGGGGTTTTGGCCAGCCCCGCCCCGGGCTTTTGGTGGGCGTAGAACGTGGCGCCAAAATGCATGGCCAACGCGTCGTACACCAGCTCGTGCGCTTGGCGGGACAAGTTTTCGTCGTCCGTACCGGTGCCCGCGTTTTGTGCCGCGAATTCCAACGCCCGATCCAGTTCTTCGCCGGCCAATGCGTGGCAGAGCTGGTGCCAGACCAACAGGTTGACCGAAGACAAGGCGTCCGCCCTTTCTTCGGGCGAATCCATTTGTCCGAGGTCAAACCAGTTGTGTTCGTTGTCGAGCGAATGCAGGTCCGCGCAATCTCTAGAGGTGAGCTTGAGCCCGGCTTTGGGCGAGGGTTGCGCCATGGCCGCTTCGGGGTCGCCGTTAAATACCGCTTCCGGATCCACGTCCGCGCCGAACAAGCCGTTGAACACCAGCACGATGCGGCGGCAGCGTTTGTAGACGGCTTCGATGGCCGCTTCCAACGCGCGTTCGGCTGTTTCGCGTTCCCGTTCGAGGCGTTCGCGTTCGTCTTTGGCCAGCTTAAGCACGGCTTCCAGCTTGTTCGCAACAACCGATAACTCTTGGACGGGCGTGGCTTTGCTAACGTGTTCGTTTGCGTCTGGCGATGCGGCGTAATCTATGGCGTGTTGGATATCGATCAGGCGGCTTTCGGCATGCTTCACGTATTCGCGCCAGTCGCGTTGCGGATCCAGAGCACGGCATTGGCGTTCGGTGGAGATTGCCCATCCCAGCCTTTCGAATGCGAACTCGTCGTAATGCTGCAACTTCATCTTTTTAATTTCGGACAGCGTTGCGTCCAAACGCGAGTCCGCGTCCGTCAGTCCGATAGGCGCCGCGGCTTTTGGATTGCTGGGCTTGGGCTTGTTGATGGGTTTGGCGGATGCGGCATGGGATTGGCGCGCCGTTTCGGCAGACGATCTCGCGTCGCGCTCCTTGATGTGTTGGAAGAACGCGCTTTCGAACAAAATCTTCAGATGGTTCGGCCAAACGCGTCCGCGTTCCAACTCAGCCCAGTGGTTATGTGTGGCGTTGCGCATGTCCACGACGTCCGAATGGCTGTCGGGCCGTCGGTGCAGTTGCTCAAGGCCGGCCATGAGACATTCGTGGATCGCCTCGATGCCCGGTTTTTTGTTGTAGCCACGTTTGCCGTCCAGTACGGTCCTGAACGGATGCAGCATGCCGACGCCGTGTTTCATTTGCGAAACGTGGTGCTTTTTGAAGGCGTCGGTTACGGCATGGATGGCTTGGTCCGGCAAAAAATCGTATTCGTCCGAAAACAGTAAGGGCAAAGCGTCGTTCAAAGCGTCGTCGCCTTTTTCCTGCGCAAAACGCGCGAACCATTGGGCGAACGCCGGGGCGTCGTTGCGGCTCCGCCAAATGCCGGCGCACCTTTCGATGGTGGCCAGTATCCAATATTCGACTGAGGATTTGAAGTATGCGCGTTCGCGCGCCCACTCCCTCCACATGGCGTATAAAGGATCTTCAGCGGAAGCCGGAGCCAAAATGACGGCTTCAGGATTCTTGGTGGCGAAGTCTTGGCATTTGGCTTGGAAATCGGGCAAACTGATCATGTCAGACCTGTTTTCAAAAGGGCTTTTTGGTTGTGTTTCGATGGGTCATTGAAGCCCAAATTATGGCTTTGGTCAAGGATGGTGGCGCATTCCGCTCCGTCTTGACGTTTTCGACGGAATGGACTA
>JAKLEH010000043.1 GCA_022703155.1 Patescibacteria group bacterium | reverse complement strand
CAGAAGCCGGTCCCGAGCCGCAGCCTGAAGCCGGGCCGGAACCCCAACCCGAAGCGGGTCAAGAGCCTCAACCTGAACCCCAGCCAGAAGCCGGTCCTGAGCCGCAGCCTGAAGCCGGGCCTGACGCCATCGCGGACGCGCCCGAAGAGCCGATTACTGGCACGTGTGCCACATTGGGGCACGACGGCACGGTCATGGTGCATCCGGAAATGACGCTCGGGCCGTCGGCCTACCTGACCGTGTTCGGCGCGTTGGCTTATCCGGCTGACGCCGGAACCGCGAGCATGCCGTTCGAAGGCTGGTGCTGGAGCCAGCAGGGCGGACAGGGTACGTTCGCGTGTTTCCCCAAGGCCAACGGCAACGAGGCGCCAGCCACGCCCAAGACCCAGGTCACGGTCCAATTGGGCACCACCACTTCGGGGTCTTCAGGGCCGCCCAACTTCTACTTTTGCGACTTCGGCGTGTGCCCGGTGGCCATCACTTTCTGTGCGGGAAAGATCGAAGCCTGCGTTTACAACAACGGTCCGGTCAAGGGCAACGTGGTCTACAAAGAGCCCGGCCACAACGGCAAAGGCGAGCTCATCTGCACCCTTCCTTGAAGAACCCTGCTTGGGTTCTTTTTATTTCAGGTTAATAATCTTATTCGACCATCGACCGTCAACTATGGACTTGGGTCGATAGCGTCTTGACATTTTGGCCAAAAAATGGTTAACAGGAACGTATTGGAGAGCAAAAACACAAAAAAAGGAGGCTGAGATGAAACTCGGCTGTAACGCACTTTTTCAACTTTCGTTCGTGATTTTGGCCAACGCGTTTTTAGGATGCGGCGGAGACGGTTTCAGCGCCGGTGAATCCGAAGAAGACGCTGGTGCGCAAATCGATGCGGCGGACGCTGGTCCGGATCACATCGGCAAAGATGCTTCCAAGACCGATGTCGGGCACGACGTCAACCCCGATTCCGAAGCGTCGGATGAGGACGTGATAACGTCCGAAGCAGAATCTGACGCCATCGCAGACGCGCCCGAAGAGCCGCCTACCGGTATTTGCGCCACGTATGGCCACGACGGCGCCATTATGTTGCATCCTGAAATGACGCTTGGACCGTCGGCATACCTGACCGTTTTCGGGAGCTTCCACCTGCCGCCGCAAGGAGACGGCGGATCGACCACGACGCCGTTCGAGGGCTGGTGTTGGAGCGCCCAGGGTGGGCAAGGGGAGTTCGACTGCTTCCCTAAGCTCGGAGGCAACGATGCGCCCGCCACGCCCAAGGCAGAGGTCACCTTCCAGCTCGGCACCAACCAAACCGGTTCGGGCCCGCCCA
The DNA here is from genome assembly GCA_022703155.1 of Patescibacteria group bacterium. Taxonomy (GTDB): domain Bacteria; phylum Patescibacteriota; class Patescibacteriia; order 2-12-FULL-60-25; family 2-12-FULL-60-25; genus MWCR01. Next base: position 9,049 of record JAKLEH010000043.1, on the reverse strand, counting down.
ACTACTATTTCTGCGACTTCGGCGTGTGTCCGGTGACAGTCACGGTCTGCGCCGGGAAGGTCCAGGCGTGCCGTTGGTCCAATGGTACGCCCACGGGTCAGATTACGTACAAAGAGCCTGGCCACAACGGCAAAGGCGAGCTCGTCTGCACCCTTCCTTGACCCTTATGAGGGTCTTTTTTCTTTAATTCAAGCGAAAAATTCTTTATTCGACTGTCGATCGTCGATCATGGACTTGGGGCGGTCGGGTCTTGACATTTTAAGAAAAATATGGTTAAACACTAAGTATCGCTCGACTCAAAAATCGCTGAAATACAACCAGAAAGGTTACGACAATGAAGATCGGCGACCATGCACTTTTCACGCTTCTCGCATTGCTTGCTACCGCGTTCTACGCATTGGGATGCGGAACCGACGAATCCGAAACCACGCCCGCCGCGCCCGGTCTGGACGTGGACGGCGGACTCGGGCCGACGCCCGATGGCGACAATGCCGACACCGCTCCAGGAACCGATGCGGCGCAGGATGAAGGGTCCAAGCCCGCAACCCTGTGCGAGACCATCGGCAAGGTGGATGGCGATGTCGAGTACACGAAGGTGTACTTCAAGGGTCCGTACGTCAAGGACCGTTTCATCGCCTTGGCTGGCTACCTCATCGACGCCAACTACGCACAGCAGAACGCCGGATTCGGCGTGTGGTGCTGGGCCGCGGAAGGCAAGGACGAAGTCCGTTGCTCGCCCATGACCAAGGACGGAACGGACGCCGTCGCGCATGTTGGCAGCGGCGTGGTGATCGCACCCGGCAATTCGCCCACGGCCTCGGAGACCGACACGTCCAAGTGGACGTGGTACTGCGAGAAGGATTCGTGCCCGGTGGGTACGCTCGTGGTTTGCGCCGGCAAGCGCGAAGTCTGTCGTCTCGAGAACGGCGTCAAGTCCGGAACGGCAGACTACGAGAAGAATCCCGACGGGTGGAGCAACATCAAGTGCACCATCCCGGCCAAGTGAAGCGTCTTCTTTCCGAATGAGCCCTCAAGGCTCTTTTTTTTCATTGAACGCATGACCATATCGTTGACCTCCGACCTCCGACCTCCGACGTCCGACGTCCGACGTCCGACCAATGACCAATGACCAATGACCAATGACCAATGACCATTTTTACTCCGTTTCCGACCTTCGTTTTCCGACATTGGACAATGCGTCTCCCCTTGACAAAACGGCTTATTCGTGATGAATTGGCCGCACTAAAGGGAGGATTGAGATGAACCTTTTCAAATCGTTTTGCCTGATTGCCGTATGCGTGGCTTTGGTCGCCTGCGCCACGGACGAGAAGGAAGACGCCGGATGCGACGCAGCCCCGGAAACCGTGGTCAACTTTATGCTTGCGCCCGACAAGGCCGCGTACATGGACATGTTCGTGGTCGGGAAGTGGGTCGCGACCGAGAACGGCACGGCCAAGGCCCAGGAAGCCAAATGCACGGTCAAGCTGATTTCGGACAAGTCCATGCTCCAGTGTTCCTTGGGCGCCGCGCCCATGAATTCGGACTTGCGTTTCATGGTCATGATCCCCAAGGCGGACGGCAACAACCTGCCGGCGTGTGACACCCTGGACGTGGAACAGTGCCACGGCACGGTCAAGATCACGGTCCAGCCCCTGGGTTGCGCTCCGGACTATGGGTACCAGCCCTATGCGCCCACGGTCAGGCTGGTTCAGGATCCGGACCTGGGCAAGGGCGTGGCTTACCAGGCCTATATTCCGGCCAAAATCGACTAACATGACGGGTTGACGAAACAACCCGTTTTTTGTTACTATTGGCCAGCCAATTTTTGGCGCATTTAAGCTTAACTTGGGCCGGTGAGATTCGCCTCTGGTGGATCCTCGGTCCGCATCCCGCACCTTGCGCCGTTCAAGGTCCGGCGCCTCCCCGATGGGCATTTAATAGACCCAGTCGGGGCCCGGTCCGTGCGCAAGGGAAGGCAAAAGGCTTGCTCCCAATAATATCGGGGGCAATCAAAATTCTTATGGGAAAGACACCTACACTCGTGGACATGCTCCAGTCCGGCGTGCACTTTGGCCACCGGACCAGCAAGTGGCATCCGAAGATGAAGAAATACCTCTTCGGCAACCGCCAAGGCATCCATATCATCAATCTCGAAGAGACGCAGAAGCAGATGGAAAAGGCTTTGGCGTTCTGCAAACAAGTGACGTCGCGCGGCGGCGTGGTTTTGTTTGTGGGCACCAAAAAGCAGGCCGCGCCCATCATCGAGAAGGCGGCCCGCGACGCGGGCATGCCGTTCGTGACCAAACGTTGGCTCGGCGGAACGCTCACCAATTTTTCGGTCATCGCCAACTTGCTCAAGCGCTTCAAGGACCTCAAGCGCAAGCAAGAGAAGGGCGAATTGGGCAAATACACCAAACTTGAACAATTGAAATTCAGCGAACAGATCAAGATGTTGGAGGAAAAGGTCGGCGGCATCCAGGATCTGATGCGCATTCCGGACGCGATGTTCATCCAGGACGTGCACAAGGACAAGACCGCGCTCGAGGAGGCGGCGCGCCGTGGCGTCAAGATCGCGGCCACCTGCGATTCCAACATCAACCCCACGCGCATCGACTATCCGATTCCGGCCAACGACGACGCCATCAAAGCCATTGAACTCGTGGTGGGCATGGTGGCCCAGGCTTGCAAGGAAGGCCGCGAGGAATGGGAAGCCAACCGCTCGCGCTTGGCCGGCGCTTTGGTCCAGAACAAGCCGCGCGCCGAGGTCTAAGAGGCGTTTAAAGTTAAATTCTTTACAGATTATGGCGGATGTCGGAAGTCATTAAGCCGGTAGTCGGACAATCCGACTTCCTGAAAAACGACCGTCCGACGTCCGACCGTCAAAAAAAAATATGGCAGACCCCAAACAAGTCATGGAGTTACGCAACCGCACCAATGCGGGCATGATGGCGTGCAAGAAGGCTTTGGACGAAGCCGGCGGAGACATGGAAAAAGCCATCGAAGTGCTGCGCCGCATGGGTGAAGTCAAGGCCGCGCAAAAGACGGCCGAACGCACCACGGCCGAAGGTTTGATTTTCACCTACCTGCACCACAACAAGAAGATGGCGGCTATGCTCGAGCTCCAATGCGAATCCGATTTTGTGGCGCGCAACGAGGACTTTTTGACCTTGGGCAACGATTTGGCCATGCAGGTCGCGGCCATGAACCCGGACTTCCTGTCGCCCGAATCCATTCCGGAGGCTGACGTGGACCGCCAACGCAAACTCTTCTTGGAAGAGGTGGCCGCGGACAACAAGCCCGAGGAAATCAAGGCCAAAATCGTTCAAGGCAAGCTCGACAAATGGATGAACGACGTGTGTCTGGTCAAGCAGCCGTTCTTTAAGGACGAGGAAAAAACCATCGAGCAATTGCTGAACGAAAAAATCGCCACCATCGGCGAAAAGCTTTCCATCGCGCGGTTCGTGCGCTGGGAGATGGGGAAGAAGGGGACGAGTTGCTGAACCGGACACTCGGCACGGAGGCGGAGCGCGAGGGTCCGATAATCCGAAAGTCCGAGGGTCGGATGCGAAAATCAAGAACGTCCCGCTGAATGGCGGGGCGTTTTTTGTTACGGTCTGGGCAAACGTGCTATACTCTTGGCGCATTAATCGAGGGGATGCAACCCCGTACTTTTGAAGAATTTTATGCCAATCAAGAGATCCGCGCAGCGGCCTGCGGCCAAGGCCGAAATCAGCGCGTCGTGTGCGTCGTGCCGCGGTTTTTGGAAATGGTTTTTGTTCGTGGCCATGGGCACGGCGCTCGTGGTGTTGGGGTATGTCGTAGCCGTCATGTTCCAGCACGTGCTCAACCTGACGCACGTCGTCAATTCGTTGAGCGGCCAGATGACGGGCACGCGGCCGGATTTTGCCGTGCCGGATGCGCAAACCGTGCAATACAAGGAGACGGGCGTGGGCGGTTTGTTTCTGGCGTACCAGGCTTGCCAGCCGACGTTCACAGGTCTGTGCGACGACGCGGGCATTTACCGTTTGTCCCAAGACGGCTCCAAGGAGATGCTGATCAAGAGCGTGCGTTCAATCGCGGGCGCGCCGCAAACCAACGAATTGCTGCAGCCGCTGTCCGCGAGTCCTGACGGCAAAATTTTGGTGTTGGGCGCTTGGGCTTTCGGCTCCAACCGCAACGCCAACGACAAGCGCGTTTGGCTGTATGACTTGAACAAAGGCGCGGTCGTGGCCAAATCCGCGGGCGTGCCGGCCGATGCCATATTTTCCCCGGATTACGCCTATGCGGCCTATGCAGTCACGGACAACAACGACATCCGCGACGTGATGATCGTAAGCTTCATCTCCGACAAGACCGTGTCCGGCGCCAAGGCCGACGAAGGGCGGACGTTCAAGAACCAGAACGGGACCGCGGATTTGGTTTGGAAGGACGCCAAGACTTTGGCCGTGACCGTGTATTCGGTCCCGTCCGGCACAGAAGCCTCGTCCATACCGGTCAAGGTGGGGGAGAAGACGATTAAATTGAAATAATTCATGTAGCATGAAACATGTAACATGTAGCATGTAACAGGAGTCTGGGGAGCCTGATGCATGATGCGCGCTACATGCTACAAGTAAGTTATGACACACATCGCCATCAACGGCTTCGGACGCATCGGGCGCGGCGTCTTTAAGGCCGGTCTCGAAAAGAAAGGTTTTGACGTGGTCGGCATCAACGACTTGACCGACACCAAAACCCTGGCCTTTTTGCTCGCCCACGACACGGCCTACGGAAAATGGAACGTGCCGGTCAGCTATACCAAGGACGCGTTGGTGGTGAACGGCAAGCATATCCCGGTTTTCGCGGAAAAGGATCCGGCCGCTTTACCATGGGGCAAACTCAAAGCCGACGTGGTATTGGAGTGCACGGGCAGGTTTCGCGACTATGAAAAAGCCTCGGCGCATCTCAAAGCCGGAGCCAAGCGCGTCATAATGAGCGCGCCGGCAGACGACAAGAAGGTGCCGACGCACGTCATCGGCTTGAACGAAAAGGACGCGGGCAAGAAAGCCAAAATCATCAACAACGCTTCGTGCACCACCAATTGCATCGCGCCGGTCATGGCCGTGCTCAAGGAAAAATTCGGCATCCGCAAAGCCATGATGACCACGACGCATGCGTATACGGCCGACCAGGTGCTGCAAGACGGACCGCATAAGGATTTGCGCCGGGCGCGCGCCGCGGCCGAGAACATGGTGCCCACGACCACGGGCGCGGCCATCGCGGTTTCCGAAGTCATCACGTCGCTCAAGGGCAAATTCGACGGCTTGTCCATCCGCGTGCCATTGAACGTGGTCTCGATTTCCGACATCACGGTCGTGACGCGTAAACGCACCACCATCGAAGACATCAACCGCGCGTTCAAAACCGCGGCCAAGACCAAACACTGGCAAGACATCCTGACGGTCACGGAGGAACCGCTCGTCTCTTCGGACATCAAAGGCAATCCGGCTTCGTGCATCGTGGATTTGGCGCTGACCAACGTCATCGACGGCGACTTGGTCAAAGTGGTGGCGTGGTACGACAACGAAATGGGTTATTCTCACCGCTTGGCCGAGATGGCATTGATCGTGGGGAAGAATATTTAAACGTTGAGCACGCGTCATGCTGGACTCGTTTCAGCATCTTTAGCCATCAACCTTGGATCCCGAAACAAGTTCGGGATGACGGTTTAGGTTACTGATCGCTTGTGAAAAAACTTGATTTAAACAAACCCTTAGAAACCTTCGCCACGTTCGACATTTTGATGGCGGCGGTTTTTGTCGTCGCTTTAATTGTCGGGGTTTGGTCATTGGCCATTGGCCATTGGTTATTCCCGATCGGCCTCCTGCTGCTGGTCGGCGATTGCCTAATCGCATACGGCATATGGGTCGCGCCAAAGCTGCTGTCAACGACAAAATACAGAATCGCATTGACGGAAAACCCAACGGCGTGGGTCAAAGTCGTGTTCATGGCGGATTTGCACGCCTGCAAACGCAAACCTGCGGCTTGGTTTTCGGGCGTCGCAAAAGCGGTCAAGGAATTGCGTCCGGATTTGGTGTTGCTGGGCGGGGATTACGTGGTTTGGGACAGCCGCGACGCGTCGCACCTCAATCCGTTGGCCGAATTGGAGCCGCGTTACGGCACGTATTTCGTTTTGGGCAACCATGATTATCTGGGCGACCCGGCGGCCGTCAGCGAACGGTTGCGGTCGTGGGGTTGGCACGACATCACCAATTCGAATTTGACTTTACGCATGCAGGGCAAGGATTTTGGATTGTCCGGCGTGGACGAACCGTTGTTCGGCGCGCCCATTTATTCGGAAGCCCGTGCGTACCGCGTGCCGCACGTGACTTTGGCGCACAATCCGGATTCGGTTTTGGACATGCACGAAGGCCAAACGGATTTGTTGCTGGCCGGCCATGCGCACGGCGGGCAACTGCGTTTTCCGTTGGTCGGCAGCCTGTTCACGCCCAACCGTTTGGGCCGCAAAGCCGACCAAGGCGAGAAGCGCATCAACGGCTTGCGCATGGTCGTGACGCGCGGCTTGGGCGAAGTCGGCATCCGCGCGCGGTTCATGTGCCGGCCGGAAATCGTGGTGATTGATTTGGGGATTTGATATGGGGAATCCGTTCGGGAACGTTAACTCTCCCTTCCCTCCCTTATCGAGGTAGGGTATTGGCGAACCGGTTGTTAACCCCTCCCTTCGTAAGGGAGGGGCAGGGGTGAGTTATGAAACCCGCCGTTCCGACCTCAAGCCCGAAGTCCGTAAATACGCGGATAAGCTGTATGCACGTCTGCGGGAAATCTATAAGAAGTACGGCGCCTCGGACGCGGCTGGAGTGCTGGCCAACGCTAAAGCGCGCAAAGGCCCTAGGCTCGAAAAGAAAGACGTGGAAGAAATGAAAGGACTGCTCGACCTTTTGGATGAGGCGCTGACGAAATCGGGTGCGCAATATTGACGGCAAATTGAATTGTTACGCTTCTTTGGACGACAAGCGTGCCCTGCCGATAATCAACGGCGTATTGCGGGAAGATGTGGTTGATGGAAAAGGGGTTCGGCATAAAATTAACGGATGCGGATACGACATCCGGAACGTCAACGGTAAGCTTAACGGTTCGGTGTATATCGAAAACGATCGTATCGTGCCCGTCATAGACGATGTGGCAGTAGATACGATTGCGGACGAAGAGGGTATGGAGTACCGCATTATGTCGAGCGTGGACGTTGAGAACGTGGACGGCAAACTGAACGGATGCATCGGCTTAGAAGGCAAAGACAGGTTTAGCACAAGGGTTCATGCGCCCGTTGTCGACGGTATGATGATAAGACAGATACGGGACGAATCGGGCAAGCCGAGACTCATCGTAAATTGCCATAATGTACGCAACGTCGCTGGTTCATTGACAGGCACGGTCGAATTGACGGATGGCGATAATTATCCTGTGATTTCCGGAAAATTGATTCAACGAATCGGCGGTCGGCCCATTAAGATTAAATGGGACGAAGGATTTTCTGACGCAGGCGGCGCATTCAGCGGCCGGGTCATATTGCTCGACACCAACGAAGAAAAGCGTGTTTTGCTGGGCGGGTTTTTGGAAGAATGACGCGGGTCGTTCGTTCGAGACGCGCCACGGCATTCGTGATAAAATACGGGCATATGCCAAATTTGCCCGTTTTGAATAGCCAGACGGACGTGCGCGGCAAGCGCGTGATTTTGCGCGTGGATTGGAACGTGCCGCTCTCGGCCGTGCCGCACGAGTCCGAACTCATGAAGGTCAAACAGTCGGCCGACACCATCAAGGAATTGTCCAAACGTGGCGCGGTCACCATCGTGTTCACGCACTTGGGTCGGCCCGAGGGTTGGGATAAGAAGTATTCGACGGCCCGTCTATTGCCATTCGCCGAAGCGTACATCGGAAAAGAAATCGTGTTTTGCGGCGAGGACATGAGCACGGAAGACGGCGTGGCGGCCGTGGGCAGGTCTTTGGGCGCGGCCAAGGCCGGTGACGTGTACCTGCTCGAGAACGTCAGGTTTTACGCGGGCGAGGAAAAAAACGACAAGGCCCTGGCCAGGATTTACGCGGCTTTGGGCGAACTTTACGTCAACGACGCCTTTGCCTCGTGCCACCGCGCGCATGTCTCAGTGGCCGGCATTCCGGCGCTGTTGCCGCATTATGCGGGTCCGAACCTGGCCCAAGAGATAGCGGCCGCAGACCGGTTGATCGACAAGCCCAAAAAACCGTTCGTGGCCATCATCGGCGGCGCAAAATTATCGACCAAAATGCCGGTCATCGAGGCATTGCTCAAGATCGCGGACAAGGTTTGCATCGGCGGGGCCATGGCCAACCCGTTCCTGGTGGCGCGGCGCTACCAAATCGGCAAATCGTTGACCGAAAAGGAAGGCGTCAAATACGCCAAGCCGCTCCTGAAGCATCCGAAAATAGTTTTGCCGTCGGATTTGCTTGTGGCCAATAAACTGGATGAGCGCGCCAAACCGCACGCCGTCGACCTTAAGGGCGTCAAGAAGAATGAAATCATCGGCGACATCGGGCCGCAAACCATGCGCGAGTGGTCGGCGCTCGTCAAAACCGCGCAAACCATCCTGTGGAACGGCCCGGTCGGAGTCGCGGAGTACAAACCCTTCAGCCACGGATCGTTGGTCGTGGGCCGGGCCATGGCGTCGCGCAGCGCGGGCAAAGCGTACGGCGTGGTGGGCGGCGGCGACACGATTCCGGTCGCGCTCGAAACAGGCATGAGCGAATGGTTCGACCACATGTCCATGGGGGGAGGGGCGTTGCTTGAATACATTACGGAGAAGGGGAGGTTGCCGGGGATTGAAGCGTTGAGGGGGAAGGCCATCCAGTCATTCGGAAGTCGGAAGTCGGAGGTCGGAATCGGAAAATCATTAGTCGTCAGTCGTAAGTCAAATGTCGGGAAAAGGTCGAAGGTTGTCAAGGGTAAGAAGAAGGCGGTGACGAAAACGGTGAAGGCGGCAGTTAAAAAAGCGGCGACCGCCAAGAAAAAAACGGT
>JAKLEH010000042.1 GCA_022703155.1 Patescibacteria group bacterium | reverse complement strand
CCGAGAGGAATTCCTCATAAGCCATTTGGCCCACGCCTACCACGCGTTCGTACGACGGCGCGTTTGACACGGCGGAAAACGACGCCAGGATGTCCAGGCCCAAGCGGCGGATGCCGGATTCGATTTTCTTGCCGATGGTCACAGTCACGACTTTTTCGCCGCGCGCTTTGACGAAGTCCTGGACTTTGCGCGCCAACTGGGTGTTGAAACCGCCGCACATGCCGCGGTCCGAAGCGGCGATGATGAGCAACGTTTTGCGCGCTTCAAACCTGCCGTACAGCAACTGGTGGGAACGTTGGTCGATCATGGGCCGGATGTCGTCCACGATGCGTTTGACCGAGTTGCTGTAATGGCGGCTGTCCAAAGTCATCTGTACGGCCCGGCGCATCTTGGCGCCCGCGACCAATTCCATGGCCTTGGTGATTTTGCGCGTGTTGGTGACGGATTTGAGCCGCGCCTTGAGCCGTCGGGTGGATAAAGCCATATTTATTCAATCGGAGAGACGTTGCATGCAACGTCTGTACCGTTAGGCATGCTTAAACGTCGCGTTCCAATCCTTGAGCGCTTGCGTGAGTTTGGTTTCCATTTCCGGAGTCAAAACAGGATTGGTCCTGATTTCATCCAACAAATCCGACTTTTCAGCGTCCAGGAATTTATGCAAACCTTCTTCCCAATCCTGGATTTTTTCGGTCGGCACGCCGTCGCACAAGCCGCGTGTGACCGCGAACAAGACCGCGATTTGGTGGCCTAAAGCCATGGGCACATATTGCCCTTGCTTCAAGACTTCGACCGTGCGGCGTCCGCGTTCGATCTGGCGGCGCGTGGCTTCGTCCAAATCCGTGGCGAACTGCGAGAAGGCTTCGAGTTCGCGGAATTGGGCCAAGTCCAAACGGATGGGGCCCGCGATCTTCTTCATGATCTTGGTTTGAGCGTCGCCGCCCACGCGCGAGACGGACAGGCCGGCGTTCAAAGCCGGACGGATGCCGCGATAAAACAAATCGCTTTCCAAAAATATTTGGCCGTCGGTGATGGATATGACGTTGGTTGGGATGTAGGCCGAAACGTCGCCCGCTTGGGTTTCGATGATGGGCAACGCGGTCAACGAGCCGCCGCCGAAATCCTTGGACAGGCGCACGGCGCGTTCGAGCAAGCGCGAATGGAGGTAAAAGACGTCGCCTGGGTAAGCTTCGCGACCCGGCGGACGGCGCAACAAGAGCGAGACTTCGCGGTACGACCAAGCGTGTTTGGACAAATCGTCGTAAACCACGAGCGCATCCTTGCCTTGGTCCATGAAGTACTCGCCGATGGCGCAGCCGGCGTAGGGCGCCAAATATTGCAAAGCCGCGGGCGATGACGCGCCGGCCAACACTACGGTCGTGTATTCCATGGCGCCGGTTTCCTTGAGTTTGGCCACGATTTTGGCGACTTTGGATTCTTTTTGGCCGATGGCAACGTAAATGCAATTCACGTTCTTGCCTTTTTGATTGATGATGGTGTCGATGGCGATGGCCGTTTTGCCAGTCTGACGGTCGCCGATGATGAGTTCGCGCTGGCCGCGTCCGATGGGAATCAACGAATCGATGCATTTGATGCCCGTTTCGAGCGGCGTGTCCACCGGATGGCGCGTCATCACGCCGGGCGCGACTTTTTCGATGGGATACTCGGCTTTGACGGCGAACTGTTCGCGTCCGTCCAAAACTTGGCCCAACGGATTGACCACGCGGCCCATCACGTCGTCGCCCACGGGAATGGACAGGATTTTGCCCGTGCTTTTGACGGTCTGTCCGGTTTTGATGCCTTGGCATTCGCCGAGCACGATGACACCAATACGGCTCTGCTCCAAGTTAAGCGCCACGCCCCTTGAACCGTCCTCAAACTCAACCATTTCCATGGCTTGGCAGTGCTTGAGCCCGCTGACCGACGCGATGCCGTCACCGACTTCGCGTACGATGCCGATTTCCTGCGGCACGGTTTCCGCTTGGAACGATTTGATTTGTGCGGCTAAGCGTTCGGAAAGTTTGGCCGCTGCTGTTACGTTGCTTTTCATATCGATGTTGATAAATAGTCGGAAGTCGGAAGTCTGAATTTAGGAAGTCCGGTAATTAAGCTATGAGGTGGCGTTCCAAGGCTTCGAGTTTTTCTTTGACCGTGCCCGGGAAACGCCAATCGCCGGAGGTGACGGAAAAACCGCCGATGACGCTCGGGTCCACATTGGCCGTCAACCGCACGGAGCCCCCGAATTTATTGGCCAAAGCCTCGGTCAGACGCCGCGCCTGGACCTCGTCCAAGGCCACGGCCGAGGTCACGGTGCATTCGAAATGCCCAGCCTCTTCGCGCGCCGCCCTTTCCATGGCCTCCAAAAAATCCCCGTATTCGGTCGACAGCTCCGGATGTTCGTCGAACAAACCGTGCATGGCGCGCATGTCTTGGATCAATTGGTCCACGGCCTGTTCGTCTTTGGCTTCCAGTACGGCCGCACGCGCCACTTCGTGTAAAGGTTTTTTATGTTTGCTTGCCATATTATTTTCCGGCTTCAAGCTCCGCGATGGCGTCGTCAATGAGTTTTTTTTGCGATTTATCGTCCAGCTCGCCCACGATTTTGCCCGTGGCCGCCGCAATCAGGCGCCCCGCCTCTTGCTTCAGGGTCGCATACGCTTCGGCGCGTTCCGCTTTGATTACGTCCTTGGCCTCGTTGACCTGCTGTTCGATTTCGTTTTTGGCCAACCGCATCTTTTCTTCCTTGAGCGTTTGGGCTTTGGCCTCGGCTTGTTCGATTATCTTAGCCGCTTCTTGGCGCGCTTGTGCCAACACGTCGCCGCGTTCGCATTCAATCTCTTTGAGCCGCGTTTCGGCCTTGTTGGCGTCGTCCACGCCTTGGCGGATTTTGGCGCGCCGCTCTTCGAGCGCGTTAACCAAAGCCTTCCAGGCGAAGAATCGCAGAACCAGGAACAGGATAAGGAAATTGACCAACTGTGCGATGAACAGCTTCCAGTCAATTCCGAGTTTGGTGAGCATGTCAGACATATTTTAGTCGGAAGTCAAAAATCGGAAGTCGTAAGTCAGGGTTGCGTGATCTATTCGGCATCCGTTACCGACCGCCTGGACGACGATCGGTTGCCGATGTCGAATTACACGAACTTGATGATGAGGGCGACGACCAGCGCGTAAATGGCGATGGCTTCGATGAAAGCCGCCGCGATAAGCATGGCGGTCATGACTTTGGAAGCCGCTTCGGGGTTACGCCCGATGGATTCCATGGCCTTGGCGCCGACTTTGCCGATGCTGAAAGCCGGCAACATGCCGCCAATCGCAATGGCGAAAGCCGTAGCCGCCAAACGGACGCTGTCCAGATTGGAGGCGACGGCCGGAAGATTTTCCGCTGCCATAAAATGAAGTGGATTAACGTTTTGGCGTTTTGGACTGTGGTTTGAGTTTAGAGTCCGGCCAAAAGTATGGGATTGAAGGTCGTTTCCGCAGGGCGAAAGCGACAAGCCAATCCCCTACGCTTTTTTAGGGGCGTCGGAAACTTGGATGCCGCCTGGTTTGCCGCCAAACGTGGCATGCGAATAATCGGCCCGTTTGGGATGCTCTTCTTCATGATGGCTGGTGGTGGCCATGGTCAGGAACACGATGGTCAGAGTCGAAAATACCAAAGCTTGGACAAAACCCACGAACAGTTCCAAGAACAAAAACGGCAAGGGCGCCAAAAACGGCGAGAGGAAGCCCATGACCGCCAACAAGACTTCGCCCGCGAAAATGTTGCCGAACAAACGGAAAGCGAACGACAGGGTTTTTGAAAATTCGGACACGAATTCCAACAGGCCTACGAACGAACCGATGAAGTACGGCTTTTTCCACGGTGCCACGAAAAATTTGCCCCAATAATCTCCGAGACCGAGCATGCGCATGCCCATGATTTGCACGGACGCCATGGCGAAGATGGAGATGACGAACGTAAAATTCAAGTCTGCGGACATGGAGCGGATGAGCGGTATCAGCACGGTTTCGCCTCCGTGGGTTTCCCAAATGCCGATGGATCCGAGGCCGGGAACGAGCTCGACGAGGTTGGACAACAGGACAATCAAAAAAATCGTGGCCACGATCGGGAAAAATCTTAAGCTTTTTTTGTGGTCGTTGGTGATGGAATCCACGTAATCCAGAAATATTTCGGTAAACACGTCCAGCAGTCCGGCGATGCCTTTGGGCGGTTGGTCGACGCGGGTTTTGCGTTTGGCCGAGATCGCCATGCCGATGACGACTACGAACAGCACGGCCATGACCAACAGCGTATTGGTGATGGGGAAGCCAGCGAGCTCTGCGATTTTTTCTGGTCCGATGGATATTTCCAACATACTCATTTGTCGTTTGGTTCGGGCGGTTTGCGTATTTGGCACGTCCGTCCGATGATTTCCGTGGCCTTAAAGCCCAATAAGATGGAAGAGACGATTATGGAAACCAAGATGCCAATGAGCAAAAAAACCGGCGACGCGTCCAGCCACTTGTCGAGCATGCGTCCGCCTAAAGCCAACAGAATCAAGGGAATGGCCATGGTGTAGCCCATTTCCCACGCAAAACCGAAGGCTTCGGCCACCGACAAAGTCGTACCCGTATCGGTTTGTTGATTGTCCACAGACGCTTGTTCGGCGCCCGGATTGTCGTTTCGCTCCATTGACATGTTTTTAAAGACGCCAAGAGTATATGGGCGAACGCCCCAAAAGTCAACGGTTGGATTTTTTACGCATCTTGACTTCCCCTTTCGTCATCGCGAGGAGTCCTAAGACGAAGCGATCTATAGATTGCTTCGGCTTTAATTGTATGGCCTCGCAATGACAATTACGGCCGCTCAAGCGAAGTTCGTTTTAAAACAAGCTTCGGCGTTTTCGGTCGTGGCGTTGCAAACGTCCGCTAAAGCCATACCTCGCGCCTCGGTTATATGTTGCGCTATGTGCCGGACGAACGTCGGTTCGTTGCGTTCGCCGCGCACGGGCACGGGCGCCAACCACGGGGCGTCAGTTTCGAGCAGCAGTTTATGCAGGGGCATTTTGGCCGCAATGGCTGAAAGCGTGTCTTCGGGCGCTAAGCCTTTGCGCGGCTTGAAGGTTACGATTCCGCCAATGCCGAGCCAGCAACCCAGATCCAAAATGTCCGACGCTTCGCGCCCTGTTCCGTTGAACGCGTGCACGACCATGCGCAAATTCGGATAACGCGTTCTGACTTCTTGCAGCGCTTCCAGCATTTGGACTCCGGCGTCGCGCGAATGCACGATCAGCGCCTTGTCGTATTCGGCTGCCAATTTCGCATGCTCCAAGAACACTTGGCGTTGTTCGGACTGCAGGCGTGCGATTTCGGATTCCGATGCGTCAACCGAAAAATAATGGAAATCCAAACCCGTTTCGCCCAACGCCAGAACTCTCGGCGATGACTTAACCAAACGTTCCAAAGCCTCAACGTTATACGGTTCGGCCAAAACGTCGCCTTCGCTTTCGTCCATGTGTTCGCTGGTCACGTGGTCCGGATGGAAACCCACGGCCGCCCACACGTCCGGATGCACGTCCGCGTATGCCACGGCCTCGCGGCTGGTGTTTATGGCCGTACCGATAGTGATGGTTTTGACGCCGAATTCGGCCATGCGTGCATGCACGGCCTCGCGATCCGCGTCATACGCTTTGAAGTGCAAATGCGAATGGGTATCGATGAGCATAAGTTGTCGGAGGTCGGAGGTCATTAAGCACGCGGTCGGATAAAAATATATTTTTTGACTTCCGATGAATTGACGTCCGACGTCTGACTACAGAATAATCCACAACAACTTGTTGAACGACCAAAAGACCCAGCTGGCCACGCCCGAATTGTTGGCGTAATTGACTAAAAATGCGGGAATCGAAAAAACGCGCACGAACCAGACAGCGCCGCCAATGATGACCAAACCTTCGACAAACCCCAAAACGCCGCCAAGCAAAGAATTGGCTGACTTCATGAAGGGCAGTTTGGCCAAAAATTTGTAGGTTTTGTCCAAAGCCGAAAAAATCCAACCGAGGATGCGGGTCACCAAAACGAAAATCAACATGAACGCCACGATTTTGGCCCACGAATCCGGCAAAAAGAACAACATCTTGGCGACCGCCGCGTACCAAGCGCGCGCTGCCAAGAAACCAACTACAGTGCCAAAGACGCGGCCCATGCCTACGATAAAACCGTCTTTTAGGCCCAGGCCAACGAAGGCCAGCAAGGCCAAGACCAACACGACGTTGAAGAGGAACATATCTTTTTTAGAATGACCAATGACCAATTACCAAAGGTAATTAAATTTTTTTATTTTCTAGTCTGGGAAACAGAATTTTAGGTTCCGGCAATTCGGCTCCAGGTTGCAGACCGCCCCATTTTTTGAGTTCCTTAATCCCCTTTTGGCGTTCAGTCTCCGGGTCTTGCCCCAATTGGCGGATGATGTCCGCAGCCACGTTGGGCATCACCGGTTCGACCATCCAAGCGAAATGGCGGCAAGCTTCGAGCAACGTGTACAAAACTTTGGCCGCGTTTTCCGGATTTTCTTTGATCATGCGGAACGGCTGCGTCTGTTCCACGTATTTGTTGGCCGCGGACAAGGACACGGCTTCACCGCTCCAGATGGCCTCGAGCGCCATGTCCCAACGGGACGCCTCGATGTATTGGTCCACGGTTTGCCACAAACCTTCCAGGTTGTCCGCGCCGCCCCAAACCGTTTCCGGCAAACCGCGCAGCGTCTCTTGGATATTGGTCGTGGGAATTCGGTTGTCGAAATATTTTCTGCTCATGGACACCGAACGGTTGACCAGGTTGCCCAGATTGTTGGCCAAGTCGCTGGCGTAACGGTCTTCTAGGCGTTGGGCCGCGAAGTCTCCGTCCTCGCCAAACGAAATTTCACGCAACAGGTAATAGCGCACAGCGTCGAACGGGTATTTTTTGACCAAATCCAACGGGTCCACGGCATTGCCTAAAGATTTGCTGATTTTTTGGCCCTCGATGGTAAAAAAGCCGTGCGCAAAGATATGTTCCGGCAATTTGGGCTCGCCGTTAGCGTAGCGCAACGACGGGTCGGATTTGGCCGCGCTCATGATCATGGCCGGCCACAACGCGCAATGGAATTTGATGATGTCTTTGCCCACCAGGTGCAAAGTCGCAGGCCACCATTTGGCGAACAATTTATTGTCGGTACCGTAACCCACGGCCGACATGTAGTTGACGAGCGCGTCGAACCAGACGTAGATGCGTTGGCTCTCGTCGCCCGGGACCGAAATGCCGCAAGCGAGCTTTTTGGCCTCGCGCGAGATGGAAAAATCTTCGAATGCGTTTTTGACGTAACTGCGGATTTCGTTTTGCCGGCTTTGGGGCTGCACGAAGTCCTGTTTGTCGTGGTACAGCTTAAGCAGGTCTTGGGCGTAAGCCGAAGCGCGGAAAAAATAATTTTCTTCGCTGACTTTTTCGAGCGGCCGGTTGGGGTGCAGCGGGCATTTGCCGTCTTGCAGGTCGAAGGGCGTTTTGAACGATTCGCAGCCCACGCAATATTCGCGTTCGTAAGTCGCTTTGTAAATGTCTCCCGATTGTTCCACGGACTTCCAGAATTTTTCGACCGCGCGGTGATGGCGCTCCTCCGTAGTGCGGATGAAATCGTCGAAAGTGATGCCCAATTCGCGCCAAGTCTTTTGCCAAATCAAAGCCATGCCGTCCAAATACGATTGCAAATCCTTGGCTCCGGCCTTGTCCGCGGCTTCCAGGTTCTTCTGGCTGTTCTCGTCCGTGCCGGTCAAAAACAAAGTCGGAATGCCGCGCAGCCGATAGGCGCGCGCCAAGGCGTCAGCCGCTACCGTGGTGTACGTCGACCCCACATGGGGTTTGTCGTTCACGTAGTAGATGGGCGTGGTCACGAAAAATTTTGTGTGCATGACGCTAGATTACGTGGTTTTTTGCGGTTTGTCCAATCCTTATAATAAAAAAACCGGCCTTTCAAAAGCCGATTAACGGAAGTTGCGTGTGACCCGCAGGATGTCCGAACCCTGGATGGCGCCGAACTCGAAACGCCGCTTTTTTTGGCGCAACGAGAAAGCCGCAGCATAGGTTTGGCGATCCTCGTCGCCTACGTACACGCGGCAAACGGCGTTGTCGCGGCAGATGGCGACGACTCGGCCCGACATGGGCTTGGCCGCCAGCGTCTCGTCATGGGTATCCAAGATTCGTTCGCGCCCAAAATACAAACCGCGGCCGTCGGCTTCGGTCACGGCTTCGTAAAGCGGCTTGGCGTGGTTGTTGAACAACTTGGACACGCGCTTGAACCCGCCCTCGCGGATGTCTTCGTAGACTACGGCCCAATAACCGTCCACCTTGACGCTGAAGAACGGTTTTTCGTTCACGCAGGCGATGTCCTGCACGAACGCCGGCGCGCGCCAATTGCAGCCTCCGAGAAAGACTTCGTGGCGGTTGTTGTGGCACACCGAATACAGCGGTTTGTCGCGGTGCGTCTTGAGGTTCCAAACGCCGGACCAAGGACCGATTTCACGGTCGCCATGGACCACGTAGGCGTCCGAACCGCGGCGCGCGGCGAACAGGGAGCGCCCGTTGAGCGTGCCGTAGTCCCAGACCAAATCGTATGGCTTGCTCCAGACGCCGTCATCCACGACGTAAAACGCGTCTTTATCGCGCAGTGCAAGACACATGTGTCCGGCGTTGACCGAAAGGCCCACGATTTGCGCGTAGCTGCGGTCGAGCTCTCGGTGGTCCTTGACTACGACCCATCGGCCGTCGTCGCGTTTGGCCGGATAATACACGTGTCCGTCGGTCACGCAAGCGTTGGGGATGTTGGCGTAGGCGTCCCCGGTCAATCCGTCCCAATGCACTCTTGCTCGGTTATCGTGGCATCGGCCGATGACAAGCGGTTTGCCTTCGGCCAACGAAAGGTGCAAAACGTCGGCCCAGCCGCGGTCGTGCCAATCGCTGTACGCCGCAAACCATTCGTCTCGATGATAGGCGTACAGCAGTTCGTCCCCATGGAGTTGGGGGAACTTGATTTGGTCGTGACGGGCCAAGGCCCCGAGCTTCTCCTCGTGCCAACGGTCATCTCGATCCATGTCCGCCTCATTTCTGGGGTTGGGTTGAAATTGAAAGGACGTGGAAATGTTGAGTCAATATTAGCCAAAAGTCAAGCGTCGAACCTAAAAAACAGAGGCCATTCAGGCCTCTGTAAAAAATTTCAATCGTTCGATTTTTACCGGTTGAACAACATGGCCGCACCGCCAAACATGAGGCCGATGACCAAAATGATGACGAACAGCACGACTTGCACGATAAGACCGGCTACGAAACTTTAGCCGAAAACCCCAAACGCACGCTTTAGGAACGAGTCCGAATTCATCCAACCTTTGTAACCGTACGTTTCTGTGGCGTTGGCCATATGCAAAACGTTAAATATTATTGGAATTATTATACCTCAGGGGCGCAATTATGATAACCGCTTCGCCTTTGGCGCTGGTTTTTTGGACTTCTGAAAGCACGTCCGCAGCCACGCCCCGATAAATGGTTTCGTGAAGTTTGGTCATCTCGCGGCACACGCACACCATCCGTTCAGGATGCAAAACGTCGCGCAACGATTCCAAAGCTTTTAGCAAACGATGGGTGGATTCGAAGAATACGGTCGCTTCCGGATATTCTGAGATCTCCTTAAAAAAAGTTTGGCGGCCTTTTTTATGGGGCGCGAATCCTAAATATTGGTAACGCTCCATGGGGAAGCCACAGACGGAAATCGCGGCCGTCAAAGCCGAAGCACCTACGATGGGTACGACCTTAACGCCATAGCTCATGGCTTCTTCGACCAATTTGCCGCCCGGGTCGTTCACGCCCGGCGTACCTGCATCCGAGACGTAAGCCACATCTTCGCCTTTTAGAAGCTTGCCCACGACCGCTGATTGGCGTTCGGCGGTCGTATGCTGATGTACGGCCATCAACGGTTTTTTGATTCCGTAGGCGTTCAGCAGTTTAGATGTCACGCGCGTATCCTCGCAAGCGATGACGTTCACCGATTCGAGCGTCTCCTTGGCGCGCGCGGTCATGTCTTTGAGGTTGCCGATGGGCGTGGCCACGACAAATAGCGTTCCTGGCATATACGGCAATCCTAGCAGTTCCGTGTTTAAGAATAAAGCGAGAGTTTACGGTTAAAATGTGTTATAATCCGTTCGTATGAAATATACGAGGCTAATTTTAGGTTTTGCGGCGTTGGTGTTGTTGGGGGCTGGGTGTTTTGAAAAACAGCAAATTCCAAACATCAAACAGCAAGAAGTGGCACCTGCCAATTCCCTGCCCATGATCGACATTCTATCGCCAGGTCTGAGTTCGACCACTAAAGCGGAAAAAATCCTCGTCTCCGGCACCACTAACCGCGATCATGTCTGGATCGGCACGTCAAA
>JAKLEH010000041.1 GCA_022703155.1 Patescibacteria group bacterium | reverse complement strand
CGTCCTGGACCTTGGACAGCCGCTTGATGGGCACGTTCTCGAAGAGCGCTTCCCGCGCGTTCTCGGGCAGCTCGTTGGCGTAGGCCGCCACGTCCTTGTCCGTGAGCGCGAGCAGGGCCTTCATGCGCGTGGCCGCGTCCAGCCCGCCCAAATATTCGCGGCGAGCTTCGGGCTTGACCAGCTTGATGGCCAGCTCGGGCGGCAGCTTGACCGTCTTCTCCAGCTCGTCGCCGATTTGGGTGAAGTACTTGAGCGCCAGCTCGTGGTCGTACTCCATGGGCAGGCCGTCGCTCTTGTTCACGTACCGCCACTGGGCCACGTACTTGTGGTCCTCGGCCAGGGGCAGTGGCGCGTCGAGCATCTTGAGCCACCGGTAGTAGATGGCCTGCAGGAGCACGATGCCGGTCATGCGCTTGACCTGGCGTTCGATGCGCGCCGGGGTCATCTGCAGGTTGTAGCCCGAGCTGACCTTGCCGTTCGCGTCCTTCTCGCCGCCGCGCGTGAACAGCTTCCAGAGCAGCTTGGCGTCCGGTTGCTTCTTGAGCGACGCGATGGCGCGCTGCACGTCCGGATTGCGCGCGATCATGGGAAGGTCGGAAATCTTCTCCAGCCGCTCCGCGATGTCGCGGATGGCTTTGGACTTGTCCGTGGTCGTGGCCGCGAGCTCCTCGTCCGAGACTTCCTCGGTCGCCTGAGGCGCATCCTCGTCGCCGCCTTCGTCGTCGGTCTTGGTGCGGCCGAAGAGCGGCCATACGTCGGCCGTGATCTGCATCAGGTCGTAGAACCGCAGGTACTGGTGGCGCTTGTACGCGTAGTACAGGCCCTTGAAGAACCCGATGCGGTCGCATTGCCAGTACTTCTCGCCGAAGTCGAAACAGAGCGCCTTGCGGAACTCGGGCCGGCCCACCTGGCGCACGCCGTACTGCCGGCGCAACGCCTGGCCGCCGTCGAGCTTGCCCACGCCCGCGTAATGCTCGAGCTGGGGGAAGCATTCGTACAGCTGGGGATTGCGGATGAAGGCCAGCACTTGCGCGCGGGCCTTGATCGCGCCTTCGCCCACCAGGCCGTCGAACAGCTTACTCTCGGGCATGTCGTCCAGGATTTCCTGGACGCGCGCCTCGGCGTCCTCGAGCAGCTCGTCGATGCCGAACCAGGTGATGCGGTCGTCGATGATGCGCTTCTGCGCCTTGCCGAGCTCCTTGTTGCTGTCGCCGAAGAACCCGTCGTACACGCCGGCCATACGCTTGGTGAGCGTGGCCCGCATGGTCGCGATCTGGTCCTTTTCGAGCTTGATGCCGGCAGTGCGGTTGCGCTTGACGATCTTCTTGACCTCGCGGTCGGTCTCGCGCTCGATCCACGCCTTGCGTTCCGGGGCCTTGAACACCGCCAGGTCGCGCTCGCGGCGCAGGTGCTGGGCCACGGAGTTATTGGCCGCGGTCAGCTGGGCCTCGATGTTGAGCCAGTCGCGGACCGCGAGCAGCAGGGTGGTGCACCGCGCGTTCGAGGGCTGGTACTGGTAGAACAGGTCGCGCTGGCTCTCGAAGAGTTCGAGCAAGGCCGTGGTTCCGGACTTGCCCTTGAGGCCGTTGTTCATCTTTTCGGCCAGCGTGCCCGGGTCGATCCAGAACACGTTGCTGGTGTGCTCGTAGGCGCCGCGCAGCATGGTGTAGTTGGCGCCAGCCGGCGAAACTACGAAGTCTTCGGGCGTGAGCGTGGCGAAGAACTTGTCTTCCAACTCCACGGGGTCGGGCATGTGCATGTTGCCGACC
The DNA here is from genome assembly GCA_022703155.1 of Patescibacteria group bacterium. GTDB lineage: Bacteria > Patescibacteriota > Patescibacteriia > 2-12-FULL-60-25 > 2-12-FULL-60-25 > MWCR01. The sequence continues at coordinate 10,173 of JAKLEH010000041.1, read as the reverse complement.
GCGCGCGATTTGCAGGTGAACTTGCGCTTCTCTTCGGCGCAACGAATCTCGACTCCGGTCTTGGTGGCCTGTCCCATGGCGTACGTGCTCATTCGATTTTTCTCCCTTATCGATACGCGCTTTCCGCACCGGGCCGCAGAAAGCATGGTTGTATGGTGCGTTTCGCGTAAAACGCGAACGTGCCCGGAATGGCCCAGCTAAGCAGGAATCTATGGATGTGTCAAGGGGAGTAGAGTCGAAAGTCGGAGGTCGGATGTCGGAGGTCAGGGACGGGGCATAGGGGATTAAAAATCAGCCTTTCGGCTGTGTTGAGAGGGGCCGTGACGCGATCTCGATCTTGTGGCATGGACTACTTATTCGTCACGGAAAAGGTTGGGTCGGGCGCCAGAAGCATCGTATTTTTAGTTTGCTTCTATCGCGCTTGGCCAAAGAATGTCATCGCCGGTACGCCATCTGCAACGGCACGTTCTGTTTATTCGGCGGCAATGAAAGGTGCGGTACGGAACCGAGGAGGTATGCAATGCCCGTGGTATCCCGATGCCATTCGTCATTCAAATCGATTTTTTGTCAAAATTCAAGCTATGGCCGCGTCGATCCATTCCTTGAACAAAGCGGATGCGTCAATTCCGGCTGTGGCTAAAGTTTTGGGCAACAATGAGGTTTCGGTTGAGCCGGGTATGGTGTTGATTTCCAAAAAAGTCATGTCACCGCCTCGGTTCACGATAAAGTCCGATCTGGAAAGATGGCGCGCACCGATGCCGGCATGGGCGAGCAAGGCCAATTTCTTGAGCCCATCCGCCAGTTCATCGCCAATGGGTGCGGGGCATATCTCTTCGCATTTTGTCGGATCGTACTTGGCCTCCACGTTGAAAAAATCCGTTTTTGGCTTTATGGCGATGACCGGCAACGCCAAGCTTTGGCCGTTGCGGTCGATGACGGCGACGGAGTATTCGTCGCCCGCGCACAATTCCTCGATCATGAAATCCACGCACAAGGGCATGCAGGCTTCGCGCGCCTTTTCGTATTCTTCAGCGGTGCGGCACAAGTGGACGTTGAACGACGAACCGCTGGCCACGGGTTTGACCACCACGGGCTGGGGGAAATCTGGCCAAACCTCTCCGCGTTTAACCAGCATGTCTTGGGCTATGGGCATGCCTTGCGCAGCCAGGAGGATTTTGGTCCGGCGTTTGTCCATGCCCAACGCTTGCGCTTCGACTCCGGAAAACAAATAGGGGATGCGGAGCGTTTCCAAAAAACCCTGGATCACGCCGTCCTCGCCCCACGGGCCGTGGAACACGGGCACGGCGCATTGCACCACGTGCCGCGCCAACAGGAATTCGTCCAGCTGTTCGGGCAACACGAACGTGCGCGTCTCAAACCCCGCGCGTTCCACCATGCCGCGGATGTTGTCCGCGCTTTTAAGCGCGATGTCGCGTTCGTCGCTCAATCCGCCCGTCAAAATGGCGATCATACTTCATATAATACGCCATGTCGCCCAAAATATGACAAACGCCCACGGTGGATAATAAAAATCGACCCAATGGGTCGAAAGAAGTCTCCGGGAAACGAGGCCCGCTCTATTTTTACGGTACCTCCATGATTCCCGGGAGTGTCCGAAGAGATTCGCCGCCGCCAACGACCAGGTTGAGAAATCTCGAACGTATCAACGGCGGCAAAAGGGCACCCGACCTAAACAGGATTTATTTTAATGCCGTCATTAACTTGTCGGGGCAAGGGCGTTTCTTCGCCGACCATTCACGATCTATCAAGTCGCTCGCGTATCAATCGGCGAGGAGTTTTGGTTTTGAAGAATCGCCGCCGCAACGGGCAGAATATGTAAGCCTGCTGGTATGCGCGACGGCAGAGAGAATAGGCCCGGTACGTTAGTCCGTCGTATGGCATGGACAAGTTATCGAACCGGGCGGAGTTGGTCCTCGGCAACGAACGCGAATCCATTTGGATAGCAGTAGTATGGTTGTCGAGGAAGGTTGTGAAAGAGTCTCAACGGGTCGAGGGAGAAATCAGCTACGTATCACCGTCGAGTCGAGGCACATAAACAAAAAACGGCCTGTTGGTCAAGCCGTCTGGGTAGAAACTAGAATCTTGAAGCTGGAATCTTGAAAAGGGTCATCAAGCCCTTGATTCTAGCTACTAGATTCAAGATTCTCTCTACTTTGCTTTCCTCGCCGCCGTCTTGGCTTGTTTCTTTTGGCGCTTGGTCGGGCGTTCGCCACGACGGATAGCGTCCAATTTTTTTAAGGTCTTGAGGGCGCGGGCGGAAACCATAAGATTGACGCCACCCATGCGGCGTTTCTGTAGGTTGACCTGTTGGACGTTCTTGGTCGCCACGTTGGAGTGGCTGCGGCTGATGGCGTTGTTGGCGCGTTTGCCGGTCAATACACAGATTCTGCTCATATCGAGATTGGCGCTAGAATACACAAGTGCGCTAAAATTTGCAAGCTATGTCATTCACCTCCATGTTTTCCCAGCCCGCGGTTTTTATCGTTTGGCTGCTTTCGGTGGTTTTGGCCCTGACTGTCCACGAATTCGCCCATGCCTTGGCGGCCACGCTACAAGGCGACGATACGGCCAAAAGAATGGGGCGTTTGACGCTCAACCCCTTGGCCCATATGGATTTGTTCGGTTTATTGGCCTTGGTGTTCGTGCATTTTGGTTGGGGCAAGCCCGTGCCTTTCAACCCGTACCATCTTAAATACAAAAAATGGGGCGCTTTCCTGGTGGGTTTGGCCGGTCCGGTCAGCAATCTGATGTTGCTTACGATATCGGCCTTGCTGCTCAAGGCGTTGGCGCCGGTTTTAGGCGGCAATAATCTGCTTGTCGTATTTTTGGGTTTCAGTTTTTTCATCAATGCCGGCCTCATGCTGTTCAACCTCATTCCGCTGCCCCCGCTCGACGGTTCAAAACTGGTGTTGGCGCTGTTGCACGGGCATCGCTGGGACAATCTAAGATACTCAATCGAATATTACGGCCCGTACGTGTTGATGTTCGCTATCCTCGCGGATTTGGCGTTGGGCGTAGGGTTGATTTCCATGCTTATCGACCGTCCGCTCATGCTGATTATGAGGTTCTTCGGCTTGGACGTGATTTTTTGAGGTTTATGATCCGCACCAATATCCAATCCGACGGCATGCCGTCCTTCAAGGCGTTTTTTACGAACCCTTTGGCTTTAGCCGTATTCAGCGTGGCGGCGACCACATTGTTGGCCAGCTTTCTGGAATCGCGGCCGCTCACGCCGCTCGAGGTTTTTTTGTGGCGACCCCTCTTGGTCTTTGCCGCGACCCTGGCCGTATCCGTGGTTTGGTCGTTGATGGACAGAAAAAAATCCTCCGACGTATGGCCTCGGGTTTTGGCGTGGGTGCCGCTTGCATGTTTGGCCGGATTGTTGGTGGATTTGGTCGGACACTGGCCGCAAACCGTCATCTCGTCCCCGCTGACCGGAGTTGAAGCGCTCAAATATCTGGCCACGTTGGGCTTGGCCGTGACCGGCGGCGGACCGGACGCTTTTTTGCGCGGTTTGGCGTGGCTATTGGCCGTTGCCGTTGGCGTCGAAACCTATCGCGAGCGCCGCGATTTGGTGCTGTCCCTCATCTATGCGGCGGTCGGCTGGTTTGTGGCGTCCGTGGTTTGGGCGCTGCCTTCCATATCTTTGTGGATCGCTTCGGGCATGGATTATTTTGGCGTGACGCTCGATACGTCGCGGCTGTTTTTGGAGTTCTCGCGATTGACTTTGGGGTCGTATTGGATCAACTCGCAATTGCTGCGTTGGTTCACGGGTTTCGGCGACCAGTTGTCCATCTCGTACGCGCTGTTCGCCGCGTCTTGGGTTTGGGTGATGGCCGCGGCCTTGTGGTATTTGGTGCAAGCGCGTGTTTGGCGCGCGGCTTGGGACTGGTCGCGGCTTTTGAGCGAAGCGCCGTTTTTGGTTTTGGCCGCGGCCGCCGGGTTGACCGCCGGTTGGAGCAGGGGAGGGTTTGAATGGTTGAACGTTGGCGCATGGGCGGTTTGGATCGGCGTGTTTTCGCTTTTCGCTTCCAAACAGGTTTTTTTCGCGGACGGCGCGCCCACGGGTTTTTGGTTGATCGTATTTTTGGGCGCCGCGGTTTTGGGTTGGCCCGTGTTGGCCGCGGCCCTCATCCTGGTCGCCGTGCAGTACGTCTATTCCAATCCGCAAATTTTGGGCGCGAACGACAAGATCGCTTGGTTGGTCCGCGTCTTATATTGGTTGGCCGCCGCGGTCCTGGCTTTCGCGTTCGTCAGGCAGGGCGTGGACGCCAAACCAGAAGTCGTACGCCTGCTCGTGGGCTACCTATTCTTGTTGGCGCCCGTGGCCTTGGCCCAAAGCGGTTGGCCGCAGAACCGTCCGCATGAATGGCACCTGGCCGGTTGGTTGGCAGCCGCGGGCCTGGCTTCGCTGGTTTTTTGGACGTTCGCGCCCCTGGCCGCGGTTACGCTCGGCTCGGTCGTGTATTATTTGGCATTGCGCCCCAAGCAGAACTGGGCAAAATTTTTGCCGTGGCTAGCGTATTTGATGGCCTGGATTCTGCTGATATCCTTGGTTTGGGTGCCGAGGTTGCTGAACCCGAAATTGGTGCCGATGACGTAAAAAGAGTCGGACGTCGGACGTCGGTAAACCGGTGGTCTGAAACGATTCCGACTTCCTATTTGACGACCTCCGACCTCCGACAGTTGTCCCGGATGCGGTTTTCGCTTGACGTCAATCAAGCCCTTTGTTATATTGCGGCGCACAAACATGCCTACATTCAATCAATTGGTCCGACACGGACGTCGGACGGCTCAGACCGAATCCAAGAGCCCGGCCATGCAATATACGCGCGACACCTTGCACCGTCAGCGCACGCTCCTGCCCAAAGGCAGTCCTTTTAAGCGTGGCGTGTGCACCAAGGTCACGACCATGACCCCCAAGAAGCCGAACTCGGCTTTGCGCAAAATCGCTCGCGTGCGCCTCTCGAACGGCACGGAAGTCACGGCTTACATCCCGGGTGAAGGCCATAACCTGCAAGAGCACTCCATCGTCATGATTCGTGGCGGACGCGTCAAAGACCTTCCGGGCGTGCGCTATCACATCGTGCGCGGCGTTTACGACACCCAAGGCGTGGCCAACCGCCGTCGCGGCCGTTCGGTTTACGGCAATAAGCGGCCTAAAGCGGCAAAATAACTTTTGAATTATGCGCGGTAAACAAGCCCCCCACCGGACCATCCTGCCGGATCCCAAGTTCAACAACGTGTCGCTCGCCAAGTTCGTCAATTACGTGATGGAACGCGGCAAGAAGTCCACGGCCCAAAGGATCGTGTACGAAGCGTTGGCCAAAGCCGAGGAAAAGACCAAGAAACCGGCCTTGGAAGTTTTTGACGAAGCGCTCAAGAACGTTTCGCCGTTGTTGGAAGTCAAATCCCGCCGCGTGGGCGGAGCCAACTACCAAATCCCGTTGCAGGTGCGCGCCGAGCGCCGCCAGCAATTGGCTTTCCGCTGGATCATCGGAGCCGCGCGTTCCAAGAAAGGCAAGCCCATGGCCGAAAAGCTGGCTGCCGAGCTTATCGCCGCCGCCGAAAACCAGGGCGAAGCCGTCAAGAAGAAGCAGGACGTGCAACGCATGGCCGAGGCCAACCGCGCCTTCGCGCATTTCGCGCGCTAATCGCGGTATGGACGACGGCACCGGCATCGCAGGACGCAGCGCGTAAACGATACGGCCGTTTCGCCGTATTTTTTGTCTCTTGACTTTACCATCTTGATTCGGCATTCGACTTTTGACCTTAGACTTTAGACTAAATACTATGCCTCGAGAATATTCCCTCAAAGATACCCGTAACTTCGGGATCATCGCTCACATCGACGCGGGCAAAACCACCGTGTCCGAGCGCGTTTTGTACTACACCGGCCGCAAGCACAAGATCGGCGAAGTGCACGAAGGCCAAGCCACCATGGATTGGATGGAGCAGGAGCAGGAACGCGGCATCACCATCACCTCGGCCGCCACGACTTGTTTTTGGAAGGGTTGCCGCATGAACCTCATCGACACTCCGGGACACATCGACTTCACCGTCGAAGTGCAGCGTTCATTGCGCGTGCTCGACGGCGCGGTCACGGTGTTCGACGGCGTGGCCGGCGTGGAAGCGCAATCCGAAACCGTGTGGCGTCAAGCGGACAAATACCATGTCCCGCGTTTGTGTTTCGTGAACAAGCTCGACCGCATGGGTGCGGATTTCGCCAAGGACGTGCAGTCCATCCGCACGCGCCTGACCAAACGCGCGTATCCCATCCAGTTGCCCATCGGCGCCGAATCCAACTTCAAGGGCATCATCGACCTCATCACCATGAAGACCGAGATGTACATGGACGAAATGGGCAAGGGCATCGTTGAAGCCGAGATTCCGGCCGATATGCTGGACGCGGCCAAAAAGGCGCGCGGCGAATTCTTGGAGGCGTTGTGTGAGACGGATGAAAATTTGATGAACAAGTACCTGGCCGGCGAAGAGCTTTCAATCGACGAAATCCGCGCGGCTTTGCGCAAGGCCGTCATCGCCATGGACCTGTTCCCGGTTTTGTGCGGTTCGGCTTTGAAAAACAAGGGTGTGCAGTTCATGCTCGATGCGGTCAGCTATTACCTGCCGTCGCCTCTCGACATTCCGCCGGTCAAAGGCACGGACCCCAACGATCCGGAAAAGACCCTCGAACGCAAAGCCGACGACAACGAAAAATTCGCGGCCTTGGCCTTTAAGGTCATGACCGACCCGTACGTGGGCAAACTCATCTTTTTCCGCGTATATTCCGGAACCTTGGCCGCCGGTTCTTACGTTTACAACGCGACCAACGGCAAAAAGGAACGCGTCGGCCGCATCGTGCGCATGCACGCCAACAACCGCGAGGAAGTGCAGGAAGTGTACGCCGGCGAAATCGCGGCGGCCGTGGGCCTGAAGGACACCTTCACGGGCCATACCTTGTGCGACGAGGAACATCCCATCGTGCTCGAAACCATCATCATCCCCGAACCGGTCATCGACATCGCCATCGAACCCAAGACCAAGGCCGACCAGGAAAAGATGGGCATCGCCTTGCAAAAACTGGCCGAAGAAGACCCGTCGTTCCGCGTGCGCACCGATGAAGAGACGTTGCAGACCATCCTTTCGGGCATGGGCGAACTGCATTTGGAAATCATCGTGGACCGCATGAAGCGCGAATTCAACGTGGAGGCCAACGTGGGCAAGCCGCAGGTCGCGTACAAGGAAGCCATCAAGGGCGCGGCCGAAGGCGAAGGCAAATTTATCCGCCAGTCCGGCGGCCGCGGCCAATACGGCCATTGCTGGTTGCGCGTGGAACCGCTCGAACGCGGCAAGGGATATGAATTCGTCAACGAAATCGTGGGCGGCGTGGTGCCCAAGGAATACATCCAACCCATCAACAAGGGCGTGCAGGAAGCGTTGACGCGCGGCGTGGTCGCGGGTTTCCCGCTCATCGACGTCAAAGTCTCGGTGTTCGACGGTTCGTACCACGAAGTTGACTCGTCCGAAGCGGCGTTTAAGGTCGCGGCTTCCATGGCCTTCCGCGCGGCGTGCGAAAAAGCCGGCGTGTCCATCCTCGAGCCCATAGAAAAAATCGAAGTCGTGGTGCCAGAACAGTACATGGGCGACGTCATCGGTGACCTGAACTCCAAGCGCGGCCAGATCAACTCCATGGAAGACCGCAACGAGATGAAGGTCATCAGCGCCTTCGTGCCGCTCGCCGAAATGTTCGGCTACGCCACGAGCCTGCGTTCCATGACCCAAGGCCGCGGCACTTCCACCATGGAATTCGACCACTATTCGCCGGTGCCCAACGTCGTGCAGCAACAGATCATCGAGGGCAGGACCAAGAAGTAGGGAGTAGCAAGTAGGGAGTAGGCGGTAGCTTGTAGACCGTAGACGGTAGGAGCGATCAAAGAAATAAAAACCCGACCTCCCGGCCGGGTTTTTTGGTGGGATAAAAAAACGACCAGGGGAGTCTGGTCGGCGGGAGACGTCAGGTTGAGAGGGCTTTGTCCGCGCAGTCAGCGCAGTGGCGCGAACCGGGCAACGCCTCGTTGCGGCAGTGGCGTTTGTTGCAGAGCCGTGTGGCGGGCACGAACGGCTCTTCTTCTTCGTCGGTCGCGCGGGCGATTTTACTCTTCAATCCCTCCAATTGGCCCACTGCCTTGCTTACCGCCTTATCGGCCTTGGCCAAAGACGCATGAAGTTCAGCCACGTAGACGGGTTCGACCGTCGTGCGCTCCGCGTCTTGCGCCGCGGCGATTTTGTTCAGTATCTGTTCGGCTGCGAGTTTGAGGTCTTGGACGCGCGCTTCCGCGAGCCCGACTTCGTCATTAGGATCGCGCGCATACGCCGGGCCGATGAAGGGATGGCGCTCGCAGAACCCGTTGTCTTGCGCCAGGAACTGGCATTCTTTGTAGCCGCAACGCCGGCTGGGCTTTACGCGGCGTTCGGAGTCGCGTCGCAACCCTTCGGCCCTGTTGGCGTTGGCCGGCGAAGCGTGCTGCAGCCGTTCGAGAGTGGCCGCGGCCGCGTTGTCGATGCCGAAGACGGTGACGACCTCCGCGTTTTCGCTGACCACGTAACATAATCCAACGTCGGTCAGCCACAGGGTGGCCAAAGTGCCGTGTCGCAGGCCGTGTCGCGTCAACAAGAATTTGAGCTGTCGTGCGTTCATGGGCCAGGCTTGGGCGAGTTCGTCCAGGATGCGCGATTCCCATGTGGCCCGGAATTGGTCCAGCCTCAGGTTGCGTTCGACGCTTTCCAAATGGTCCACGGCCGCCTCCTGGCCCAAGCCTTCGGTTTGCATACGCCGTTGGATCGAATGCATGCTGACGTAGGTGATGTCCAAAGTGCCGCCCTCCTTTCTTGAACCGTCGCGTCAGTCAATCGCAAAACGCCACTTGTGTTAAGGGATGACGCCTGCTTTGGATATTAAAAAACGAGGCGGATGCCTCGTCGTGTCAATTATGCTCGAGCGCCACGCGTCGCAGGGCGTCGTGCAACGGATGGGTAGGCGGCGTCACGCTGTCGAACGCCTTGGTCCAAGCCTCGTATTCGTCGGCCGTGACGGTGGCCTTGAACTCCGCCAGCATGTCGTGGAGCACTTGCGGGTCGCGCTCTTCCTTGATCGCGTCGATGGCGAATTTGGCCAGCTCGGCCAACGCGCCGGGCTTGTCGTCTCCGGCCAACCAATCGTAGAAATCCATGTCCGAACCGGTTTTGGGATCGGCGCCGACGCCTTGCCATTTGAGGCGGAATTTTTTGGGGAGCGGTGGAAGGGGCATAATCAGGCTTTACCACGAAACAGCGTGGTTGTCAAGGTTTTAAGGGCAGCGCGGCCGGCCAAACGGCCGATGGCTTTGAGCATGGCGGCGCCGCCCAAAGGCAGGCGGCCGTACCATTTGAGGTCCATCATGCCGGCTTGCCCAAGGTGGGCTTGGCGGCAATTTGGCGTGCCGTAGGGTTGGATTTCCCCGTAATCGTTGAGTGAGAAAATTTTAAGTCCCGAACCCAAATTGGCCAATCTTTCCAGTTGCAAGTCGTCGAACGTCATCGAAACTTCTTTTTCCGCGCCTTTGCCGTCAACCGTCTTGCGGGTTACGCGCGCATCGGGCTGGTTGGCCAAGGCTTGCATGGCTTGGAATTCGCTGCGCATGTTTTGGATGTCCCGTTGGTTGGCCGCCACGACCTCCGGGGGCAGGGTGGCCAAGGCGTTGGCGATGCGCTGGCCATATTCCGGCATGACGTATTCCTTGTAGACCAAGGCGCGCATGGATTTTTCGGTTTCCGCGTCCCATGGAGGCGGACCCAATTCTTGGTATTTGTCCGGGAAAAATTCGCGCACCATGGTCGGGGCGTCCAATTCTGCGATGCGCGTCCAGGTGTAAGAGCCGATGGAGATGTCGGCCTCGAATTCCATGTTGTCTGTTTTGAGTTGGTTGGGCATGGACAGCAACCCCATCAGGAATTTTATGCCTTGGCCCTTGCCCCGCGCTTTGCCTTCTATGCTGATGGCCCCGTCTTTCATGACGCGTTGTTTGGCCGGTTGCCCGGTACGCGGATCAAGGCGCGTTTCTTGCGCCACGGTAAAGTTGAAAATTGAGACCTCGTCGGTTTCCGGGTTGCGCG
>JAKLEH010000040.1 GCA_022703155.1 Patescibacteria group bacterium | reverse complement strand
CATGAGCCTCAAGAATTCTCTCGCTGGTTTGCCGTACGGCGGCGCCAAGGGCGGCGTGGCCATCGACCCCAAAGGCAAGACGCCACAGGAATTGGAAAAGGTCAGCCGCGCGTATGCGGCCGCGTTCGCGGACGTGATTGGCATGGACAAAGACATTCCGGCGCCGGACGTTTACACCACGCCGCAAATCATGGGTTGGATGTTGGACGAATACGAAAAGACGGTCGGCCACCACGAACCGGGCGTGATTACGGGCAAGCCAGTGGCATTGGGCGGCATTCCCATGCGCGGCGACGCCACGGCCAAGGGCGGGTTGTACATGATTCAGGCCTTGATCAGAGATATGGGCTGGGCCGATACGGGCCTCAAAGTCGCGGTCCAGGGTTTTGGCAACGCGGGTTCGTTCATCGCCAAGATGTTGCATGCGGCGGGCCATAAAGTCGTCGCGGTTACGGATTCGAGCGGCGGTGTCATGGACGACAACGGTTTGGATATCGTGGCGCTCTCGGCCAAGAAAGCCGCGGGAACGGCGCTTAACCAGACCGGCGTGGGTACGGTCATCGCCAACGAACAGATTTTGACCTTGCCCGTGGACATCCTGGTTTTGGCCGCGCTGGAGAACCAAATCACAAAAGATAACGCGGCCGCGGTCCAAGCCAAAGCCATCGTGGAATTGGCCAACGGTCCGGTCTCGGCCGAGGCGGACAGGATCATGTTTGAGAAAAAGGTGGTTTTGGTGCCGGATTTGGCGGCCAACAGCGGCGGCGTGACGGTCAGCTACTTCGAGTGGGCCCAGAACCGCACGGGCAACATCCTGGACAGCGAATACCTGGAAAATAAGCTGAAAACCATGATGTCGGACGTCTGGAACCGCATGTCGGCCCTGCAAAAGGAAAAGGGCGGCCAGCTGGACATGCGTTCCTGCGGCTACATTTTGGCCATCCGCCGCATTCTGGAGGCGGAGAAGGCCCGGGGTAGGGTGTAGACCACGGCAATTGATTTTGGGAAAACGCCGCCACAAGACGTCCGGCGTGTTATAATGCCGGAAATGGGCAATCCGTTCGCTAAACCTCCCTCGCCCTCCCTTGCACCAAGGGAGGGTTTGAACGTTGAAGCCGCCGCCCCGACGTCGTACGTCGTACGTGGTACGTTGGACGATATGCCCGCGTATGAAACCCGCCGTGCCGAACTCCGCGAACACGTCCGCAAATACGCCGACAAGCTCCATGCCCGCCTGCTTGAAATCTACAAAAAATACGGCGCCACGGACGCGGCCGGGATGCTGGCCAACGCCGAGGCGCGCAAAGGCCCCAGGCTACGGAAGAATGACGTGCTCGAGGCGTCCAAACTGCTCGGGGCGCTGGAATACGCTTTGGACAACAACGAATTGAGTCCGGCCATGGCGCTGGAGGCGGAAAATGATTGGATCCGCGAAGGCGAACGCGAACGCCTGCTCGAGTTTTTCGGGACGCCTTTCGAAGTCCCGCCGATCCCCGAAGGCATCACCAAGGAGATGTTGGACTTCTGGAAGGAAAACGGCTTCGAACTCCGGTATTGGCCGCGCGTGAGGCTCGAGGAGCGCCGGTATCCGGGCCGCCCGCACGTGCCGGGCAGGCGCAACAACCCGCAAGGCTTGGGCATCGAATTCCACGGCGAGCTGGACAAGATAAAGAACCTCCCCGAAAACCTGGCCAACCCCAACCTCGCGGGCCTCGAACCGGACGAATTGCCCGGGCGTTGGATGTTGGCCGATTCGCGCCCCAAACCTAATTACGCTTCCGGAAAGCAGGCTTACGAAAACGACTGGTTCGTCCAAGGCGTCCTCAAGTCCCTCCCCCCGGGAGTCCTCAACCCCGAAGTCTCGGATTGCCTGCGCAACAATATCGGCCCTTCGGTCTTCTCGAAACAAGAATTTTGGGACGCCTTCAGGACCGCCCTCAAGCTGGACGGCGTCCCCGGCGCGGCCGTCCGCCTGCCCCGCGCCGTCGAGGCCAATGCCATGGGCCAAGGGCCGGGTTGGCACGATACCGACACGTACGAATGGTGCGAGGAAATGTACGGGCCCGACCGGCGCCTCATGTCCGGCGGCTCGGGCAGTGGTGGCGCTTCGTATTTGGACTGGTTCGATGTTCCGCTCGTCAGCGTCGGTTTTCGGCCCTTGGCGGTTTTCCCTGTTTAAGTTGGAACTCTGGACTCTGGCGCGATGGGACTCTGGTGCGGTACGAGGTTCCCGTGCCGCGGTTTGACGTTCGGTGTGGTAGGATGGATGGGCGGCTAATGAAGCCACTCCTATGCGGAGGTTGGTTCGCCGAAAAAACAGGGATATAACGTGCGTGAAACCAGAGAGGGTGGGTCCGGCCTAGGCGAACTCTGCCTCCACATATTGATACAGACGAGAGAAACATCGATCGTCGGTGCCACGGGCGGTTTTGCGCATAAGGAGCCCGACAAACGCCTCATGTCCGGCAACTCGGACAATGGTGGCGCTTCGTATTTGGACTGGAACGATAATCCGAACGACAACGTCGGTTTTCGGCCCTTGATCATGTCCCGCGAACGCCCTCGGAAACGTCCGGAGGGTGTTTCGTATCCGGTGTTGGTGATTTTATCCAACCTCCCAATAGCTTCCCTGTTTCATTCAGTTGTCCTTGCAGGTGGATATATTGCTTGTCCGACATGGCGTGCGTGTCCTTGGCCAAACGCACGAAAATTTTCAGCATGTCGATTTGGATGCTGGCCTCGGATTGGAAGGCTTGCCTTTTATACCCACGCGCCACGTTGGCGCGGAACAGCGTCTCGAGCGTGGCGTGCGACAAATTCACGACCGTGGTTCCTATCGTGTGCCGGTGGGTCTTGGGGCATTGGGCCTGCCAGGAAGACACGGATTTAATGAACGCGTAATACTTATGGAATATAGGCAGGCCGAAGATTGGTGCGGGGGGGGGGTACTCATAAGAGTTCGGAATGCAATAAGTTGAAATCAAAAATATTCGAAAACATCATATCACTCGACAACCTGTTCGCGGCGTGGACGGAATTCAAGCGCGGGAAATCCAAGCGCCGGGATGTACTGGAGTTCGAATACCGCCTTGAGGACAACGTGTTCGCCCTGCACGAAGAACTGTCGGGCGGCGTTTACCGGCACGGGCCGTACGAAGAGTTTTACGTCAACGATCCCAAACGGCGGCACATCCACAAAGCCTCTGTCCGCGACAGGTTGCTCCACCACGCCGTGGTCCGCGTCATCGAGCCGCTGTTCGAAAAATCCTTCATTTTCGATTCGTGGTCGTGCCGCAAGGGCAAGGGCACGCACCGCGCCGTGGACAGGTTCCAACGCCTCGCGTGGAAACTGTCGCGCAACGGCACGCGCACCGTTTGGGTCTTGCATCTGGACGTGAAATCGTATTTCGCGTCCGTGGACCAAAGCGTCCTGTTGGAGCTTTTGGGCCGCAGAATCCGCGACGCCCAAGCCATGGGTCTGCTCGCGGAAATCGTCCGCGGCTTCCCGGCCGGCATGCCGCTCGGCAACCTGACGTCGCAACTGTTCGCCAACGTCTGCCTGAACGAACTAGACCGGTTCGCCAAACATTCATTGAAAGCCAAAAATTACCTGCGCTATTGCGACGATTTCGTCTTCTTGTCGGAGTCGCGCGGCGGATTGTCGGCCTCAATCGCAACCGTCAGGGATTTTTTGGCCACGAACCTTCGCTTGGCGTTGCATCCAGGCAAAATCATCCTGAAGCCGTACCACGGGGGTGTGGATTGGCTCGGCTTCGTGCGCTTTCCGCAGTATCGGGTTTTGCGGACCGCGACCAAACGGAGGATGTTGAAAAGCGTCAATAACGCGAACTGGGCGTCGTATCTGGGTTTGCTAGTGCATTGCAGGTCATACGGGATTGGTATGGAACTTGACGAAAACCGGCCTTTTGGCTATTCTAAGCCTCACAAATGGAGCGCATAGCACATGGCGCCAAGCGCTTGGCTCATTAAGAATCCGCTGTTGGGCTCGTAAATTTACGACGACCCGCTATGAGCCGTGAGCTTCGTGCCATAGGGCTTTTCCCGCCCACGTAGCTCAGCTGGTTAGAGCAACGGTTTTGTAAACCGTAGGTCGTCGGTTCAAGTCCGACCGTGGGCTCCACCCAAATCCCAATATTTTGTATGTCCCAAGATAACCTCATCAAGCTCGAATGTACGGCCTGCAAGACCGTGAATTACCATTCGAGCAAAAACAAGAAGACCCTCAAGTCCCGCTTGGAGATGAAAAAGTTCTGCAAGCAGTGCAAGAAGCACGAAGGGCACAAGGAGACCAAATAAAACCACGACGTCTCACGTCGGAGGTAGTTTTTCCGGTAGTCGGATTCGTTCCGACTTCCGGTTTTTTGACTTCCGATTTCCGACTCATTTTTTTGTTTGTCCTTTCCCTTCGTCCGTTCTATCATGTGCGCATGCCAGGCTTATTCGAACCCGTGGCCCAGCCGCCAAAACCTAAACGTCCGCAGTACGTTTTGCCCAAAACCGCCAACCGCAAACTTTTGGGTTTGATCGTGCTTGTGTCCGTTGCCTTGTGGACGGTCGCGTTCACCCTCGTGGGATATGCGATGGCGTATTGGTTTTGGCCGTGGGCGGCTAGCCCGAACGTGTTTCCGTTGTGGCTGTCGAGGCTCGTCTTTTTTTCCACCGTCAGTTTGGGTTTGGCATGGGGTTTGATGTCTGGCTTCAGGCTCAAACGGCGCGTGATACAGGCGGGCGTGGCCGTGGGCGACGTCAAGGTCGTTTCCGGGAAGACGCTGGGCGCAAAGAAGAACGAACTCGAAAATTAAAATTTTGGATATGCATGAAATCTATTCTCCGTTAGTGCATCGCGCCGTGGAATACGCGGCCCAAAAACATCTGGGGCAATGGCGCAAGAACCCGGACGTGCCCACGCCCTACGTTTCGCATCCGGCCAACGTGGCCATCATGCTGGCGCGCGGCGGTTTTGACGAAAACATCATCGCGGCGGGCGCGTTGCACGACGTGGTCGAGGATTGCGGCGTCACGTTGGACGAGTTGGCCGAGTCGTTCGGACGCCAGGTCGCGGATTTCGTGGACGGGGTCAGCGAAGACAAGAATCTCAAAAGCTGGGACGAACGCAAGCGCGCCTATCGAGAACATTTGCGCGCGGCCGAGTTAGGTTCCGTGGCCGTGGCCGCAGCCGACCATCTGCACAACACCCGCAGTTTGGTCATGGGTCTGGTTTATGATCCGGACGTGGCCAACTCATTCAACGTGGATTTGGCCAAGAAGCTCGAACACGAACGCGCTTGCCTGGAGATTTGCCGCGAACGTTTGCCTGGTGCGTTGACCGAAGCTTTCGCCGCCGCGGTCGAGGACATGGCCGGGCATGTGGGGAAGGGGACGGGATGAATTTATAAAATTCATAAGATTTTTAAGATTCATAAGATTTGGGAACGTTGAAAATTTTGAATCTTAAATTTAAGGATGTCCCTAAATTTTATGAATCTTACAAATCTTAAAAATTAACGTATGCCCTCCCGCCTCACCGCAACCGACTACTACAAATACCTCCAATGTCCGCATTGGCCGTATTACGATCGCTGGGCCACGCCAGAAGAGGAGAAGCTGAAGCGCGAATTGACCAAAAACGAGCTGGCGCGTTTGGAGGACGGTTTGGCGCACGAGGCGCAGGTGGTGAAGGGTTTGTTCAAGGGCCAGGAAGTGCTTAAAGCCAAACAGGATAAGGACGCCGAACGCGCGGCCGCGGCCACGCTTGAGCTTATGCGGTCCGGGGCCAAACTCATCTATCAAGGAACGCTGGTGAGCGGCGACTGGGTCGGCCGGCCGGACCTGTTGCGTCGCGTGAACGGCCACAGCTCGTTAGGCGAATGGTTTTACGAGCCGCTGGACGTCAAAAGCTCGTCCCAGGTCCAAAAATACCAGGTGTTCCAACTCATGTTCTACGCCGTGCTGTTGGAGCGGGTACAAGGCCAATTCCCGGCGCGCGGCTATATCCTCAACAAGGAAGGTTTGGAGCAAGAGGTGGAATTGGGCGAATACGTGGCCGAATTCGAAAAATTGACCGAGGATTTGGAGCGCGTGGTAGCCGGCGAGAAGCCGGACCCGGTATACCGCAAATCCTGCGTGGATACGGGGCCGTGGGGCGAATGCTGCTTCAAGGACGCGTACGCAAAACAGGACATCGCCTTGCTGTTCAACGTGGACGCGCGCAAACTCAAGGCTTTGCGCGAGCTCCGTATCCGGACGCTTGAAGACGCGGCCGGGATGGACGTGACGGATTTGGACGGTCGCGCCAAAGGTTTGCGCGCGCACAGCCTGGAAGTGGCCAAACTCCAAGCCCAGTCCTTGTTGCGCCAACAAGTCATCGTGCGCAAACCCGTGACGTTGGGCACGCCGCCCTTGGAAATCCATTTTGACATCGAAAGCGACCCGCCCAACGACACGGACTATCTCTTGGGGTGTTTGGTGCGCACGCCGGACGAAGAAACGTACAAGCCTTTCGTGGCGCGCAAGCTGGCCGACGAGGGCAAGATGTGGCGTGAATTTTTGGACTGGGTGGACGGGTTGCCGCTGCCGTACCACGTCATCCATTACGCGTCGTACGAACACGTGCGTTTGGACATCCTGGAACGCCGCTACGGCGGCAGCGCGGGTTTGGAACGCTTCCGCGCCAACATGGTCGACCTCAAAGATTTGGTCGTGCACTCGGTCGTGTTTCCTGAATATTTTTACGGTTTGAAATACCTAGCCAAGTTTTTAGGTTATGCGTGGCGCGGCCAAGTCAAAGGCGGCGGCCAATCCGTGGACGTGTTCGAAGAGTTCATCAAAACCGGCGACGATAACCTGCTGGACCAAATATTGATTTACAACGAAGACGACGTCCGGGCCACGGCCGTATTGGCCGATTGGTGCCGCGTTTACGCCACGGACCTATCGGTTCACCAAAAACCGTATCCCTGGGTCGGCAACCGGCCGCTGTTATACGGCGCAAAAGATTGATCAGCCGGTTTCGGATTCGTCTTGGACGTCCGGCCTCCAGGATTGGGCCCGCCTAACGGGGTCCAATTTTTTTGCCGTGTCGCTCCAATAGGTCGCGGCCGTGGCGCAAACGGCGGGCAAAGCCAAAGCCATGCCCAAGGCGCCAGCCAAGACCGTGATGATCAGGTTGGAGGCCTCGTCGGTATTCGCGTATGCGAGCCACGGCAAATCGAATTGGTTGCGGGTGACGATGGCCATCAGGCCAAAACCCATGGCTCCGGCAAATAACGCGGGCGCCAACAAGCCTAAGTGGTCGCGCCCCAAAGTCAGGCCGGCCGTAAAAGCCTCTTTAAAGCCCCACAGCGGATTGAGCTGTTTGACCCTGGCCACGCCGTCGACCACCTGTAGCGCCAAGCTGATGGCCAAAGCGGCCAAAAACCAAGATGCGCCCAGGCTGACGATGGCTTGCGGGTCTAAAGTCGGATTGTCGCGGAAAAAGTTTTGCGTGGCCGCGTCCATGACCGGATTGAGGCGCGACCAGTCCGAGAGCAACGCGACGGTCGCGTACACCACGCAGGCGCCCAACCAACCGGCGACCGCGGCCATGACGCTGCGCTTGGCCAAACCCAAAGCCGAAAAGGCGGCCAAGGCGCTAGCCAAAAGCGATGCGACGCCAAAAGCCAAAGCCGGAACCCAGCCGCGCGAATACAGCGGGGCCAGCACAAGCCAGCCGATGGCCGCCGTCCCGCCCAAGGAAAGAAGAATCCTCAGTCCATAAACGCCGGAAAACAGCACATAGATAAGAATCAGGACGGAGATTAGGCAGTAAACGGCAAAACGTCTGTCATACGATTCCAAAAATATTTTCGGCTGGCTTGGATCGTCTCCGGTTTGGATGAAAACTATCAAGTGGTCGCCCGATTGGGCGTGGACTTTGTCGTCCTTGGCTTGGACCGTGGTCTCGAGCGTTTTTCCGGCATGCGATCCGCCGATGATTTCCAGACTGTAGCGCGTGCGTTGGGCGTAGGCTTGGCCACTTCCGGTGGCGTCGATTTTGGCGTCCTTGACGACCGCGCTGGCGTATTCGCCGTATTTGGAGCGTGAAGCGTTGCCGTTTTGCGTCGTGGCCGTGTCTATGGAAACGCCTTGGGACAGCACGTTTTCACGGGTTGAGGTGGGAATGATTTGTTGGGCATGGACGTCAAAAGGCCATGCGCAGAACGCTGAAGTCGCCATGATCCAGGCGCTGGCCAAGGCCGCGGCTTTGGTATTCATGGGCTTATGCTAACCTGCGGTGCCAAGCCTTGCCAGAGGAAAGGTCTTTTGTTATAGTTTTCGGGCTAAAAAACGGGCTGTAACTGCAGCCGCCACTGGCGGCTTTGATGCAGCCCATTCTCGCTCGGTAAAGCAAAATTCATTTGCTTTTCGCTCACTTGTCGGGCTGTAGCGCAGTTGGCTAGCGCGCCACGTTCGGGACGTGGAGGCCGCGGGTTCAAGTCCCGCCAGCCCGACCATCAAGGAAGTCTCCTTGTTTGAAGAAGTCGCTGAAAGGCTCTAAAAGGCCAAAGTCAGCGACTTTTTCGTTATCCACGACGAAGTTCGAGAAGATCAAACGGATGGTCTGGTCGCGGTATGATAAGTCCTCGTTGCTTTTCAGTGTTTTAGCGGTGTTTGTAAACAGTTCGAGAAAGTTTTGATACGTCATGGGAGCGTCTTTGGTTTTGGCGATTTTGTCCTCTGTTTCGTTGATGGCTTGTTTGATGTCCGCCGCTTCGTTTTCCACCTTTTGCATATCGCCCTTGAAACAGTCGATCAAAGTTTCGTCGTTTTTCAGCAACACGGCCTTGATGCGTTCCTTGGTCTTTTCGTTTTCTGTCTTGGCGCGTTTCAGGCTCATAAGTCGGCTTTCCAACTCCTCGCGGTGTTTGACGCTTTCAGTCTGCACGGTGCGGCAAAAACGCTCGTAGTTCGATTGCGTGGCGAATAAGTGCATTTCGAGGAAGTTCAAGACGAAGCGCATAACCACGCGGGCGCGTAGGCTTTTGTGCGGTCTTTCGCATCCCTTGGTTTCGCAACGGTAGTAGTAGATGCCACTCGTGCCTTTCTTGGGGTTGATTTTAGTCGTGATGCCGGATGACATGGGTCTTTGGCAGTACGAACAGACGACCATACCGCGCAAAAAGTCGGCTTTGGTGGCTTGCCGCTTCTTCATAGGTTTGACCATCTTGAACGCCGCGCCGATGTCAGAGAGTTCGTTGATTTTCATGAAGTCGTCAACCGAAACGGCTTGCTCAAAGTCGTATGCTTCGGTCAGATTCACGATGATGCCGCCGTACATGAGCACGCCCGCGTACGTAGGATCGCGGAGCATGACCGAGACTTTCTGCACTGTCATTTTGTACGGCTTGCGGTTCTCGCCGTCGGACGGCGCGCGGGTGTAGCGGTTCTTGTTCAAAAAGTCCGCGATTTCCTCTTGCGTCCGGCCTTCCGTCCGCATCCCGAACGCCCGCTTGATGAGTATCCAGTACTCCCCGTCGGGACGCAGAAAATCGTTCGGGTCTTTGTAGTAGCCGTGTTTGGCCGTGTGTATGTACTTGCCTTCTTCCAAGGCACGGCGTTGCCCGCGTTGCACAACTTCACTCAAATGGTCGCTGTACTGCTTGGAGAGCACGAAAGAGATACCGAGCAACATCTTGCCCATGGGCGTGTCCTCGAAGCTGAACGTGGCGAAGGTCAACTTTTTGATGATCTTCTTGTCCAATAGGTCGATGATCTTGCCCGCGTCCGCCATATTGCGGGCAAGCCTGTCCGGATGCCACGTCAAAACGGCTTCGTACTTGCCCTGCTTGATGTCCTCGATCATCTGCTTGAAGCGCGGTCTGATGTCCGGCTCCTTCGCGCTTTCCTGTTCTTCGATAACGGTTATGTGCTCCCGTGGGATGCCGAGGCTTTTTGCCGTCTCGAAACAATCAAGTTTCTGGTCTGGGATGGAACGTTCCTGCCGTTCGTCCGAGGTTGTGGACTTGCGGGCGTACAACGCATATTTGAGCTTGCCCACATCCACATTTCCCGCTTCTTCCGGCTTATGGAAGGCGACAAGGGCTTCATACAGGTCTTTTGGCGTGGTCATAATGGGCTTATTATAGCCGAAACAGTTATCTATTGTCGTTATTCTTCACTACGGAAGATTGATAAATCTTGAAAAGAAGTCTATTATATTCAGTATTATGAAGTCCGCACCGATCAAGGGTTTGGTAAAATGGACGATTGTCATTGCTTTGGCAATTGTTTTTATGGTCGCCATTTTGTTGATCACAAGAACATACAGTGTCAATCAACAGCAATTGAAAATTACCGCCAATGATAGCGTTGATATTGCTTTGGGCGAGGCGATAAGAGAACGAACAATCAAACCCTGTCTGTCTTTATCAGAAAAAGAGCCAGTATATGCGGGCGATAATGGTTGGGAGGGTCGCGTTATAAGTAATTATCAAAACTCGAAACTGTTATGCGCTTCCATGTTTGTCGGTGCCACGGGTTATTTTTCTGCTTGTGATACATTTAAGAACGAACAGGATAAAATCAGATGTTACCAAGGCTATCCAATTTCCGAGCCGGTTGCAACGAGTACAATCGATGGGATGCCAGTGATTTATGAAAAACCCGAAGCTGGTTCTGGTGAGGTTGTTTACAGCGTATGTAAAAGTCAAACAACAGAAAAAAGAGTTTTATCATGGAGTCAGTGTGGCATGGATACGTGCGCTGTCACTTATTACGATGAAAATGGGTTTGTCGTTGAACATGTACCAGTTGGCGATGGGTCGAAGATTTTTGCGTTTGAACCAAAAACCAAAGTTAAAGATTGTTTCAGAACGATTAAAAACTTGTTTATTGCCCAGATTAAAGACAAGAGAACACTACCGAGCCAATAATAAGCGGTCTTAAAGGTTGGGTAAATAAGAGAGCTTTTTATGGTGTCGGAAAAACTAAATAACCGAAAAACGGTCAAGAAACGTAAAAGAAGAAGTCAACTTTTTAGGCTTCCCATTCCTTTTGCGTGATTAGATCATCTTCAAGCAAGCTCTGCGTACACTGCAAGGTCAAAGGCTTTCGCTCCCCGCGTGCTTCGCTCATCAGTTTGAACAGGATACCGTATAGCTTGTCGGTCGGCACATTGGCGAGTGAGCGTTTGTTTAGCTCGGTTTCCACAGCTTCGAGCTGGTGCGAGTAGGTTTCAAGTTCACGCTGTTTTGTTAGGCGGTACTTTTCGCGCAAGGCTTCGTCATTTATGGCTCGCAGGTTGCCTATCTGCAAAGCCTGCTCGCGGCTCCAAGTGATGAGCGTGGGTTTTGAAACGCCTAACTCCTCGGCAATCACGGCAAAGCTCTTGCCTTGGGCGCGTAGCTCGACAAAACGGTCTTTGACCGTACTGTCTATCATATCCATTCAAGTCATGTCCTCTTGGGAACGTACGGCTTGGTTTGGGCGTTTGTTTCGCCAAGCTCGATGCGTTCGCCCGTTGGCAGGTTGACGGTCATGCCGTCGCCGTTCATCGCGGACGGCGCGGGTTGGTCGTTGCCCTGCTGGAGCTGGCTTGCAAGAGCCGATTGATTGTCTTGGTCTGACATAGTAGTTTTGTTCTACTTTACGCCTTTATAGAGCGACTGCAAAGGCTGGTGTGGCAGGTTTCCATGTTGTAAGCGTCCGCAGATCATCGTTGGCTTGGGTATACGCTTCGAGCACGAAAATCAGCCCGATGGTCAGTTCGAGAGAGGTCTTTGCATCCCGACCATCGCGTTGGACGCGACGGAATCGCGTTTAACGCGGCCAGACAAAAAGACCCATACGGGTCTTTTTGCGTTCACGCTTTAAAAAATCCGTAAATTGCAGTACCATGCGACCCATGCATACGTTTCTGGTCATCTTCTATAGCGTGCTTTTGGTGGCGCTGTTGCTGTTGAGCGCGGTCATGATCATGTGGGAGTGGAGCCTGGTGGTTACGCGTGCGCCGTTCATCTCCATGCCAGCGGCCGTTTTGCCGTACATCGTGGACGCGTTGCGGCTTAAGCCGGGGAGCGTGGTGTACGATTTGGGCTGCGGCGAAGGGCGGGTGCTGTTCGCGTGCTGGAAGCGCTTTCCGCAAGCCAAATACATCGGTTTGGACAAGGCCACGCTGCCCGCG